>CAYPYY010000123.1:0-1411 GCA_964414995.1 uncultured Gemmatimonas sp.
TCGCCCGCTTGATGTACCCCATCTCCTCCGCATACCCGCGCAACTGCGCCTGCAGCAACCGTCGCCCCCGGAACAACCGCGACTTAATCGTCCCCTCCGGCACGCCGAGCACCTGCGCGATCTCCCCATACCGCAGCCCGTGCAGGTCGCTCATCACCACCGCCGAGCGATACTCCTCCGGCAGCGCCTGAATCGCGTTCACGATCTCCGCATCCACGAACGAGTCGAAAAACGTCCCCATCGGATCCGCCTCGCCCACCGGGTCGAACGTCTCGCGCCCGTCCTCGGACTCCATCGGCTGCACTTCGCGCGCGTCAATCCGCCGCTTGCGGCTCACGAACGCGTGGTAGAGGATCGTGAACAGCCACGCGCGGATGTTGGTGCCGAGCTTGTACTGCTCCCAGCGCTGAAAGGCGCGCAGCATCGTGTCCGACACCAGGTCCTCGGCGTCGTCGCGCCCGCGGCTCAGCTTGAGCGCAAACGAGTAGAGCGCGTCCAACTGCGCCAGCGCCTCGGCGTCAAAGCGCGCGCGCCGCTCGCTGCGATCGCGGTCGGCCGCCCGCTCCGGCACGCAATCGTCCATTCCGAACATTCCGAGTCCTGCTGCAATCGACGCCATCCGTTCCCCCAGGAACTGCTTCCGGTTAGGCCGTGACCCCGCGCCGCACGTGACCCGCCACAAACCGCTTCAGGTCCGTCGCCACGCCGTGCATCAGGCTGATGTCGCGCTTCATCCGCGCCATCGTCGTCGCTCCTTCCAGCGTCGCCACGATGAAGCGCGCGAGCCGAGCCGGGTCCGCGTCCTCCTCGAGACGATCCTGCACTTCGGTCAGTAGGTTGGCGATCTCGTCCGTCCACGAGCGGAACACGCGCGCGATCCGCACGCGGAAACCCTCGTCCATCGCCGCCATCTCGGTGGCCAGCGCGCCAAACGGCGAACTCGTCCGCCCGCCACGCTCGGCCTGCATCGCCACGATCGAATCAATGAAGACGTGCAGGCGCTCGAACTGATCCAGCGACGGTTCGCGAAGAATCGCGAGCCCGCGATCGGCCAACACATCGAACTGGCGCGCGAGCACCTCGTGCCCCAACGCGTCCTTCGACTTGAAGTAGTGGTAGAAATGGCTCTTGCCACTGAGCCCGGCCTTCGCGATGACGTCGTCCACCGACGTCTGCACGAAGCCCTTGTCGGCGATCAGCTCCGCCGCGGCATCCAGGATTTGAAGTCGCTTCTGGGTCACGCCCCGAGAATAGGACTGGCCAGTCCTAGTCGCAATGGGTTTTGGACTGTCCACCTAACTTGTTACGTATCAACGATTTAAATGCTGGACACAGTACAACAAGGCCCACCCGAACGGGTGGGCCTTGTAAGGTTTGTACCTAGGGTACTAATCACGTTCTAGCGACGCCG
>CAYPYY010000123.1:1511-7347 GCA_964414995.1 uncultured Gemmatimonas sp.
CGGCACGTCGCGCCCGCGAATCTCCGCGTGCGACGGCAACGCCATCCAGCGCGCGCGCTCCGCGGCCGGCACGATCTCATCCGGGTCGAAGATCAACGGCAACGCACGGAACGACGCCAGCCCGTTCACCTCGCGGAGCTTGCCGTAGTACCAGGCGGCGAGTTCCTGCTGCGACAGACGCGGCGTGGTGCCGCCACTGCGCCGCCACACCTCGCGCACTTCTTCGATGTACGGCCGGTTGCGCGGGATCGCCGGGTGCCGCGCCTCGCCGCGCGCGCAGGCCTCCGCCAGCACGCGCCGCGCTTCGTCCTCCTTGCCCGGCGGGAAGTCCGCAATCGTCTCGCGCTCCCGCTCCAGCTCGAACCCGAAGTACGTGAGCCGTCGCTCGATCGCAAACGGCCGCTCTCGGTGCGAGGCATCGTACACGAGCTTGGCTTCGTGCCCCACCGCGTGCTCCCGCACGAGGTCGCGCGGAATCTGCGTGCCTTCGATCGCCGCGCGCGGGACGCCGAACTTGTCCGCGAAGTAGCGCAGCGTTCCCGCAATCGGGCCCCAGCTCCCGCACACGCTGGTCTTCGACACCCGCGCCTCGTCGCCGTCGGCCGTCTCCTCATCGATCACGAGCGAGAACGGCATTATGCGCGCCAGGAGCGACACCCACCGCTTCTCGATCTCCGGCGTCGCGCGCGGCATCGTGGTCGGCAGCGGCAGGCCTACCGAGCGATAAATGCTCGCCATCGCCAGCGCCGAGTCCTCAAGGGTCTTCACCAACACGCCGCGCGACTCCGCCCAGCGCTCCACGCTCTCGTCGAACAACTGCCGCGGCAGCCCGTACACCTCACCCAGGTACCCGCAGCGCGTGAACGCCTCGGCGTACACGTTGTACGTCGTGAGATGATCGCTGCCCGGCACGATCAGGCCCGCGAGGTCGCGGTCCTCGCGCGTCATCCGATGCAGCGACTCCACGCTGGCCATCACCGCCACATAGGGCAGCAGCGTGTCATCGCAGTGCACAAGCAGCTCGGCCCACGCGCGATCCACCGGCAGCGCTTCCACCGCGCGCCCATACTCCGTGAGCCGCCCCTGATCGATGATGCCACGCGACTCGAGGAAGCTGAGCGCCGCGCGGTAGCTCACGCGGTCTAGCGCGACGGGCAGGTCGAGCTCGTCGGCGCGCACGCCGAGCGCGGCGCAGGTGAGTGCCACGCGCTCGGAGTCGCCCGCCAGTTGGAACTCCGGTGCCGTGGGCTCCAGACGATCAAACCGAATGTCGCGGTCGCTCAGGATGAACACGCGTCCGCCGGCCACACGCCCGTGCACGCGGCCCGCCATCTGCAGGATCTCGTTCGCCCCGAGGTGCAGACGCGTGAGCACGTTGCGGCCGCGCTCGACGACGTTCGCAAAGCGCGTGTCGTCAATGATCACCGTGTCGAGTCCTTGCACGTTGAGCGCGCTCTGCCCCGCGGCGGTCATCGCCAGCAGGAACGGCTTCTCGACCTCGCCCTCGAGGAAGGGCCGAATCACGCGGATGGGCTCGCCGCCGTGATAGAACGCCACCGCCATCCGCGGATAGCGCTGGCCGACTTGCGTCGCGACTTCCTCGACGGCCGCGCGCGTGGGCAGGAACACGCCGATCCCGCGCCGCTCGCGCATCGCGCGCTGCAGGAAGCGGTCGTCGAGAAACCCCACCGGCTTGCGACGCTCAACTTCCACCTTGGCCGCGCGCGACGGATCGAACGCTGACGACTCCACGACCGCTGCCGCATTCAGGTAGCGCGCGTAGAACGACGGATCCACCGTCGCGCTCAGCCAGATGAACCGACATCCCGTGCGCTTGCCGAGCGCGAGGCAGAGTTCGAGCTCGGCGCTGGTCTGATGGATCTCGTCCACCACGAGTGTGTCGTGCGGCCGGATGTCGCCGTCCTGGAACCAGCGTCGTGCGATGCCGGTGGTGACGATGACGACGTTCCACGTCGGGGTCTCGGGCGTGGCCTCGCGCTCGCGGTTCACCACGCCCACACGCAGCTCGTCGGTGTCGAGCAGGAGCTTGGCGAGCGGTTTGATGCTGAGCGTCTTGCCCGTGCCCGTGCCGGCCACGATGCCGAAGCCCTGCCGTGGGCGGACGTCAGATTCCGCGAGCTTGGCGGCGAGGTCCGAGAGCTCCTGGCCGCGCGAGCGCCAGAGCACGGTCTCGATGTTCAGCGTGAACGCGAGCTCGATGGTCTCGCAGGCCGCGCGCGTGGGCGCGATGATGATGATGCGGCCGCGGGCGCCACCGGAGCGCACGAAGGCATCGTGGTCCGGCGGGAGATACTGGTCGCGGACCGGGCGGAGCGCGGAGCGGTCGTTTACGGAGTGCGCTCCCGTGGGGGTCGCCGCTCGGTCGGTGTCGGACTCGGAGTCGGACTCGAAGCCGGCGACGGGGCGCGACTCGGTGCCGTCCTCACGCTGTCGCGGGCAGGCTTGGCGCGCTCGCGCGTCGTGCGCGCACTGTCACGCGCCGGCCGCGACCCAAATCCGTTGACGGCCGGACGACGCTCAGCGGGTCCAAACACGATGGTCCCGTTGGCCGGCCGCTGGCGCAGTGCCGTCGTGCAGTCGGTCGGGGCGGGCTGCTGGGCAGGGGCCACGCCGTCCATCCAGATCCGGCACTTGCCGGCCGGAGGCACCATCTCGCGTGGCACAACCGGGGCGCTGCGCGTCGTCGCAGGGGCCGGCGCGGGCGCGCTCGACTGCGCCACGAGCAACGCCGGCGACATCACCAGCAGGACGGTTGGAAGGACTTTGGGAAGCGACATTCGTACATCAGACGACCAGAGGGACGGGATGATACCCGCCGCCGCCCCGTCCGTTCGCCCGGTCCGCACGATCACCGATCCCCGAAGCTGATCCCGATCCGACGCGCCGTCTGCACGATGTCGTGCGTCGCGTCCACGCGCTTGGGCGCCTTGAGCACCTCGCGAATGGGCACGGTCACGATATGCGGGGTCTGCAGGGCCACCATATGCCCCCACTTCTGGTCCGCCACCGCCTGCACCGCCGCCCCACCGAAGCGCGTGGCCAGGAGCCGGTCGTAGCCCGTCGGCATTCCACCGCGCTGCAGGTGACCCAGCACCATTGAACGGCACTCCTTGCCCGTCTTCTGCTGAATCGCCTTGGCCAGATGGTGCGCAATGCCACCGATGCGCGGCGCCTGCCCCGGCATCGACTCGCCGATGATGGACACCTGCCCCGACTCGTCCTTCGCGCCCTCGGCGACCACCACGATCGCGAACTTCCGCCCGCGCCGGTCCCGGTCCATCACCGCCTCGACGACGTGATCGAGCTTCCACGCCAACTCGGGCAGCAGGATCACGTCCGCCGAACCGGCCACGCCCGAGTGCAGCGCAATGAAGCCCGCGTCGCGGCCCATCACCTCGAGCACGAGCACGCGGTCGTGCGACTCGGCCGTCGTCTGCAGCTTGTCGATCGCTTCGATCGCCGTCTGTACGGCGGTGTCGAAACCGAACGTCGCCACCGTGCCCGCGACATCGTTGTCAATCGTCTTCGGCACACCGACGATGCGCATTCCCTTGTCCACCAACTGCTGCGCAATGGCTAGCGAACCGTCGCCGCCGATGGAGATGATGGCCTCGATCCCGAGATTTCGCGCGTTCTCGATCAGTTGATCGGAGCGGTCGATCTCCTTGTAGGAGCCATCGGCCTGCTGCACAGGAAACGAGAACGGGTTGCCCCGGTTCGTCGTGCGCAGGATGGTGCCACCGAGGTGACCGATGCCGCGCACGGTCTCGCGCGTGAGCGGAATGACCTCGTCCTCTCCGAGCAGGCCGAAGTAGCCGCGCTTGATGCCGAGTACCGACCACCCGCGTTCGATGGCCGAGAGGGTGGCCGCCCGAATCACCGCGTTGAGCCCGGGGGCGTCACCGCCGCCGGTGGAAAGCGCAATTCGCACAGAGTCCTGCGTTGAGGGGGAAAAGGAACGAGCTCACCCGAGCCGTTCACGAATCAGTCGCACAATCTCGCCCGGTTGCGCGTGCCGCCCGAGCGCCTTCTTGGAGAACACCAACACACCATCCACTGCGACCTCAAAGACGCCGCCCCCGGAGGGCGTGAGCGTCACATCGGCCTCCGGCCAAGTCTCACGAAGCGCAGCCGCCAGACCGACGGCTCGGGGCTCGTAGTTTCAGACGACGCAAAACTCTATCGAGAGGATCAAGGAACGAAGCGCGAGAGGGAAAGGCGAAGACCGGACGACGAGACCCCAAGGGCCAAAGGCCGGAGGTGAAAGCTACGCTCAGACGGCCACCCTTCAACCTCTCACCGGCGGCCCATCACCCCTCGCTCCTCAGCGCTGCGGATCTCCCTCTCGCTCCCAGCTCCTCGGTTCTCAACGGAGCTGGTACGGAATGCCCGTCACGTTGGCCATCCGATAGATGAGCGTATCCTGCCGAGCGATGACCCCCTTGAGCGAGTCCAGTTGCGCCGTCAGCTCCGCCGTCTGCAGGGCGAGCTCATTCATTGAATCGCCCAGGTCCGTCAGCAGCTGTTGCTGGTCCATTGCGACCTCGGGGTCTTGGTAGCAGCCGCCGAGTGCGACGGCGAGGGCCAGCAGGCGGAGGGGGCGGTAGCGAGACGGGGCGGGCATCGGAGGCTCCGAACGAAAGGACGTCGGGGGCAACGCCGCGATGCGCTGCCCCGCGCCGAATCTACCTATCGTGGGCGCGACCCGTGATTGGAGCGTGCGATGCGGCGCGGTGCGACGTTGGTTGAGCTGGTGGTGTTCTGTGCGATCGTGGGAATCACGGCGGGAATCGCCATCCCGCGTACGCGCGACGTGCTCGACGGGCTACGCCTGCGCCAGGCGGCGCACGAGGTGTCGAGTGCGCTGGTGCTCACGAGGGCGGCGGCGATACGGCGCGGGGAGCGGGCACGGCTCATCGTGGACGCTGCGGCCGGCTCGCTACGGATCGAGGCCGGCGGTGACACGCTCCACCACCGGAACCTGAAGCGAATGCACTACGTGTCGCTGCGCGCCTCGCGCGACACCATTACCTACGCGCCGTCGGGGATGGGCTGGGGGCTCGCCAACTCAACCGTGATCGTGTCGCTGCGCCAGCGCGCCGAGACGGTGACAGTGAGTCGGCTGGGGCGCGCGCGCGAGAGCTACTGAGCGCGGCGACGCGGACCCGCCTCAGGTCCCGAAGTCGAACCCCGGCACAGAAATCCGCGGAATCTCCTGGCCGATCACGCGCTCGATCGTCCGCACCATTCCGATCTCGTCCGTGCTCATAAACGTGAAGGCGTCGCCTTCCTTGGCCGCGCGCCCCGTGCGACCGATCCGGTGCACGTAATCCTCGGCTTGCTGCGGCACGTCGTAGTTGATCACGTGCGTGATGTGCGAGATGTCGAGCCCGCGCTGGGCGATGTCGGTGGCGACGAGCACCCGTGTCTTGCCGTCCTTGAAGCGCTGCAGCGCCTGGTCGCGCTGCGCCTGCGACTTGTCCGCGTGCAACGCGTCGGCCTTCACGCCCTCGTGCTCCAGATGCCGCACCACGCGGTCCGCCCCGTGCTTGGTCCGCGTGAACACGAGGACCGTGTCGTCGCCGTCCATCTCGCGGATCAGGTGCGTGAGCAACGAGCTCTTTCGGTGGCCCGGCACGGGATACACGAAGTGTCGCACCGTGGCCGCCGCCTGCGAGCGGCGCCCCACCTGTACCACCACGGGCTTGCGCAGGTACTTCCGCGCCAGCGCCTCGACCTCGGGCGGCATTGTCGCCGAGAAGAGCAGCGTCTGGCGGTACGGATGGATGGCGGCGACGATCCGGTTGATCTGCGG
>CAYPYY010000124.1:0-2427 GCA_964414995.1 uncultured Gemmatimonas sp.
AGCAGGATCGCGATGACCAAGGCATCGACGACCGCATTCCCGAGCCAGCGCCCCTCGGCGCGCGCAAGCAACCAGGAGAGCACCGCCACCGCGCCGGCGACTGCGAGGCCCGGTGCGCGCGCGCGCCACGTACTGATGGGGAACACGCGCTAAGCGCGCGCTTTCACGGCACGCACAACGGCCTCAGCCGTGATGCCATACTCGGCGTAGAGCTTCTGGTACGGCGCCGAGGCGCCGAAGGTCTCGATGCCCACGATCGTCCCGGTGTCGCCGACCCAGCGGTGCCAGCTCATCGGATGCGCGGCCTCGATCGCTACGCGGCGAATGCCTGGAGGCAGCACCGACTCGCGGTACTCGCTCGACTGCGCGGCAAAGAACTCCATCGACGGCATCGAGACGACGCGCGTGTGCACGCCTTCGCTTGCGAGCGCGGCCTGTGCCTTGAGCGCAATCTCGACCTCGGAGCCGGTGCTGATGATGACCGCCGCGGGTGCAGTGCCTGCGGGAGCGTCCTTGAGCACGTACGCACCCTGCGCTACGCCGCCGGCGGCGCCGTGCGTGCTGCGGTCGATGAGCGGTAGCTTCTGACGCGTGAGCACGAGCGCGACCGGTCCGGTGCGGTGCTTGAGCGCAGCGCGCCAGGCTTCGGCGGTTTCCGCGGCGTCGGCGGGACGCAGCACGACGAGGTTCGGAATGCAGCGCAGCGCCGAGAGATGTTCGACGGGCTGGTGCGTGGGGCCGTCCTCGCCGAGGCCGATCGAGTCGTGCGTGAAGACGTAGATGACCTGCTGCCGCATCAGCGCCGCGAGGCGGATGGCGGGACGCATATAGTCGGCGAACACGAGGAAGGTGCCGCCGTAGGGAATGATGCCGCCGTGCAGCGCCATTCCGTTCATCACCGCGCCCATCGCGTGTTCGCGGATGCCGAAGTGGAAGTTGCGACCCGCGCGTGCGCCGGCCTGGAAAACCGGGCTGCCCTTGATGTTGGTGAGGTTGGAGCCGGTGAGGTCGGCGCTGCCGCCGATGAGTTCGGGAATCGCCGGCGCGAGGGCGTTGAGGACGACGCCCGACGCCGCGCGGCTCGCCACGTTGCCGTTCTCCTTCGTGAACTCCGGCAGCGCGCGTTCCCAGCCCGCGGGCAGATCCCCGTGCCAGCGCCGCCCGAGCTCCTTGGCCTCGCTCGGGAAAGCCTTGGCGTACTCGGCGAAGCGACGCATCCACTCCGCCTGCAGGTTCACGCCGCGCTCCTTGGCGAGGCGCCAGTGCTCGAGCGCAGCGGTCGGGACGTGGAAGGGCTCATCGCTGGGCCAGCCGTAGGCGGCCTTGGTGAGCTTGATCTCATCGGTGCCGAGCGCTTCGCCGTGCGCCTTGGCAGTGTCGGCACGGTTGGGCGATCCAAAGCCGATGATGGTGCGCGTGACGACGAGCGTGGGACGCCCGGTGTCGGCCTTGGCGGCCGCGATGGCCGCGTCGATCTGTGCCTGGTCGTTGACGTCGGCGATGTGCAGGACCTGCCAGCCGTACGACTCGAAGCGCTTGGCGGCATCGTCGCTCGAGGAGAGGTCGGTACGGCCGTCGATGGTGATGCGATTGTCGTCCCAGAACCCGATGAGCTTGCCGAGCTTCTGGTGGCCCGCGAACGACGCGGCCTCGTGCGAGATGCCTTCCTGCAGGCAGCCATCGCCGGCGATGAACCACGTGTAGTGGTCGAGGACCTCGTGGCCCTCGCGGTTGAACGTGGCCGCGAGATGCGCCTCGGCGACGGCCATTCCGACCGCGTTGGCGACGCCCTGGCCGAGCGGGCCCGTGGTGGTCTCGACGCCCGCGGTGTGTCCGAACTCCGGGTGGCCCGGCGTGCGGCTGCCCCACTGGCGGAAGTTCTTCAGCTCCTCAAGCGGGAGATCGTAGCCGGTGAGGTAGAGCGTCGAGTACAGGAGCATCGACGCGTGCCCGGCGGAGAGCACGAAACGATCGCGGTTCGGCCAGTGCGGATCGGCGGGGTTGTGCCGGATGTGCCGCGTGTAGAGCGCGTAGGCGAGCGGGGCGAGCGCCATCGGCGTGCCGGGGTGTCCCGACTCTGCGGCTTGGACCGCATCCATCGAGAGGGTGCGGACGGTGTTGATGGCGAGCGTTTGCAGAGCAGTGTCGGGAGTGGACACGGAGGGGGCGCTGAGGACGTGAGGGTGGGGCGCGGACGACCCCTAAAGCTACCGGTTGGCGGAAGGGGTTCCACCGTCGACGGGGTGTGAATGGCCGGGTCGCGTGACACCCGTGCATATTTGCGACGATGGCACGGGTTACGACGGTCGGCGAGTCCGCCGCGCTCTCGCGAGAACTCTCGGACTTCCTGATCGAGTTCTCGATCGGGTTGCACAAGAACGCCATCTATCCCGCGGGGCATCCGCTGCTGGCGGACACGTCGTCGGA
>CAYPYY010000124.1:2527-7300 GCA_964414995.1 uncultured Gemmatimonas sp.
GAAGGACCGGAGGTCCTGACGCAGTGGCCGCACATCCGGCTGTTCCCGATGACGTTCGCCCAGCTGCAGCTCCTGGAGGACGAGGGCGTCGAGGGCGAGGAAGGACAGATGTCGGGCGCGGGGAGCCGTGCGGCGACGCTGTGGGTCGGGCTCGCGCGCGCCGCGCTGATCGCGCAGCAGGAGAAGCTCGATACCAACGATCCGGCGGCGACCGATCCCACCGTGGTGGCCAAGGCGATCGAAGAACACAAGCGCGACGCGGCCTATGATCAGGTGGTGGTGGGCTACCTGCTGCAAATCGCGGAGGAGCTCAAGGTCAAGAGCGGTCGCGACGCGGTGGCGTTGCAGAAGCGGGTGTCGCAGCTCGTGGGGCAGCTCTCGCCGGCCACCCTGCAGCGGTTGATGGATATGGGCGGCGACCTGAACCAGCGGCGGCAGTTTGTGCTGAACGCGTCACAGGGGATGGCCGTGGACGCGGTGGTGGAGCTGGTGAAGGCCGCGGCGGAGAGCTCGCAGGAGAACGTGTCGCACTCGATGGTGCGGATGCTGAGCAAGCTCGCCGTGCACGCGGACAGCGGGACGGAGAAGATGCGCGACCAGGCGGACGGGGCACTGCGCGAGCAGGTGGGCAAGCTGCTCGACGGCTGGACGCACAAGGATCCGAACCCCGACGGCTACCGGGTGGCGCTCGAGAAGATGTCGGCGCACCAGCCGAATCTCGTGGCGCAGGTGCAGGCGTATCCGATTGAAGCCGAGCGGCTGCTCGCGATGGGACTCGAGATTGGCACGCTGGGGGCGCAGGTCTGGCGCTCTGCCGACGAGCTGGGCGCGCGCGCCGATCTGCTGCCGCTGCTGAACCTGATCGACAACGCTCCCGCGACGTGGATGCGCGACGTGCTGTGGCGACATATCGCCACGCCAACGCGGCTGCGTGCGCAGCTCGCGCTGGACCCGCTGCCGGCGGCGGCGTTGCAGCGACTGGTGAAGCGGATGGGCGTGGCCGCGGTGGAACCGTTGCTCGACGCCGTGGACGACACGGCGGACGATCGGCGGCTTGCGGCCTTGGTGGAGCTGCTGGAAACGGTGGGCGCCCCGGTCGGGGTGGCGCTGATGACGCGGATTGCCGGCCTGCGCTGGAACACGATGCGGCCCATTCTCGCGTTGCTTGGCAAGCACCCCGAGTGGGACTGCGGTTACTCGCCGTCGCAGTGGCAGACGCATCCGGATCCGGCGGTGCGGCGCGAGGCGCTGAGGCAGGAGCTGCGCAATCCGGCATCGCGCGACGCGGCGATCGTGCGCGCGCTGGGCGATGCGGACGAGGGGAACGTGCGGCTGGCGCTGGGCGCGGCGATGTCGAACTGCCCGCGTGATGCGGCGGGCGTCCTGCGCGCACGCGCGGACGACGCGATGCTTTCCGAGGAGCTGCGCGCCCTGGGGATTCGCGCGCTGGCGTCGCAACGGGCGGCCGACACGCCGGCGTGGCTGGCGGCGCGGGTGGTGAAGACCGGCAAGCTCATCAAGCGCGAGAGCCTGGCGCCGAAGACACCGGAGATGCTGGCGGCGATTGAAGGGCTGGCGATGCACTGGCGTGATCACGCGGCGGCGAAGTCTGCGCTGGCGCTGGCGGCCGCGAGTGCGGACCCGGAGATTGTGGCCGCCGCATCCGCCGTCGCGCGGCCGGCGATGAGCCCTGACGACCCGCGCCTCTCGCGCGCGACCCCGGCGGTACTGCCCGCCGTGCCCACCGGAGAGCAATGAACGACGCGGTGCGATTCCTCACGACGTTCGCGCAGGCACTGGCGACGATGACCCTCTACAACGAAGGGCATCCGGCGCGCGTGCGCGCGATCCGACAGTGCTTCGAGCGCCTGCAGGTGCTCCAGGAGACGGACCCGAAGCCGCTCTTCAGTTTCCTGGGTCACGACGTCGTGTACGGGGAGCAAGCCCTGCGCGAACTGGGTGACTGGGACTGGGGCGTGCGGCTCGCCAACGCCGGCGTCCAGCGGCTCGAGTTCCAGCGCGGCACGACGCTCGATGAGTTCGAGCTCTTTCTCGACGAAGTGCTCGCCCGGATGCTGCTCCAGGCGGTGGATTCGACCACCCGGAGCCCCGAGAAGCGCAGCACGATCAAGTTCGGGGCGATCGGCGTGCGGGGCACCGAGGAGGTGTCAAAACCTGAGGCAGTTCCCGTCGCCAAGGTGACGTATTCGGTGGGCGCCGAGGCGGAGACGGTGCAGTGGCTGCATCGCGAGGTGCAAGAGTTCGGGACTTTACCACTGCTCGAAGCTGAGTCAGTGGTGCGCTCCCTCTCGATCGCGATGCACGGAGATCGTCAGATTGTGATGCCCCTGCTCCAGCTCAAGGAGTTCGATCAATACACGACAACGCACTCACTCAATGTGAGTGTGCTCACGATGGGGCTGGCGGAGTGGATGGGATTGTCACCACGTGACGTTCGGGCGTTCGGGGTGGCCGGTCTCTTGCACGACCTTGGCAAGGTGCGCGTCCCGAAGGACGTGCTCAACAAGGCGGGCAAGTTGACCGACGAGGAGTGGACGCTGATGCGCAAGCATCCGGTGGATGGGGCGCGGCTGATCTACGAGAGCGACCGGGACCTGGACCTGGCCGCGGCGGTGGCCTACGAGCACCACATTATGATCAACGGGCAGGGGTACCCGGCGCGGCATTTTGACCGTGGCGTGCACCAAGCGAGCCGGCTCGTGCATATTTGCGACGTCTACGACGCGCTCCGGACGGAGCGCCCGTATCGTGAGGCGTGGGAGGCGGAGCGCGTGCTGAAGCACATCGAGCAGGGGGCGGGACCCGACTTCGACCAGGAGGCCGCGACGGCCTTCTGTGCGATGATGCGTCAATGGGAGGAACGTCCGGCGGTGCTCGTATGACGTCGCGCTATCGCTCGCTGCAGGACCCGGACAGCCTGCGCTCGTTCGTCGAGAACCTGCGCGAGGCCATCTATATCACGAACTCGCGCGGTGAGGTGCTCGACGCCAACCCCGCGTTCTTCTCGCTGCTCGGCGTGCGCTCACTCGAGGACCTGCGCAGCTACGGGGCCAACGAGCTGGTGGTGGATCCGGCGCGCCGCCTCGCGGAGCTCGACCAGATCGAACGGCACGGCTTCGTGCGCGACTTCGAGCTGCAGATCGTGCGCCCCGATGGCGCGCTGCTCACGGTGCTCGACACCGTGTACTCGGCGCACGACGCCGAGTCGGGCGAGACGCTGTATCACGGCATCTTGGTGGATATCACGCACCGGAAGGTGCTCGAGGAGGAACTGCGGCAACGCGCGGTGCGCGACCCGCTGACCGGCTGCTTCAACCGTCGCCACCTCGCGGACCTCGACGAGATCCTCTCGGCGGGCGATGAGACCTGGGGCGTGCTGTTCATCGACATCGACCACTTCAAGCAGTACAACGACCAGTACGGGCACCAGATGGGCGACAACACGCTCATCCGGATGAGCCGGTTCCTGATGCGGCAGGTGCGCGCGGAAGAGCCGGTGGTGCGCGTCGGTGGCGACGAGTTCGTGGTGGTGCTGCGCGGCGCGCAGGAGTCGAACGTGAAGATGGTCGCCGAGCGTATGCAGCAGGCGGCGCTGCGGACGGCGCCCGTACCGTTCTCGCTGGGTTGGGCGGTCCGGCAGCCGGCGGAGAGCCTGATGTCCACGATGAATCGCGCGGATCAGAATATGTTGGCGGTGCGCGTGATCGTGCGGACGCCGACGCGGATTGTGCCGGCAGTGGACGGGGTGGACGGCGTGGATGCAGCCGACGAGGCGCGCCGCTAACTCGTTGTTGCGCAAGTAGTTACCGAGGCCCCGTAGCCACTCTCGGCTGTGGGGCTTCGCTGCGTTCAGCCCGCCCGCGTAGCGCCGGTGTGCAAGTTCTGACACGAGTGACGTCTCCTTGTCGACCCTGACCGGGAGACCCCGTGTTGTCGCACATCCGAAGGACCCTCGCTGCCCTTGTTCTCGTGACGCCGACGCTGCCGGCGCAGGAGCCCGTACTCTGCCAGGTGGCCTGCGTCCGCGCGCCTTGCCCGCCGCAACCCTGCGGCGAGCGCACCGTGCGCCCACTGCGCGCGGTGGAACGCAGCGCGCGCGACGTGACCATCACGCTCGAAGGGCGCGTGCTGCGCTACGAGGTGACGGAGAAGTGGACCAACCACGGTGGCGCGATCGGCGAGGCCGACTACGTGCTGCCGCTGCCGCGAGGTGCGGCGTTCGAAGACCTCGCGCTCGAAATCGATGGAGAGATGGTGACGGGCGAGACGATGCGTGCCGGCGAAGCGCGTCGCATCTACGAGGAGATCGTGCGTCGCCAGCGCGACCCGGCCCTGGTCGAGTGGATGGACCTGGGCGTGCTGCGCACGCGAATCTTCCCGATTCAGCCCGGCGAGACACGCACGGTGACCGTGCGATTCCGCGCCGTGGCTGAGCGTGAAGGCGACGCGCTGCGCGTGGACGTGCCGGCGCCGCGCGGGGCTGGCACCACGTCGTCGGGCACGACGATCACGATGCGCTGGCCGACGGGGGAGGGCTATGGCGACGTGTGGTCGCCGTCGCACCGCGTGACCTCCGACGAACGTGCGCGCGGCCGTGAAGTCCGCGTGCACGATGCCAACGGCACCGTCACGCTGCTCGTGCCCGTGCGCAACGCGCGCGGCGCTACGGTGAGCGTGCTCACGCACGCGCCGTCCGAGGGCGAGGGCTACGCGCTGATCACGCTGGCTCCGCCGACGCGCAACACGGCGACC
>CAYPYY010000125.1:0-7258 GCA_964414995.1 uncultured Gemmatimonas sp.
TCGGTGGCGGTGCGCTGGTCCGGCGTGTCCTCGAAGAGGAACGAGCTCTCGAGCTGCTTCTGCCACGCGCCATCAGGATGATGCGCGGGCCGGCTGGTGATCGTGCGGCGCGCGTAGAGATCGAGCAGCTCGGCGGTCATCTCGCGCAGCGCGGAGCGCGTCCGGTCGCGTTGAGCCGCCCAGCGCTTCCCACCGAGCTTATGGAGCTTGGGCGGTGGCGCGTCGTCGCTGGACTCGCCGGCGGCGCGGTAGCGCTCGATCTGGTCGAGCCGGTACAGCGGCACGTTCAGGCGGTCGCCGCCCTCGTACTCGATGACCGCGACTTCGAGCGTGGCTTCGCCGTGGAAGACCGTCGTCATCCCGCGGTAGATGCCCACGCCGTGTTCGAGGTGCACCACGAAGTCGCCGGGCTTGAGCGCCGTGACGTGCTCGAGCGCGACGGTTGCCGCATAGCGACGCGCGCGACGAATGCGACGCTCGCGACGGAAGATCTCGTGGTCGGTGAGGACGCGCAGGCCTTCCGGGCCACGCGGCGGCAGGAGAAAGCCACCGGCGAGCACGCCGATCGCGAGCGTGAGGCGCTCGCGCGTCTCGCCGCCGCCGCGTGAGCCCTCGAGCAGCTCCTCGAGGCGCTCCGCCTGTCCGCTATTGTCGCAGAGAATGATCGTCGGCGTGCCGTCGCGAACGATGCTGCCGAGCTTCGCCATATCGCGCTCGACGGACTCTGGCGCGCGCAGCGGGAACACCACGGCGCGCGGGTCGTCCTCGCTGGCGGCGATGAACTCGAGGCGCGGCAGTGCGCGCACCTGCCCCTCCGCCGTGGGTGGCGAGAGGAACAGTTCGTCGCGGGGGGCTGCGTCCTCGCCGCGTCGGCGCGCGAGCTCGAGGTGGTGCTGCGCCTCGCTCCAGGTGCGGTCGAACTCGGCGCGCAGTTGGGTCCCACGCGGCAGCACGACCAGCGACCCCGGCGGGAACAGTTCGCCGAGCGAGGCGCGGGCAAAGCGCTGTTCGGCGGCATCGCCGCGCACGTCAATCGGCAGGATGACGACCGATGGCAGCACACCCGTGGCGCGCTGCGTCGCGATGCCGAATCCGCGGATCTCGTTGAGCTCGTCGCCCCAGAACTCGAGGCGCGCGGGCTCGCGCATCCCGAATCCGTACACGTCGAGGATGCCGCCGCGCACCGAGTACTGCGCCACGTCCTCGACGAGCGGCACGCGCTCGAAGCCGACGTCCTCGAGGTGGCCCATCAACTCTTCGAGCCGCCACGTGTCGCCCACGCGCAGCTCCAACCGCGCATCGGCCAGCGCCCGCGGCAGCCGCGTGCGCTCCTGCAGCGCACGCGCCGTGGTGAGCAGAATGCGGATGCTGCCCTTGGCGAGCGCTTCGAGCGTCTCGACGCGCTCGCCGGCCACTTCGGCGTGCGGCTCCACCTCGCCAAAGCCTTCGCGCGGCGGATAGAGTGCAACGCCCTCGCTGCCAAACACCGACTGCACATCGGCGTGGAAGCGTTCAGCTTCGCCCAGTTGATCGGCGACGACGACGAATAGACGATTCGGTTCGCGCTCGGCGAGCGCGGCGAGGAGTACGGCGTCGGCCGAGCCGGCAAGCCCGCCCACCGCCTGTGCGCCGCTGGACTTCGGCAGCGTTGCGAGCAGTCGCGTGAAGGCGGGGAGCGCCGCGATGCGCTCCGTGAGGATTGGCAGAGCCATCGTTAGGTCCGCGCGGTGGCTTGGCCGCGGCGGGCGACGACCGACTCGGCCACGAGCAGCAGCAGCGCGAGAATGAGCAGTGGCGCATCGAGCTGGCGCCGACCGCCGGCGGAGAGGGCTTCGCGCGCCAGCGCGGGGCCGGTGGTGGCGACGGCGGCGCCACCGAGCTGTAGCGCGAGCGAGTCCGACGGCATTCGCTCGAGCGACGACTCGCGCGGTTCTGGATTCACGACGAGCGCACCGGAGCGCGCGTCGCCGCGGCGCCAGAAGTGCACGCCGGCGGTCCACGGCAGGGACAGCTCGGCGCCGGGGACGCACGCACGGATGGTCCCGTCGTGCAGCTCGAGCGCCGTCACACCATTCGGCACGCGCACGGTGGACCCCGGTCGCACCGGCACCGCCGCGCCAAGCGACGACGCGAGCCGCTCGGCGAGCACGGCGTCGAGCCAGGGCACGAACTCCGCCTGCAAGGGCAGGTCGGTGGCCTCGGGCACGAGCGGCGACGCCACGAGCACATAGCGCGGACCGGCGACGATCCACGGGCGCGCTCCGACGCGCGCGAGGGTGTCCACGCCCGTCAGCGGGCCGGTGGGCACGAGTTCGTACCGGAAGCGCACCGTCGCGTCACCGAGGCGGTCGCCGCGCGCCTCGCTCTCGCCCGTGCGGCGCGCGTCGAACCGCCACGGCACGCCGGCGCGCTCGAGCGCGCGGTTCGCCGCCGGCACCTGAAGCGGATCGGAAGGGGCAAAGAGCAGTGCCGGGAGGCGCGCCGCGGTCGCGGCCGCCACCGTGATCTCCGAGCCCGCACGCGTGCGCCCAGACTCCCGCAACGTCGCGAACGCCGGCGCGACGAACGCCCCCACACTTGCGTCTACGGTGACCGACGGCGCATCGCCGACGTGCACGGCAAACCACCGATGGTCGTCGCCGCGGTACTCATCGGGCTCGAGCTCGAGGGCACCGGCGAGCCAACCGCGGCCCGCGGGCTGCACGCGAGCCCGCACGGGCTCGCCGGGTGCCGCCGTACCGCGCGCCACCGTCGCCGTGCCGAGCGTGAGGCGCCACGAGGCGGAGTCGCCCGTGATGAGTCCACGCAGCGTGCCGCGCGGGCTCCAGTGCGCGGGCTCTGGCACTGCCTCGGCCACGGCGCGGTTCCGCGTGACATCGGTCGCGACGGCGAGGAGCAGCGTCGGCATTGAAGCGGCGACGTGCACCGAATCCCAGCCGCTGCGCTGGGCGTCGGTGAGCACGATGAGCCGCCGCTCGGGGAGCTCGCTGGCGTCGAGCACGGCGCGCGCGCGCGCGAGTGCGCCCGCCGCATCGCCGGCGCCATCAATCGGCCGGACACTGGCGATGGCTGCGCGCACCGCATCGCGCTCGCCGCTGGTGACCACCTGGTCGAAGGTCACGAGCGTGAGCTCATCACTCGAGCCGGCGGCGGTGACCAGCGCCTGCGCCGCCTCCGCGAGTCGGGTGAGCGCGGGCCCCTCGCGACCGGCCGCGCTGGTGGACAGCGAGTTGTCGAGGACGATCGCCACCGCCGTGGGCGGGTGTCCGACACCCGGCAGGAGCCCGATCGGCCGCGCCATCGCGAGCGCAATCGCGACGACGATCCCGACGCGCAGCAGCATCAGCGCGAGGTTGCGCAGTCGCACCTCGCGCGCGTGCTCGCGCTCGGCGCGCAGGAGGTAGCGCACCGCCGGGAAGTCCACCTTGGTGCCCGTGCGTCGCCGCAAGAGGTGCAGGAGCAACGGGACCGCGGCGGCCGCCGAGAGCAGGAGCGCCCACGGCGCGAGAAAGTTCAGCACGGCGCGATCAGAACTGACGCTGGCGACGCGCGAACGCGCGGCGGAGCGGAATGCCAAAGGGTTCGTTCGTGAGCACCGGCTCGTAGAACGCGCCAGAGGCGGCAAACAACGCGCGCCATTCGTCCATCGCCTCCACGACCGTGCTCGCGTAGGCCTCGCGTACCTCGGCCGGCGTGGCCGCCAGCGACGTGCCCGACTCCGGATCGACGAACAGCGCCTCGCCGACGGGCACCGCGAAGCTGCGCTCGACCGGATCGAGCAGGTGCAGCACGGTGACGTC
The DNA here is from genome assembly GCA_964414995.1 of uncultured Gemmatimonas sp. Classification (GTDB taxonomy): domain Bacteria; phylum Gemmatimonadota; class Gemmatimonadetes; order Gemmatimonadales; family Gemmatimonadaceae; genus Pseudogemmatithrix. The sequence continues at coordinate 3,801 of CAYPYY010000125.1, forward strand.
GTGGCCCTGGGCGCGGAGGATGCGCACGGCGGCATCCACTTCGGCGTGCTCCATCAGGAGGTCGGAGACGAGCACGACCATCCCGCGCCGTTTGACCAGCGTGGCGGCTTGGCGGAGGGCACCGCCGGCGTCGGAGCCGGAGCCATCGCCGGCGTCACTGAGCGCCGCGACGATGCGCTTCCATTGCAGCGTACGGGAGGCGGGCTTGAGTACCGAGCGCAGCTCATCGTCGAAGCGGATGAGGCCGACCGAGTCGCGCTGGCGGATGAGGAGCAGCGCGAGCGCGGCGACGACCTGCTCCGCGTACGCCCGCTTGGTGGGCACCGCGTCGCTGGACTTCCAGTCCATCGACTTGGAGACGTCGAGGACGATGGTGCAGCGGAGGTTGGTTTCCTCCTCGTACTGCTTGATGAGCCACTTGTCGGCGCGCGCGGCGACCTTCCAGTCCATAAAGCGGAGGTCGTCGCCGGGCTGGTAGGGGCGGTGCTCGGCAAACTCGACCGAGAATCCCTTGCGCGGGGACCGGTGGAGGCCGGTGAGGAGGCCGTCCACGAGCCAACGCGAAATGACCTCGAGGCGTCCAAGCGCCGCGAGGGTGACAGGGTCCATCAGGTCGGGCCGGAGCCGGCTCGCGGCTGGAGTCGTCATCCGCAGGAGAAAGGTAAACGCGGGGCGTCGCGCGACCGTTGTCGGCCCGTTGGATGCGACTCGCCACTCCGCTAGCTTTCGGGGCTACCCCCTGCCTCACCGTCAGCTCCGCGCGCCGTGACCCCGCCGTCCCTCATTCGCAACTTCTGCATCGTCGCCCACATCGACCACGGGAAATCCACCCTGGCCGATCGCCTCATCGAGGCCACGGGCATGCTGCAGAAGCGTGAAATGAAGGCCCAGGTGCTCGACACGCTCGACCTCGAGCGCGAGCGCGGCATCACGATCAAGCTCAACGCCGTCCGGATGTCCTACGACGCCAAGGACGGCACCACGTATGAGCTCAACCTGATCGACACGCCGGGGCACGTGGACTTCACCTACGAGGTCTCGCGCTCGCTGGCCGCCTGCGAAGGGGCCATCCTCGTCGTGGACGCCTCGCAAGGCATCCAGGCGCAGACGCTCTCGAACCTGTTCCTCGCGATGGACGCGGGACTCGAGATCATCCCGATCCTGAACAAAATCGACCTCCCGGGCGCGGAACCCGAGCGGCGCCGGCAGGAAGTGGTGGACCTCATCGGCTGCGATCCTGACGACATCCTGCTCGTGAGCGCCAAGGAAGGACTCGGCATTCCCGAACTGCTCGAAAAGGTCGTGGAGAAGGTGCCGCCGCCGAAGGGCAATCCGGATGGCCCGCTGCGCGCGCTCATCTACGACTCGTACTACGACAAGTACCGCGGCGCGATTCCGAGCGTGCGCGTGGTGGACGGCACGCTGACGAAGGGGATGCACATCACCTTCGGCGCGTCCAGCGAGGTCTACGAGGTCACCGAGGTCGGTTACAACCAGCTGCGCCAGGTGCCCACGGGCAAGCTGACCTCGGGCGAGGTGGGCTACGTGGTCGCCAGCGTAAAGTCCGTGCGCGAGACGCGTGCGGGCGACACGATCTTCGACGCCGAGAACAAGGCCGGCGAGGCGCTGCCGGGCTATCAGGCCGTACGCTCGTTTGTGTTCGCCGGCATCTTCCCGACCGACACGCAGGCCTACGAGGACCTGCGCGACGCACTCGAGAAGCTGCAGCTCAACGACGCCTCGCTGAATTACCTGCCGGAAACTTCGACGGCGCTGGGCTTCGGTTTCCGCTGCGGATTCCTCGGTCTCCTGCATATGGAGATCGTGAAGGAGCGGCTCGAGCGCGAGTTCGACCTCGACCTCGTCACGACGGTTCCGAGCGTGGAGTACCACGTGAAGAAGACCGACGGCGAGGAGATCCTGGTCGAGAACCCCGCGCTGATGCCGCCCGCGGGCGTGATCGAGTTCATCGAGGAGCCGTACGTGAAGGCGCGCATTATGGTGCCCACCGAGTACATCGGGCCCATTATGACGCTGGGCACGGAGCGGCGCGGTGAGTACAAGGGAATGCACTACCTCGACACCACGCGCGTCGAGATCGACTGGGAGTTCCCGCTCGGCGAGATCATCCTCGACTTCTTCGACAAGCTGAAGTCCATCTCGCGGGGCTACGCCTCGCTGGACTACGAGATGCTCGGCTACCGCCGCAGCGACCTGCAGCGCCTCGATATGCTGATCAACGGCGACCCGATCGACGCGTTCAGCGTGATCGTGCACGAGTCGAAGGCTTACGAGTGGGGCCGCAAGGTGGCCGACAAGCTCAAGGACCTGATCCCGCGCCAGCTCTTCGAGGTGGCCATCCAGGCGGCGATCGGCCAGAAGGTGATCGCGCGCTCGACGGTCAAGGCGCTGCGCAAGGACGTGCTCGCCAAGTGTTATGGCGGCGACATCTCACGCAAGCGCAAGCTCCTCGAGAAGCAGAAGGAAGGCAAGAAGCGAATGAAGCAGGTGGGATCGGTGGAGATCCCGCAGGAAGCCTTCCTGGCGGTGCTGCAGGTCGAGTAACGGCCGCTGGCCGACCCGCACAACCCGTCGTAGCTTCGCGGACGTCGGGACGACCGCGGAGGGTCACTGGCAGAAATTTCGGGGGAACTGCAGCGCACCTTGGGTGACGCCTATCGCCTGGAGCACGAGCTCGGCGGTGGCGGAATGTCGCGGGTGTTCGTCGCGACGGAGCTCTCCCTTGGCCGCCGCGTCGTGGTGAAGGCGGTCGATCCCGATACCGCGGTCGAGGTAAGCGCTGAGCGCTTCCGGCAGGAGATAACCCTCTCGGCGAATCTGCAGCACGCTCACATCGTCCCGGTGCTCACCGCCGGCGGTCGCGATGGCGTGCTGTTCTACACGATGCCGCTGATCGAAGGTGAGTCGCTTCGGGAGAAACTCGCTCGCACCGGACCCCTCGGCATCGCCGAGACGATCGGGATCCTTAGGGACGTGAGCCTGGCGCTCGGGTATGCGCATCGTCACGGCGTCGCGCATCGCGATATCAAGCCGGAGAACGTGATGCTCACGGAGGCCGGCGCGGTGGTTCTCGATTTCGGCGTCGCCAAGGCGCTCTCCGCCTCGGCTTCCAGCACTGCGGACGCGGTGCGAACCGGGGTAGGTATCTCGCTTGGGACACCGACCTATATGTCGCCGGAGCAGGCCGCTGCAGATCCTTCGACCGATCACCGCACGGACCTGTACTCGCTCGGCATCCTGGCGTACGAAATGCTTGCGGGCTACACGCCCTTCGCCGGCCGGCCGCTCAAGGCTCTGTTTGCCGCCCACGCGAGCGAGGTGCCGCGTCCAATCGCCCAAGCCCGTCCGGAGACGCCGCGACGGCTCGCGGCGCTCGTCACTCAGTGCCTGGCAAAGCAGCCAGCCGACCGGCCTCCCGATGCGGATTCGGTGGTCGC
>CAYPYY010000126.1:0-3205 GCA_964414995.1 uncultured Gemmatimonas sp.
CTCGGCCAGAACTCCACGCCGTTCACCACGCCGGTCGTGGCGAACTTCACGCTCGTCGGCCCGGGCACGGGCACCGACATTGACGCCACCTCCGGCGGCTACGGGATGATCCTGCGCCGCGGCACCGGCGGCTACTACGTCAACGGCCTCATCGCGCGCACGCCGAAGGGCGCGATCGGCATCCGCGACGCCGCCACGCAGACGCGCATCACCGACGGCTTCTTCGATATGCGCAACGTGCTCGTGGTCGAGGCGCCGTCGATCTTCACCACCGCGTCCTCGGGCTTTGCGCTTTCGGATTCCGTGGCGCGCAACATCGTGCGCGATGCCGCGGCCACGATGGCGCAGCAGGCGACGACGTTCTCGCTGCCGGCGACGACGGCGGCCTCGTTCGACTGGACACCGCCGGGCGGATCGCTCGCCGCGAGCGGCGGGCTCACGACCTTCGCGGGTAACCTCGCGACGGCCGCCGGCACCTTCGTGCAGGGCACGGCGTTCCGCGGCGCAGCCTCGCCGGGCGGCGCCAAGTGGTGGGCCGGCTGGACCGTGTACGTGACGAACTGACGCAGTAAGTTCTCTCGAGCGGCCGGTGCCCGGTTCCGGGCGCCGGCCGCTCACTCTTTCCCTATGCCTCACCTTCTTGCTCTCGTGCTCGCCGCGGCCGTAGTCGCGGCCTGCGACCGCGCTGCCTCTGGCGACGCGCCCCGCGCCGATCACGGCGCCACCGCACCGACCATCGGCGTCGTGGACAGCGCCCTCCCGATTGACACGCTGATCGCGCGATTCCGCGCGACCACGCCCGATACGCCCACCACGCTCGCCGGCGGCGCCAGCTCGCCGCGCGACCTCACCAGGACCTTCCTGCGCGCCATCGCGACGCAGGACACGGCAACCGTGCGCCGCCTCGTCCTCTCGCGCGCGGAGTTCGCCTGGCTGTACTATCCGCACACCCGTTTCACGAGGCCGCCGTATGAACTCGGGCCGGAACTGCTGTGGCTACAGGTCGGCGCGGCCAGCGAAAAGGGCATCGTCCGCGTGCTGCGACGCTATGGCGGTGCGCCGTTGCGCTTCGACGCGTTGGCCTGCTCCGACACGGCTACCGAGGGGCCAAATACGATTCTCAGTGGTTGCCGTGTCACGTTCTCGCTCCCAGACTCCGGGGCGCGTAGCCTGCGCCTTTTCGGCTCGATCCTTGCGCGCGACGGGCGCTACAAGTTCGTCAGCTACGCCAATGAGCTCTGAGGCCGCGTGACGGGCACCTCCGCGCCGTCCACGGGCATCCTCCGCTGGATCGTCGTGGCGTGGCTCGGCGTGCTCGTCGGGTTCGCCATCGGCGTCGAGTGGATCCGCTCGCGCCCCGACCCGCCGACACCCTCGGGCGGCATTGACCTGATCGGGGCGGGCGCAACGTTTCCATATCCACTCTACCGTCGCTGGTTTGCCGACTACGGCGCCTCGAGTGGCGTGCGCATCAACTACTTCTCGGTTGGCAGCGGCGAGGGCATCCGCCTCCTGCTCGAGGGCGCAGCCGACTTCGGCGCGGCCGACCGACCGTTGACCGCCGCCGAGCGCACCCGCGCGAGCTGCGGCCCGCTCGAACTCCCGATGGTGCTCGGCGCCGTCGCCGTGGCGTATCGGGTGCCCGGTGTGAGCGCCCCGCTGCGTCTCGATGCCGACGTGCTCGCGCGCATCTTCCTCGGCGAGATCACCTCCTGGGACGCGCCGCCACTACGTGCGCTGAACCCGGACGTTGCGTTGCCGCGCCTGCGGATTGCGCCGATTCACCGGGCGCGCATCACCGGGACCAGCGCGCTGTTTGCGCGCTATCTGGAGTCGAGCGAGGTCTGGGCGCGTGCGCGACGCAGCGGCCGTGATCTCTTCGCGGCCAGCGCCACGGTCGAGGGCAACGAGGGCGTGACGGCTGCCATCAGCGCGCAGGAGGGCGCCATTGGCGTCGTGGAGTTCACGTACGCGCGGCAGAGCGGGTTGCAGGTGGCCGCGCTCCGAAACGTCGCCGGCCGATTCGTGACGCCGTCGGCGACGGGCATTCGCGTGGCCGCCGAGGAACTGCTCTCCGTCGAGACCGTGGACACGCTAGGCGGCATCGTTGGCGCGCGGGCGGAGATCGCGTATCCTGCAGTCGTGCTGACGCGCATCACGGCCGACCGCGCCCTCGGCGACCCCACGCGGGCCGCGCATTTCATCGCCTTCGCGCGCTGGGCGCTGCGCGACGGTGCTCAGTCGGCCGCGAGTCTCGACTACGTGGCGCTGCCGGATCCCGTGCGCGACGAGCTGCATCGCCGCCTCGACGCCCTGCGCCCGGGCCGCTGCCCCGCGAGACCGACGACGTGACCGGCCCGCGCAGCGACGGGCCGTATCGTCCCAGCAAGGACGAGCGCGAGCAACGCATCGCCGCCATCGACATCGGGTCCAACTCGATCCGACAGATCGTGGCCGATGTCTCGCCCGACGGCACCATCCGCGTCGTAGATGAAATGAAGGCCGCCCCGCGCCTCGGTGCCGGACTCGGGGTGAGCGGCAAGCTCGAGGACGCCAACACGGATGCCGCCGTCGAGGCCCTCACGCGGATGGCCACGCTCGCACGACAGCTCGGCGCCAAGCGCATCGAGGCCGTTGCCACGAGCGCGGTGCGCGACGCCAGCAACGGCCAAGCGTTCCTCGCTCGCCTCCGGCGCGAGGCCGGACTGCGCCCGCGCATCCTGGACGGCGACGAAGAAGCGCGCCTCGCGTTTCGGTCCGCGCTCGCGCACTTCGAACTCGGAGTCGGGCGCAGCGTGGTGATGGATATCGGCGGCGGATCGCTGGAGCTCGCGTTGGCCGCAGAGGGCCTCGTCGAGCGCCTGCTCTCGTTTCCGTTCGGGGCAATCCGGATGACGGAGCGGTTTCTCTCCGATCGGAACGGGGTGAAGGGCCTCAAGAAGTTGCGCAAGCACGTGCGCCAGTCCATCCGGAAGGCGCTGCCGGTGCGCGACTGGCGCGGCGCCACGGTGATTGGCTCCGGCGGCACGTTTACCAACCTCGCCGGGATGTTTCTCGCGCGGCAAGGCATCCGTGTGCGCAGCGTGCACGGCACGGCCATTCCGCGGCACGAGGTGGAGCACATCCTCGAGCAACTTGCGGCGCTCACGCCCGCGGAGCGACTCGAAGTGCCCGGACTCAACGCCGGGCGCGCCGACATCATCGT
>CAYPYY010000126.1:3305-7247 GCA_964414995.1 uncultured Gemmatimonas sp.
GCGCTGCGGCTCGAACTCTGGGGCGGCAGCCGCAAGTCCGGCCTGCTCGCCGAGGTCGCGGGCGTGCCGGTCGAGCTGGTGGGCCCGGCGGGTGAGGTCTTCGTGCCCGACGACGGCGGCGCGGTGGACTGACCGCGCACCCCGCCACCTCGCGCGGCGGGTGCGGCGGGTGCGGCGGGTGCGGCGGGTGCGGCGGCTAGATACCGACTTCGAATGAGGTGCGCGTGGTCCAGGCGCCGCGCCGCGCGCCGCTCACGCGATCGCGAAACTCGTCGCGCATCACTTCGGTCTGCAGCTTCACGCGGTGGTTTCGGAAGTACCGCGTCACCACCAGTGACGTCTGACGCTGGCGGTCTATGAGTCCGCCCAGCTCACGATGCGGATCCACCACCGCCGTGCGCGCCGCGACCTCGATGTTGCGTCGGGTCAGGTAGCCCATCTGCAGCGTCACACCGCTGCCGGTGAGGATGGCCAGCGTATCAGCGCCGGACGTCGTGATCGGCGATCCCGCGGTCCGGCGCGCGATCTCCCCGGCCGCCGAGAACCCGCGGTACTTGAAGAGCGCATCAGCCATCACGACCTGCATATCGCGCGGCGCAAACAGGAACTTGCCGAGCTGTCCGCCGGCACGCTCGGCCTGCTCGTTGTGCGAGGCGACAACGCCGAGCGACAGCTTCGGATGCTGCTCGCGCGCGAGGTCGCCCTCGAAGTAGTCGCCGCCGCCAGTGAACATCCCCAACGGATACGCCTCGAGTCGCGCCGTGTAGGCGAGCCCGGGATTGCCGGTGCTCACCGCACGTCCCTCGCCACTCGTGATCGCCGTGCGCAATGTGAACGGCACGCGGGCCTCGGTCACGGCATACGTCGCCCAGAGACCCATATCGCGATCGAGCGTGAATGCCCCGTTCACGATGGAGCGGTCTGGGAACTGGAGCTCGCCGGAACTGATGACGCGCTGCCGGTTGCCCGGCAGCTTGGTCTGCCCCGCCATCAGCGAGAACCGCGGGGTGGCCTGCCACGAGACCGTGTAGTCGCGCAGCACGTTCGGAAAGCCCGAGTTCTCAAAATCCATATCGCCGCGCGAGAACGAGAGCTGCACGTTCACCTTGAGGCGCGGGTCCCAGACCACCGACTCGAAGCGGACGCGTGCGCGTCGCACGGCCATCTGCGCGCTCGACACACCTGACTCATCATCCTCGGAGGTGAAGATCGCCCAGTCCTGCAGCCGAAAGCGGAGCGCGAGGTACGAAAACCCGTCCGACCCGTTGAAGACCAAGCCGCGGCCAGTGAAGTCCGGCACGCGAGGCGCCGCGGTCGGCGGTGCGGAGGGCGACGACTGAGCTGAGAGGACAGAGGAGGCGGCGAGCGCCAGGCACAGCGCGGCGCCAAGCGCCCGCGTCGGAACGGTCCGTTGCATAGCGCGGAATGTAACGAATCTGTCACTAAGCCCTAGGGCCTAGGGCCTTCCCCGACACTCACCCGCGCGTGAACGCCCGGAACTCCGCCGTGGACGACGGCGGGCGCCCCGGCGCCTTGCCATCGCGTTTCAGGGGGCTCGCCGGGATGCTGAACGCGCCGCTCTCGCGGCTGGAGCCCCACGAGTCGCGCAGCAGCAGGCGGTGCGTGGCGCGCTCGCCGCGATCGCCGGGGTCGCGCTGCACATAGGCGCCATCCGGCTGCAGGTCCCAGGCCTGCCGGTTGTCGGCGAGGCAGACCTCGAGCACCGACTGGAGGCGCTTCTTGAACAACGGATTGTCCACCGGCGTCACCACCTCGACGCGGCGGTCGAGATTGCGCGGCATCCAGTCGGCTGACCCGAAGAAGTACTCGGGGTCGTCGTCATTGCCGAACATCCAGATGCGCGAGTGCTCGAGGAAGCGGCCGATGATGCTGATGACGCGGATGCGCTCCGAGAGCCCCTCGGTGCCTGGACGCAGGCAGCAGATGCCGCGGACGATCAAGTCAATCTCGACGCCCGCCTGCGACGCCGCGTAAAGCGCCCGGATGATGTCGCCGTCCACGAGCGCATTCATCTTGGCGATGATGCGCGCTGGCCGCCCGGCCTCTGCGATGGCGCGCTCGCGTTCGATCAACTCCATCACGCGCTCGCGCATATTCACGGGCGCCACCAGCAGGCGCCGGTAGTCGCGTTGACGCGAGTAACCCGTGAGCGAATTGAAGAGCTCGCTCACATCGGCGCCGAGGGCCTCGTCGCAGGTGATCAGCCCGAGATCCGTGTAGATGCGCGCCGTGCGGGTGTTGTAGTTGCCCGTACCGATGTGCACGTAACGGCGGATGCCGTCCGGCTCCTTGCGGACGATCAGTGCCGTCTTGGTGTGCGTCTTGAGTCCCGGCAGTCCGTAGACCACGTGTACGCCGAAGGACTCGAGCGTCCGCGCCCAGGCGATGTTGTTCACCTCGTCGAACCGCGCCTGCAGCTCCACGAGCACGGCCACCTGCTTGCCGCGCTGCGCGGCCTCGGTGAGCGCCTGCACGATGGCGCCGTCGCCGGAGGTGCGATACAGCGTCATCTTGATGGCCAGCACGTGATCGTCGCGCGCCGCCGACTCGATGAACGTCTCCACGGAGGCGCCGAACGAATCGAACGGGTGGTGCACGAGGATCTCCTGCTCCCGCACCACGTCGAAGATCGACCGCGTCGTGTCCCGTAGCTCCGGTGGCACCGCTGGGATCAGCGGCGGCTCCTTGTGCTCCGGGAAGTCCAGCCCGGCCATCTGCATAAAGTCGCTGAGGTCGAGCAGCGGACCCGGCGCGTGCACCTCGCGCGCGGACAGCGGCGCCATCTCCGGCGCCTCGCTCGCGCGGAGTTCATCAAGCAGCAGGTCGCGCAGGTGGGCGGGCGTGTTCTCCTCGACCTCGAGCCGCACGACTTCGCCGAAGCGCCGCTGGAACAGCTGCTCCTCGATCATCGCCAGCAGGTCCTCGGGCTCCTCGGTGTGCGAGATCTCGAGGTCCGAGTAGCGCGTGAGCCGGAACGTGTAGCAGCCCAGCACCTCCATCCCGGGGAACAGCGCGCCCAAGCGCGCGGCAATCACCCGTTCGAGTGGGATGAACGAATGGAGCCGGCCCGTGGGCACCCAGCGCGGCAGCGACTTCGGCACCTTCACCCGCGCAAAGCGCACGTCGCCGCGCTCGGGATCGCGCAGCTCCACCGCCAGCGAGAGCGACAGGTTGCTGATGTACGGGAACGGATGTCCGGGATCCACCGCCAGCGGCGTCAGCACCGGGAAGACCTGGTCGTCAAAGAACCGGTCCACGGCGGCGCGCTCGTCGGCGTCGAGCGCCGCATCCTCCTTAATGTGCACGCCGATTTCCGCCAACCGCGGCAGCAGCACCTCGTGCAACAGGTGGCGGGCGCGGGCGCTCAGCTCGCGCACAAACGGATCAATCAGGTCGAGCTGCTCGCCCGGCGTGAGGCCGTCGTTGGGCGTCTGGAGCACGCCCGCCGAGAGCTGACGCCGCAGCCCGGCCACGCGCACCATAAAGAACTCGTCGAGATTGGAGCTGAAGATCGAGAGGAACTTCACGCGCTCCAAGAGCGGCGTGCGCTCATCCTCACCTTCGTGAAGGACCCGCGAGTTGAACTCGAGCCACGACAGCTCGCGGTTCAGGAACGCGGGGTCCTTCGACACGAAGGGGATCATCGCATTACACGCGCACGGCTTCGACGATCAGGTACGAGATGGCCGCCACCGCCGCCGAGGCGGGAATCGTGATCACCCAGGCCCAGATCATCCGCCCGGCCACGCCCCAGCGCACGGCCGACAGCCGATGCACGGCGCCCACGCCGACAATGGCGCCCGAGATCGTGTGCGTCGTACTCACCGGAATGCCGAGAAACGTGGCAAGGAAGATCGCCGACGCACCGCCGGTCTCGGCGCAGAATCCGCCCATCGGACGCAGCTTGGTGACGCGCGAGCC
>CAYPYY010000127.1:0-7246 GCA_964414995.1 uncultured Gemmatimonas sp.
AGCCCTGGAAGATCAAGATGGTCGAGCCGCTCTTTATGACGGACCGACCGCACCGCGAGCGCGCCCTGCAGGCGGCTGGCTACAACACCTTCCTGCTCCGCTCGCGCGACGTGTATATCGACCTGCTGACCGACAGCGGCACCAGCGCGATGAGCGACCGCCAGTGGGCCGGGATGATGCTCGGCGACGAGGCGTACGCCGGGAGCGAGAACTTCTACCATCTCGACGAGGCCATCCAGCGCTACTACGGCTATCGCTACCTCGTGCCCACGCATCAGGGCCGCGGCGCGGAGCACCTGCTCTCGCGCACCGTCATCAAGCCGGGGCAGTACGTGCCGGGCAATATGTACTTCACGACCACGCGCCTGCACCAAGAGATGGCCGGCGGCGTGTTCGTTGACGTGATCGTGGACGAGGCCCACGATCCGCGGAACCGCGACCCGTTCAAGGGCAACGTGGACATCGCGAAGCTCGACGCGCTGGTGGCCAAGGTCGGCGCCGCCCAGATCGCATATGTCTCACTGGCCGCGACGGTGAATATGGCCGGCGGTCAGCCCGTCTCGATGGCCAACGTGAGGGCGCTGCGCGCGTGGTGCGATCGCCACGCGATCAAGCTGTATCTCGACGCCACGCGCGCCGTCGAGAACGCGTTCTTCATCCAGGAACGCGAGGAGGGCTACGCGCACAAGCGCGTCGCCGAGATCCTGCGCGAGTTCTGCGGCCACACGGACGGCGCGTGGATGAGCGCCAAGAAGGACTCGCTGGTGAACATCGGCGGCTGGGTAGCGGTCAACGACTGGGGTCTGTTCGAGGAGCTGCGCAACCTTGTCGTCGTCTTCGAAGGTCTGCACACCTACGGCGGGCTCGCCGGTCGCGACCTCGAGGCAATGGCGATCGGGATTGCCGAGTCGGTGCAGGACGACCACATCCGCGCGCGCATCGGCCAGGTGCGATACCTCGGGATGCTGCTCGAGGAGTGGGGCATCCCGATGATGGAACCGATCGGCGGACACGCGATCTTCCTCGATGCGCGGCGGTTCTATCCGCACCTCGCCCAGGATCAGTTTCCGGCGCAGACCCTGGCCGCGGAGCTGTACCTCGACTCCGGCATCCGCGCGATGGAACGCGGCATCGTGAGTGCGGGGCGCGATCCCAGTACGGGCGATCATCATCGGCCCAAGCTGGAGCTCACGCGCCTGACCATCCCGCGCCGCGTGTACACGCAGGCGCATATGGACGTGGTCGCCGAGTCGGTGAAGGCCGTGTTCGACGCGCGCGAGCGGGCGCGCGGCCTGACGATGACCTACGAGCCCAAGTACCTGCGCTTCTTCCAGGCGCAGTTCGAGCCGCGCCCGTAGCGCGGCTACGGTTTGTTGAACGGGGCGCCGTCGGGGCTCACGTCGGCGCCCTTGGCATCAATGGCGATGGCCTGCGGTGCGCGCTTGCGCAGCGCAGCGCTGGAGCCGACGGCGATCACGCGGTCGCCCTCGAGCAGCATCGCGTCGGCCCAGGGACGTCGCGGATCGCCGGTGGCAATCCGCGCATTCACGATCAGGCGGAGCGACTCAGCCACGGCGCTCGACGGCATCGCGCACGTCGAGCAGGATCTCGAAGTAGAGCTGCTCGCGGCGGTACGCGAAGTCGAGCGAGGCCATCTGCGCCTCGTCACCGGAATCCTTCGCGCGCTTGAAGGCCTCGGAGTACATCTCCTCGAGATTGGCGAGGATGCGATCGCGGGAACGGGACATCGAGAGCTCCTTCAAGGCACTGACGGTGAGTCGCGGCGGCACGAAAGGGGCCGGCTCGCGTGGCGCGGCGGCCTTGGGTGCCTCCAGCAAGTAGTCGCGGGCCGCGCCGAGCAGCTTGCGGCGGGCATCGAAGTCGGCGGACATCGCCGAAGGGTAGTCCCGCCAGAGCCGCCGTGGAAGCCGCGCCAGATTGGCGGCGGCCCCGTCGGACCGTGTTGACCCGCCGCGCTAACCCCTTGATTGCGGCCCGGTTGCGCGAACTGGCACGCCGGTTGCCCGATTAGTGTACGTGTAGCGTGTGGCCCCGTCACTGTGACAGGGGCCCCAACCCCTTGGTGGAGATTGAGATGAACAACGTGAAGGTCTTCCTGTTGATGGCTGCGCTCACCGCCCTGCTCGGGGCGATTGGCGGGGCGGTCGGCGGCCAGACCGGGCTCGTATTTGCCCTGCTGTTCGCGGGCGGTATGAACCTCTTTATGTACTGGAACTCCTCGGCGATGGTGCTGCGCTCCTACGGCGCGCGCGTCGTCGATCGCGCGCAGGCGCCGGAGCTCTACGAGATGGTGGATCGCCTGCGGCAGCGCGCCGGCCTTCCGATGCCGACCGTCGCCATTGCGCCGCACGAGCAGCCCAACGCGTTCGCGACGGGTCGCAATCCGGAGCACGCGGTGGTCTGCGTGACCGAGGGCCTCGTGCGCCTCGTGAACCGTGACGAGCTCGAGGGCGTGATCGCGCACGAACTCGCGCACATCAAGAACCGCGATATGCTGCTGCAGACGATCACGGCCACGTTTGCCGGCGCGATCTCCAACCTCGCGCAGTTCGCGTTCCTGTTCGGCGGCCGCGACGAGGACGGCAACAGCAATCCCATTGCTGGGCTGGCGATGATGATCGTGGCGCCGATGGCGGCAATGCTGATCCAGTTCGCGATCAGCCGTCAGCGCGAGTTCAAGGCCGACGCGGTGGGCGCCGAGATCTGCGGCCGTCCGCTGGCGCTGGCGGGCGCGCTGCAGAAGCTGGAGAGCTACGCCAAGCGCATTCCGATGAACGTGGCGCCGTCAGTCGCGCCTCTTGCGCAGGTGAATCCGTTGGCGGCGTATGGTGGCGGACTGCGGTCGCTGTTCTCGACGCACCCGGCCACGGCGGATCGCGTGGCGCGGCTCCAGGCGCTCGCGGGCTAACGCTCGCGGCGGTCTAGCGAATTCCGCGGGCGGCGAGGAGGCGAGCGATCGCCGAATCGTCGTCCGCGAAGGGCCGGAGCGACGCAATCACCGCCTCTTCGGATTCCCCCTCGACGGCCATAATCGCGGGGGGGATTCCGCCCTCGGCCTCGCGCGGGGTGCCGACGCGCCGGTCCACTTCGATCACGGCGGTGACGGCATCAGGCGTCGCGCTTTCCACGCGACGCACACGCACGACGTGGCCGCGCGGGGTCGGCCGCTCGTAGAGCACAACACCAATTCGGTTCGCGGAGTCGGTCACGGGCCCAAATCTCGTGCGGGCGCGTCCGCGGCGCCATCCCGCGCGGTGGGCGGGGCCGCCACGCCAGCGGGCGCACTGAGTCGGTGAAACACCGCCTCGCTCACTTCGCGCCCGCCCTTCAGGTGCTCCACGACAATGCGCTCGAGCAGCTCGGGCGTGACGCCCGCGTACCAGACTCCCTCGGGATATACGACCACGATCGGGCCGCCCTCGCAGACGCCGAGGCAGGGCACTTCACCGCGCTTCACGCGCGTGGGACCGAAGAGCAGGCCGTGCTGCTCGAGCAGTCGTGCGAGATGCGAGTAGATCTGCCGGCCGGCGCGGTCGCGACTGCAGAAGCCACCCGTGCACACGAGCACGTGCCGCGAGTAGGGCTCCATCAACCCACGCATCCGCTCCGCGCCGAGGGCCACGCTCAGGTGCCGGGCAGTTTGTTGTCGCCCGGCGGCGCCACGTAACGGAACTCGTCAACCGGCACGCCACCCACCAGGTGCTCGGCGAACACGCGCTGGGCGCGCTCCACCGTGACGCCGTGATACCACACATCCTCGGGGTACACGAGCACCATCGGCCCGTGGCCGCACTGGCCCGTGCAGCCGGAGTGGTTCACGCGAACGCGCTGCGCGATGCCCGCCTCGCGCGCGGCGGTCTTGAGGTAGTCGAACGTCGCCTGGGAGTCCGCCGCCTTGCAGGTCTTGCCGGACGTGCAGACAAACACGTGCTTCTCGTACTGTCCCATTGCCTTGGAGTCGTGGGTGCCGAGCGCAGGCTCGGGGTGCTGCCGCGAAAGCGGGCAGCGCAAAGGCGAAAGATAACGGCGACCCCGGCTCGCGCCTTATCCTTCATCCTCGGGACTTTCGCTCACCGCGGCGGCGTGTGACACGTCGTCGCCCAGCCTCTCGACTCAGCCAATGGCCACCCCCGAAGAGTTCTTCGCGATTGATATGCGTGTCGGCACCGTGCTCACGGCGGCCCCCTTCCCCGAGGCGCGCAAGCCGTCCATCAAGCTCACGATCGACTTCGGCCCCGAACTCGGCGTCAAGCAGTCGAGTGCGCAGATCACCGTGCACTACTCTCCGGAGACGCTCGTCGGGCGGCAGGTCGTCGCGGCAGTCAACCTCGGCGAGCGTCGCATAGCCGGTTTCAAGAGCGAAGTCCTCGTGCTCGGCGGGATGCCCACGGCAACCGAAGTCGTGCTGCTCCGCCCCGACCACGCCGTGGCCAACGGCACGCGAATCGGCTAGGTGGCCGTTTAGCTTTCCGCAGTCCCCACACCGGAACACGCCGATGCTTCGTCGCCTTGTGGCCCTGCTCGTCGCAGTGGCTCCCGCGCTCGCCGCGCAGGACGCGCCCGCGATCGCCATTACGAACGCCAACATCGTGGATGGCGTAAGCGCGACGCGCGTGCGCAACGCCACCATCGTGGTGCGCGGCGGCCGGATCGCGAGCATTCGCGTGAACGGCGCGGTCCCCGCCGGCGCGACGGTGATTGACGCGCGTGGCCGCTGGGTGCTGCCGGGTCTGATCGACGCGCACACGCACATCAGCTCGCTAGCGGCGGCGCGACGCGCCCTCAACTCGGGCGTCACCACGGCGCGCTCGGCGAGCACCTCGGCGTTCCAGGATGTGTCGCTGCGCGAGATGGCGCGCGCGGGCCAGGCCTGGTCGCCCGACATTCTCGCCGCCGGCGTGTTCGTCTCGCCCGATCTTGGCGAGAGCATCCTCTCGGATCCGCGCCTTGGCGCGCTGAGCGGCGGCGTGCGCACACCGGAGGCGCTGCGAACGGTGGTGCGCGTGAACGCCGACCGTCGCGTGGACTGGATCAAGACGCGCGGCACCGAGCGCGCGGGACTGCCCGACACCGACCCGAGGCAGCAGACCTACACCGAGGCGCAGCTCCGCGCGGTCGTCGAGGAAGCCAGCGCCCGCGGCATCCCCGTGATGGCACACGCGCACGGCGACGAGGGCGCCTACGCCGCTGTCGCCGCCGGCGTCCGCAGCATCGAGCACGGCACGTATCTCTCGGACTCGACGCTGCGCCTGATGAAGGAGAAGAACGTGTGGCTCGTCCCCACGCTCTCGACCATCTGGGACCTCACGACGCCGGGCGGCGACTACAACAACCCGGTGCTCCAACTGCGCGGCCAGCATATGGCGCCGGTCATCGAGAACACCATCCGCCGCGCGTACGCACTCGGCATCCGCATCGCCACCGGCGCCGACACCGACTACGGCGCCGAGAGCACCACACGCATCGCCCACGAGATCCTGCGCTTCGCCCAACTCGGAATGACGCCCGTCGAAGCCCTCGCCACCGCCACCTCCGGCGCCGCCACGCTGCTAGGAATCGCCGACCGCACCGGCAAAATCGCTGAGGGTATGGAGGCGGATCTGATCCTCGTCGAGCAAGATCCCCTCGAGCATCTCGCAACCCTTCAGGATCCACTCTTGGTAATGACCAACGGCCGCATCGCCCTCAAGCGCATCCCATTCGGCTTGTAACGCTTACATCTCACATCTTACATCTCACATCTGCAGTTATCAGACCCAATGACCACACCGACCCAAGCAAAGCCCCCCGCGAGAGTCACCGTCCGCTGGGACGGCGGCGAGCGCTTCGACGCCGGCGTGACCGGCCGCAAGGAAGTCATCCGCATCGACTCCACGCGCGACCAGGGCCCAAGCCCGGTCGACGTGCTCCTCTCCGCACTTGGCAGCTGCACCGGCGTGGACATCGTCGAGATCCTCGCCAAGCGTCGCACCCCCATCGAGGGGATGAGCATCAGCATCGTCGGCGAGCGCGCCAACGCCGTGCCGGCCCGGGTCACCAAGATCACGCTCGAGTACCGCATCCGCGGCAAGGGCATCGAGCGCGTGCACGCCGAACGGGCAATCGAGCTCGCGGTGACCAAGTACTGCTCGGTGCGCGACTCGCTCGACCCGAATTTGCCGATCGAGTGGAGCCTGACGCTCGAGGACTGAGCGCTACGCGAGCGTGACGCTGACTGGGCAGTGATCGCTGCCCATCACGTCCGTGTGGATGCGCGCCGCCTTCACGCGCTTGGCCAGCGACTTGGACACGAGCACGTAGTCGATTCTCCAGCCGATGTTCCGCGCGCGGCAGTTGGCGCGCTGACTCCACCAGCTGTAGTGCCCATTGCCCTGCGTGAAGAGCCGGAACGAGTCCACGAAGCCGGCATCCACAAAGGCCTGAAAGCCCGCGCGCTCCTCGTCGGTGAAGCCCTTGTTGCCGACGTTCGGCTTGGGGTTCGCGAGGTCGAGTTCCGTGTGCGCCACGTTGAGGTCGCCGCAGAAGATGACCGGCTTCTTCTTCTCGAGCGCCTTGCAGTGCGCGAGGAACGCGGGATCCCAGTGCTTCTCACGCAGCGGGAGCCGGCTCAGGTCATCCTTGGCATTCGGTGTGTAGACCGTCACCACGTAGAAGTCAGTGAACTCGGCCGTGATCACGCGTCCCTCGTCCGCGCTGTTGCGGCCCTCGCTGTCCACGAGGTTGTACTTCTTCGCAACCGCCTTGGAGAAGCCGAAGCTCACGGAGAGCGGCTTCGTGCGCGTGAAGATCGCTGTGCCCGAGTAGCCCTTGGTGGACGCACTGTTCCAATACTCCTCGTAACCGGGCAGGTCCACCTCGGCCTGACCCTGCTCGGCCTTGGTCTCCTGGAGGCAGAGGATGTCGGGCTTGTACTTGGCGACGAACTTCTTGAAGTCGCCCTTCTTGATCACGGCGCGAAGGCCGTTGACGTTCCAGGAGAAGACCGTGGTGGTCTTGCGAGCGGCGCGCGGCATCGGAGGAAACTAACGCCGGATCTCGCGCAGCAAGTGCCGCAGCTCGGGCAGGAGAATCCGCGTGATGGCAAGTTCGACGGCGGCCTTCGATCCCGGCAGCGAGACGATCACCGCACCGCGCGCGCTGCCTGCCGCCGCGCGGGAGAGAATGGCCGTCGTGCCGATCTGATCCTGATAGCTGAAGAGCCGAAACAGCTCGCCGAACCCCGGGA
>CAYPYY010000128.1:0-7244 GCA_964414995.1 uncultured Gemmatimonas sp.
GGTCGAAGAAGCGCGGCAAGGCGTTCTATGGCTGCGAGAACTATCCGAACTGCGACTTCGTGTGCTGGGACAAGCCGGTGACGGACAAGTGTCCGGAATGCGGCTACGAGGGCGCGGAAGCCAAGAGCACCAAGACGCGCGGGCACTACCGGCGCTGCCTGAAGTGCCAGAACGAGTGGGACGTCGAGGTGTCGGAGTCGGCGGAGGCGGTGACGGCGTGAGCGCAGACGGCAGGATTCACGTCGTCGGCGGCGGCCTCGCGGGAAGCGAGGCCGCTTTTCAGTTGGCGGAGTGCGGGCACGAGGTGGTGCTGCACGAGATGCGCGGCGTGCGCGGGACGCCGGCGCACCGCACCGACCGATTGGCCGAGCTGGTGTGCTCGAACACGTTCAAGAGCACCGAGGTCACCAACGCGCACGGCCTGCTCAAGGCCGAGATGCGCGCGCTTGGCTCGATCGTGCTCGAGGCCGCCGACGCCGCGCGCATTCCGGCAGGGAGCGCGCTCGCCGTCGATCGCGACGTGTTCAGCGCCGTCGTGCACGAGCGCGTCCACGCACACCCACGCATCACGGTCTCGCGCGAGGAAGTGACGACGTTGCCCGACGTGGGCATCGTGGCCACAGGGCCGCTCACCAGCGATGCGCTCGCCGATGCGATCGCCGCGCGCGTGGGCGCGAAGTCGCTCGCCTTCTACGATGCCATCGCGCCGGTGATCGCGTCGGAGTCGATCGACACGTCGATTGCGTTCCGCGCGGCGCGCTGGGGTAAGGAGACGATGGAAGCCGCGGGGCCGGAGGGCGCGTACCTCAACTGTCCGATGACGCAGGAGGAGTACGACGCGTTCATCCGCGAAATGATTGCGGCGGACCTCTACCACTCGCACGAGTTCGAGGACATTCCGTACTTCGAGGGCTGTATGCCCGTCGAGGAGATGGCGCGCCGTGGCGCCGAGACGCTGCGGCACGGTCCGATGCGCCCGGTGGGGCTGCGTGATCCCCGCACCGGCAAGCGTCCGTGGGCGGTGCTGCAGCTGCGGCAGGAGGACAAGGCGGGGCGGATGTGGAACCTCGTCGGCTGCCAGACGCGAATGCGGTATCCCGAGCAGACGAAGGTCTTCCGGATGGTGCCGGGCTTGGCCCACGCGGAGTTCCTGCGGTTCGGGAGCATTCACCGCAATTCGTACCTGAATGCACCCGCCGTGCTCTCCCCGCACCTCGCCCTGCGCGATGCGCCGCTGACGATGTTCGCGGGCCAACTGACGGGCGTGGAGGGCTACACGGAGAGCACGGCGACGGGGCTGCTCGCGGCCATCAACCTCGACCGCCAGCTCCGCGGCCAGCCGCCCGTGCTGCCGCCGCCGACGACAATGCTGGGTGCGCTCTACCGCCACCTGCGCGAGGCCGACCCGGCCCACTTCCAGCCGATGAACGCCAACTTCGGCCTGCTCGAGGAGCTCGCCGCGCCCCCGCGCGACAAGGCGCTCAAGCGAGAGGCCTACGCCGAACGGGCGTTACAGGCGCTGGCCTCGTGGCGTCTAGAGTACGGGGTCGAAGGCGCCACGCTCATCGCGGAGTGAGTCAATGCGGTTCCTAAAGTACTTGGTCGTGATCGCGCTGCTCATTGCGGGCGCGCTGTACCTGTATGGCAGTCGGATGCCACGCGAACACTCCGTGCGCAGCTCGATCGTGCTCGTCGCCAGTGCCGATACCGTGTTCAAGACCATCCGGAACGTCGGCACCACGCCCACGTGGTGGACTGACGTGAAGTCGGCCAAGCGCGTGCAGGGCGCCCCGCGCGAGACCTGGGAAGAGGATATGGGTGCGGCCGGTGTGCTGCAGATCGAGGTCACGCGCGTCGTCCCGGGCCGGCGCATCGTGCACACGATCCTCGACGACGGCACGCAGGGCTGGGGCGGCACGTGGACGATTGATATTGCCGAGACGCCGTCCGGCACCGAGGTGAGCATCACCGAGGAGGGCTACGTGGAGTCGCCCTTCTTCCGTATCGTGATGAACCTGATGGGGCAGCACAGCACCATCGAGAGCTATCTGCGCTCGCTGGGTGCGCACTACGGCGAGATGGTGACGCCGCGTCGTGACTGAGGACGTGGTTGCGGCGTTCCTGACGCACCTGGAGAAGGAACGCGACGTCTCGCCCAACACGGTGGTCGCGTACGCGCGCGACCTCGCCGACCTACAGAACTTTCTTCAGACGCACCTGGGCACCGAACAGTTGGACTGGGCCAAGGTGGATCGCCTGGCGATGCGCGCGTGGCTTGCGCACCTGAATCGGCGTGGGCTCGCCAAGCGCTCGGCGTCGCGCGCGCTCTCCGCAGCGCGGTCGTTCTTTCGCTTCCTGCATCGCAATGACTTGGTCGAGGCCAACCCTGCGCGCGCCGTGGGCAGCCCCAAGCTGGAGAAGTACCTGCCTGGGCACCTCGACCGCCAACAGGTCGAGACGCTGCTCACCGCCACGGCCACGCGGGCGCAGGAGGGCAAGTTCGCCGACGTGCGCGACCACGCCATCCTCGAACTGTTCTATTCCGCCGGGCTGCGCATCAGCGAGCTGCGCGGCATTGACCGGCGCGATCTCGATCTGCTCGCCGGCAGCGTGAAGGTGCGCGGCAAGGGGCGGAAGGAACGCATCGTTCCAGTGGGCGCGCCGGCGCAGCGCGCGCTACGCGAGTACGAGCGCGTGCGCGACCAACTGCTCGCGAAGGTCGGCGCCAAAGGAGACCGCGCGGCGTTCTTTCTCAGCCAGCGCGGGCAGCGGCTGAGCCAGAAGGGGCTGCACAACGCCGTGACGCGTTGGCTGAGCCAGGTGGACGAGGGGCAGGGACTCAGCGCGCACTCGCTGCGGCACACCTTCGCGACGCACCTGCTCGATGGCGGCGCGGATCTGCGTGCGGTGCAGGAGCTGCTGGGGCACGCCTCTGTGAGCACGACGCAGATCTACACGCACACGAGCGTGGAGCGGCTCAAGCAGGTGTATCGCGGGGCGCACCCGCGGGCGTAGGGACGGCCGCGGTACCCGGTTTGTGTTCGGAACTGCATAGCTACGAACGCGTTAACACGGTCTTGAGTCGTCGAGAATCGACGCCCGACGGGGCATCAGTCTGTGACCCGAACGGAACCCGGGGCTCACGAAATGCGTAGGTCTATGGCGCTGGCGGCACGGTGCCGCGCTCGCCATCTTAGGGAGACAATGGACAAGCCACGCAACGGGGAAACCCAGCAAGCTGCGATCAAGGGAAAATGGAGCGATGCCGGCAAACTACGCTCGGAGTTTGCCTCGGAACTCAACATCGTGAAGTCTGGGGCGCACTACACGTTGACGTTCGGTGAAGTTCGGCTGCCAATTCTGACCGGTCCGCCGCAACCGGGCCTCGAGGCTGAGATTCGTCCAGTGGTGCGTCTGGTCATTCCGGAGCACGCGATTGGTCCGATGATGGACGCGATCACTCGGGTAGTGGACAAAACTAAGCCGCAGAAGTGAGGCACCCAATGACGCACGCGATGCCGTTGTACGATAGTACGCCGATGCCGACGATCTCTCGCATTTTCGATACGCTCGGTGCGAAGCAGTTCGACTACGTGCTGTCTGAGCCTGTTCCCAGCGACGCGTCGGACGATGCGGAGTGGGATGCGCTGTTTTCAGCGGCCGATTCCGCGGACCTCGCTGCGTTCGTTGCGGATATTGACAAGCAGATTGCCGCAGGTGAGTCGAAGCCGTTGCGGCCAGAAGATCTCTGAGCGACGTGATCGTTCAGAGTCGTGAAGTTCACCTCCCACACTCTTCCAGAGTTTCGCGACCTGTTTAAGGAGTTGCCGCAAGAAGTGCAGGAGGTGGCTAGGGAAGCGTACAGGCGATTCGAGAGTGATCCGTACAGCCCTTCACTGCGCTTCAAGCATCTCGACAATCCAAAGCTTTGCTCGGTGCACGTGAAGTACGACTACCGCGCGGTAGGGCGCGTGAAAGGGAACCACATCTATTGGGCCTGGATCGGGACTAAGCCAGACTTCGAGCGGAAGTTTCCGAAGAAGCGGAAGAAGAAGTAGGGCGGTTCGATTCCCCGACCGGACTACCTTCCGGTGATCTCGAAGCGCTCAAGCGACAGCGCTCAGTGCTCAGCGCCCCCCAATTCGCTCGCCGCCCGTCTCGTGGCTCTGGCCGGAGTATTCGGCGCACGCTCGTACAAAAAGCACCCGGCCGACGTCGCCCCGGGGCACACGTCCAGACATCTCGACAACCTAGCGCCGATGGGCGAGATCACGACGGCGCCCGTCGGTCGGTACTTCGCCTCGCGGAAGGTGGCGTAGGAGATTTGTCGATACATTGTCGATAACCGATTGTATCGACAAATTGTCTGTATGTCGGCATATATCGACAAAATATCTAAGCTATCGACAAAATTGCCTCGGGACAGCCCGCCGATGGCATCGGAGGACCCCGTTGTCCGGAACACGCCCGGAACTCGCGAGACATCTCGACTTCATCAGAGAGATCCTGTCGAAACGGGACGACTGGCTCAGCGTCGGCGAGATTTCGGACGCGCTGCGACAACACCACGCCGTCCGCGTGGACCCGCGAGCGGTCTCGTATCGGATGCGCCTGCTGCCAAAGGAGGAAGTGCTCCGGCGAGGAAGCGGAAAGGGCACACGCTACCGGCTGGCGGCTGGCCCCGGGGCAACGGGCCAGCCGCCCGCCACGCAGCGCGACGAGCTGATTGCGACTCAGACCGCCCCCGAGATTGCAGAAGTCCGAGCGCTCATCCGACGGCCGCGCGAGATCCGAAAGTACGTGACGTACAACGCGGACTTTCTCTATGCGTACGTCCCAGGCGAGACGTTTTATCTCCCCGCTCCCACACGCGAGTCGCTCCGAGAGCTAGGGCGCAGTGCCGCCGAGCCGCGGCCAGCCGGGACCTTCGCACGGGAGATCTACGAGCGGCTGCTCATTGACCTCTCGTGGGCCTCGAGTCGTCTGGAGGGGAACACCTATTCTCGACTCGACACCCAACTGCTGCTGGAGTTCGGCCAGCGCGCCGAAGGCAAGGACGCGATCGAAGCGCAGATGATTCTGAATCACAAGGCGGCGATTGAGTTGCTGGTCGGCGAAGGCACGGAGCTGGCCGTCAGCGAACGTCTCCTCCGGAGTCTCCACGCCGCGCTGTCGGAGAACCTGTTGCCGAGCACGGCCGTCGAAGGGCAGCTGCGGAAACGGGAGGTGAAGATCACCCACGCCAGCTACTTGCCCACCAGCGTCCCGCAGCTGATCGCGGACTGCTTCGCACGGATTGCCAGCACCGCCGCTGCCATCGAGGATCCCTTTGAGCAAGCCTTCTTCCTGATGGTGCATCTCCCATACCTGCAGCCGTTCAACGACGTGAACAAGCGCACGTCTCGGCTCGCCGCCAACATTCCGCTCGTCGCGCGCAATCTATGTCCGCTGACGTTCGTGGACGTGCCAGAACAGGACTACATCGAAGGCACGCTCGCCGTCTATGAGCTCAACCGGATTGAACTCTTGCGAGACACCTTTGTGCGCGCGTACGAACGCTCGTGCGCGCTGTATCTCGTGGCGAACGAAGCAGCAACCCAACCCGATCCCCTTCGGATGCGCTACCGTGACGAGCTCAGCGCGGCAATCGCCGAGGCCGTGCGGGGGGGCGCGGCGCCCTCCAAGGAGTGGGGGGTCGACTGGGCGTCCGTGCACAATGTCGCGCCAGAGGACGCCGAGCCGTTCGCGGTACTGCTGTGCTCACTACTGCTCGATCTCAACGACGCCTCGGCTGCGCGCCATCGGCTCACACCCGCCGAGTTCGCTCTGTGGCGCTCGAAGTTTCGCCCGCTGTAGCTGCAGAGCGGTCATATATTTCCCCTATGGCACTCCCGACATTCCACGCCACCACGATCCTTGCCGTCCGGCGCGACGGCAAGGTCGCCATCGGTGGCGACGGCCAGGTCTCCGTGGGCGACACGGTGATGAAGTCCGGCGCCGTCAAGGTTCGCCCGCTGAAGGGCGGCCGCGTGCTCGCCGGCTTTGCCGGCGCGGCCGCCGACGCCTTCACCCTGTTCGAGAAGTTCGAGGAGAAGCTCGAGCGGTACCCGGGCAACCTGCCCAAGGCCGCCGTCGAGCTGGCCAAGGAATGGCGCGCCGACCGCGTGCTGCGCCGCCTCGAAGCGCTGCTCATCGTCGTGGACCGCGACCACGGCTTCGTCATCTCCGGCAATGGTGAGCTGATCGAGCCGGACGACGGCATCCTCGCCATCGGCTCGGGCGGCACGTACGCGCTTGCCGCCGCGCGCGCGATGGTGCGCGAGACCGCGCTGCCGCCGGTGGACATCGTGCGGCGCGCGCTCACCATCGCCGGTGAGATCTGCGTGTACACGAACACCAACATCACCGTCGTCGAGCCGACCGCCTGACGATGGCCAGTCCCCGCACGGAACAGGCGCTCGCGCGCCTCGCCGATCTTACACCGCGTAAGATCGTCTCTGAGCTTGATCGCTACATCGTCGGGCAGGCGGAGGCCAAGAAGGCGGTGGCCATTGCCCTGCGCAATCGCTGGCGGCGGCAGCGTGCGCCAGACGGCATTCGCGAGGAGATCTCGCCCAACAACATCATCCTCATCGGCCCCACAGGCGTGGGCAAAACGGAGATCGCCCGTCGGCTCGCCAAGCTCTCCGGCGCGCCGTTCGTGAAGGTCGAGGCCTCGAAGTTCACCGAGGTGGGCTACGTCGGCCGCGACGTCGAGGGAATGGTGCGCGACCTCGTGGACAGCGCCATCGAGATGGTGCGCAGCGAGCGCGAACAGGAGGTCGAGGATCTCGCCGTGGACCGCGTTGACGATCGCCTGCTCGACCTGCTGTTGCCGCCGCCCACGCCCTCCAAGGACCAGCCCGCCGGCGAAGCCGAGCGGGTCTTCGTCGCGTCGGCGCAGGGCGGCGTACAGCAGGAGCAGCAGATCGCGCAGGAGCGGCACCAACGCACGCGCGAGAAGCTCAAGCAGCTGCTCAAGGACGGGCAGCTCGAGCAGCGCGAGGTGGAAGTCGAGGTGACGCAGGCGCCGCCGGCGATGGACGCGATGAGCCAGCCCGGTGCGCCGGAAGGGATGCAGAACTTCACCGAGATGCTCGCCGACCTGCTGCCCAAGCGCACGAAGAAGCGCACGGTGAAGGTCAGCGAGGCGCGGCGCATCCTGCTCGATCAGGAGTTCGACAAGCGCAGCGACCTGGACGACG
>CAYPYY010000129.1:0-7113 GCA_964414995.1 uncultured Gemmatimonas sp.
TCGTCGCCACCGCCACCTACGGCACCGCCGACGTCGTCTCCAACCGCCCCGTCACCACGAGCACCCGCTTCCAAGCCGCCTCCATCTCCAAGCCCGTCGCGGCGCTCGCCGCAATGCGCCTCGTCCAAGACCGCCGCGTCAGTCTCGACGAGAACGTCAACACCTACCTGCGCTCCTGGCGCGTCCCCGACTCCGAGCACACCCGCACGCAACCGGTCACACTCCGGTCGCTGCTCTCCCACACCTCCGGCGCTGACGACGGGTTCGGCTTCCCCGGTTACCACCCTGACTCTGCACGCCCAAGCGCAGTGCAGATCATCAAGGGCGAGCGCCCCTCCAACCGCGGTCCCGTCCTCTTTGCGCGCCCGCCCTTCGCGCGCTTCAAGTACTCCGGCGGCGGCACCACCATCGTGCAGCTCGCGCTCACCGATCTCACCGGCGCTGATTTCGCCGAGCATCTCCGCACCCGCGTGCTCGAGCCGCTCGGAATGCGCGAGAGCTCCTTCGAACAACCACCGCCCGCGCGCGTGCACGACCAGCTCGCCCGAGCCCACAACTTCGAGGGCGGCCCCTGGCCCGCCATTTGGAACGTCTATCCCGAGCTCGCCGCCGCCGGCCTCTGGACCACACCGTCTGATCTCGCGCGCGTCGTCATCGAAGTCCAGAACGCGCTGCGCGGTGCGCGCACGGCGTTCCTCACCACGGCGTCGGCGCGCGAGATGACCACGCCTGTTGGCGTCGGGCCGGTCGCGGTCGGCTTCTTTGTCGCCCAGGTGGGCGAGGGTTGGTACTTCTCGCACGGCGGCAGCAATCGCGGGTTCCGCGCGCACCTCGAAGGCCATCTCCGCAACGGATACGGCGTCGTCATTATGACTAACGGCGATGCCGGCGGCCGCGTGATCGCCGAGGTGCGCGAGCGCGTGGCCCGCGTGTACGGCTGGGACAGCAAGCTGGAGCCGCTGCGACGCTGAGCCTAGCCCTCCAGCAATTCCTCGAGCGCGAGGCGCGTCTTGGCAGGAATCTGCGCGTCGTCGAAGTACTGCCCCACGATGGCGAGCGCATCGGCCACGCGCGTGATGTTCAGATACCGGAGCAGGTACCGTACGTCGTCGAGATCGTGAAACTCCTCGCCAAGCCGGAGCGCCACGCTCTTCATCGCTAGCAGATACGCGGGCTGTGCGACGAACACCTTGAGATGCGGCCGCTCCAGAAACGGATCGAAGCGCCCGCGCGTGCCGAGCCACCCTTTGACCGCGTCGTTCAGCCAATCCGTCGGCACATCTACCCGATTTGCGACGCGGGCGGCTGCGGCGCGCACCACCGCGGCCGGCTTGAACCAAGCGTCCACATCGCGCGTGGCCGCTCTCGCGTCGAGCGCGAGACACATCACCGCGCCGCCCACGAGGTACAGCTCCGCCTGCACACCCTCGGCCGCGAGCTCTGCGTCCAGCAGCTCAAATAGCCGCAGCAGATCGGCCTTGGTGAGCTTCGCCGAGCGCTCCACGGTCAGACGCGCGCGCCGACGCTGGCGTCGACGAAGAGGTTGCGCCGCTTGAACGGCACGGGTGCCGCGCGCAGCAGATGCCCGCGCAGACTCTTGAGCGGCGTCGCGAACTGCGGCTGCGCGAGCGGCTCGACCTCGCGCACCCACGCCGGCGGCTGCAACCCCTTCGCCGCCGCGGCCTGCTCAACCATCGCCGCGATGTAGTTCTGCTGGTACGGCGAGAGATGGCCAAGCGCGGCGGACTCGAGCGCGGCCGCAAACTCGATGGGCGGGGTGTGGACGAGGAAGTCATTCAGCTCCGCGAGCGCAAACCGCCACTCGGACGCGCGGCCCGCTTCGCGCAAGAGCTCCGCGAATCGGCCCCGGCCCGACAGTGGCAGCCGCGAGAGGACATACGCGGACACGTCACAGCCTGACTCCCGAGCGAGTCGCTTGAGCGCGGCCTTCTGCTGCGGCGAGACACGGATCTGGAGTTGCGAGGTCTTGGCGGGCACGGATGGAGGATAGTGAGAGCAAATCCAGTTGTCAATACAAGCGTCAATACATATGCTGACCGGCTGACCGTGCACGCGGGAGACTCGCCGGCCGCTTGGAGAGACAACCGGGAGCATTGGACGCCAGTGTCTCGCTAGCGGGGCTACCGCCCAGGCGCGACCTTTGCGCGATGCCTGTCCCCGACCGCCTCGCCGCTGCCCTCGCAGACCGCTACCGCATCGAACGAGAGCTTGGGGCGGGCGGGATGGCCACCGTCTTCCTCGCCCAAGACCTCAAGCACGACCGCAAGGTCGCTGTCAAAGTCTTGAAGCCTGAGCTCGCCGCCGTACTCGGCGCCGAGCGCTTCGTGGTCGAGATCAAGACCACCGCGGCGCTGCAGCACCCGCACATCCTGCCGCTCTTCGACTCGGGTACCGCCGACGGCTTCCTCTTCTATGTAATGCCCTTCATCCAGGGCGAGA
Organism: uncultured Gemmatimonas sp.; assembly: GCA_964414995.1. Classification (GTDB taxonomy): domain Bacteria; phylum Gemmatimonadota; class Gemmatimonadetes; order Gemmatimonadales; family Gemmatimonadaceae; genus Pseudogemmatithrix. The sequence goes on from CAYPYY010000129.1 coordinate 2,461, forward strand.
CGCTCCGCGACAAGCTCAGCCACGAGACGCAGCTCGGCGTGGACGAAGCGGTGCGCATCACCGCCGAGATTGCCGACGCGCTGCACTACGCGCACTCGCAGGGCGTCATTCACCGCGACATCAAGCCGGAGAACATTCTCCTCGCCAACGGCCGGCCGATGGTGGCGGACTTTGGCATTGCGCTGGCGGTGTCCGCAGCCGCAGGCGGGCGAATGACGGAGACCGGACTCTCGCTCGGCACGCCGCACTATATGAGCCCCGAGCAGGCCACGGCGGAGAAGGAGATCACTGGGCGCAGCGACATCTACTCGCTGGCCAGCGTGTGCTACGAGATGCTGACCGGTAACCCGCCGCACGTGGGATCCTCGGCGCAGCAGATCATAATGAAGATCATCACCGAGCAGCCGCAGCCGGTGAGCGCGCACCGCAAGAGTGTGCCGCCGCACGTGGCCGCTGCCGTGGCGAAGGCTTTGGAGAAACTGCCGGCGGATCGGTTCGAGAGCGCGGCCAAGTTCGCCGAGGCGCTGTCGAATCCGTCGTTCACGACGATGGCGACCGGGCTCGCACCAGCGGCGGGCGTTCGGGGTGCGTCGCGCAACGCGTTGCTCGCGGTCAGCGCAGTGGCGGTGGTGGCAACGGCGGTTGCCGCGTGGCTCGCGCTGCGCCCGCTGCCGGACCAACCTGTGCTGCGCTATCGCCTCGCGGTCGCCGACTCGGCGATGCCAGTGCCGGGCGCCTACGCGCCACTGCTCGCACCCGACGGCTCCTTCCTGATTTTTCGCGGTCCCGTTCCCGGCGAGCTCACCGCCACTCAGCTGTGGATCAAGCGCCGCGACTCGCACGACGCCACGCCGATTGCCGGCACGCGCGATGCGGGCGCCGCCAGTATCTCGCCCGATGGCCGACGCATCGCATTCGATTACGGCGGCACGCTGCGCACCGTCACGGTTGACGGCACCGAACCATCCACGCTGGTGCAGAGGTTGGCGCTGCTCTTTGGCACGACGTGGCTCGACAACGATCGCATCGCGTACACCGCAACCTCGCCACGGAATACGAATTTCGTGGACATCGCGGTCATCCCCGCTGCGGGCGGTACACCGACGTTCCTTGGCCTCGATGCGGCGGAACGCGCGGCCGTCGTGCCACAGGCCATTCACGGCCGCGATGCGATGCTGTACGCGCTGTGCTTCTCCCCCGTCATCTGCGACCTGCACGTCTACGACTTCCGGGACTCCACCTCCAAGCAGCTCGTCTCCGGATCCACACTTGGCGTGTACGCGCCCAGCGGCCACTTGCTCTTCGAGCGGGGCGGGGCGCTGATGGGCGTGCGGTTCGACGTGGACGCCCTCGAGATCCGTGGTGACCCAGTGCAGCTCCTCGAGCGAAACATCGACGTGAACACGCCGCGGACATTTTCGATTGCGCGCGACGGCACGCTCTCGGAAGTCCTGGGCAGCGATGACGCCGGATTCGCGGCCCAGCAGTTGGTCTGGGTTGACCGCACGGGACGCCAGGAACTCGTGGACTCGGCGATGTCACCGTTGCGAATGATTGTCGCCGGCGCCAATCACGGGTGGTCGCTGTCGCCCGACGGCAGGCGCCTCGCCATCGGACTCCAGACCGCAGCGGGTGACAACGTCTGGGTGAAGCAGCTCCCCCGCGGCGCGCTCACGCGCATCTCGTTCGACCAGATCGGCTCCGCATTCCGGCCCAAGTGGACGCCCGACGGTCGCTCGGTGGTGTACCTCAGTCCCGCCGACGTACGCATCCGACGCGCCGATGGCGCGGGTCGCGACTCCGTGATGATGGTCTGGCAGGCCAATGAAGTACTCTTCGCGCCGGACGGAAAGACAATGATCCTTCGCGCAGGGGCGGCCGGTTCCGTGACGGGCGGTCGCAATTTGTACGTGATGCGAATCGGCGAGGACTCGCTACCGAGACCGCTACTCGCGGCTCCGAACTTTGACGAGACCTCACCTGCCCTCTCACCCGACGGGCGCTGGCTCTTGTATCAGTCGGACGAATCCGGACGCAACGAGATCTATCTGCGTCCGTTCCCCGACGTGGACCGCGTGCGCGTTCAGGTGTCGGTGAGCGGTGGCGTCGCACCCCTGTGGGCGCGCAACGGCCGGGAGATCTTCTTCCTCTCGGCCGATTGGCGAATGATGGCGGCGAGCTTTACGGCCGCGGCCACGCCGACAATCGGCGCACCACGCGTACTCTTCGACGTGCCCGCCGACCTGCTTGGCGTGGAGCGTGCGTTCTCCACGCCGTGGGATGTGGCGGCGGACGGGCGGTTCCTGATGACGCGGCTTGTCGAGTCCGAGAGTTCGCGTCGTGCGGCGATTGTACTCACCCACAACTTCTTCACCGAGCTGCGAGCCAAGCTGCCGCGCTGACGGCTTGGCTAGCGCTGCGGGCGCAGCTCCACGTCCAGCCGCTCCACGACCACGAGCCGCGACGCATACGAACCCGACGGCCGCTGCACCATCAAGAAGCGCTGGCCATCCGCACTCACGTCGTAGTTTCGGCGCGACACCGAGCGCGTGGAGATTCCCGCCGCGCTGAACAGCGCGCGCGGCGCGCCCACCTCGACCTCCGGCGCCGTACGCACGGGCACGCTGATCACACGCTGTGCGAGATCGAAATAGAACAGCTCATCGCCGCGAGGCGACCACACGGGGGCGGTGCCGCCATCGCTCGAGACCTGCCACTTGCGGTTCCCCGGCTCCGGGAACGGCACCACGAACACCTCGAGCCGCCCCGTCTCATTGGAGACGTACGCCATCCACTTGCCGTCGGGCGAGAGCGCAGGCGAGTACTCGTTGCGCGGCGAATCGCGAATGGGCCGCGCCGCGCGATCCACGCCCGGTCGGAAGGCGAGAATGTCTCCCCCGCCAATTGTCGGCGTGGTCGTCCGCACCACGAGCCACCCGCCCGTGCGTGACCACGCATTCTCGGAAAACGGCCGATCGGTGTCGAGCACCAGCTCGGGTTCGCTGCCACCGGAAACGCTCTGCCGCAGCACCGATCCCGGCTTTTGCGTCGGACCTGAGCCGAGGTAGCTCAGCGCGCGTCCGTCCGGCAGCCACTCCGGCTCGTCGTGGTCGCTCGTCCCGATCGTCAGGCGTCGCGGCGTGCCGTTCGGCAACGTCTTGAGCCAGATGTGCGACGCCTCGCGCGAACGCACCGTGACCGCCAGCGTGCGCCCATCAGGCGACAGCCGTGGACTCTCGAATGCATCGTGCCACACGGCGTCCACGGGCTCGCGACGCCCGTCGCGCGCCACCCACACGAGCTCGCGATCGGCGCTCGCGTACGCGACGCCGTACACCAGGGTACCGTTGCGCGAGACGGCGAAGTCCACGGGCCCCACCATCGTCAAGCCAAGACCTTCGCCGACTTGCACAGGCGTGCCGCTCGTCGTGAGTGATCCTACGTCAAAGGGCACCGCCCACAGCTTGCCATCGATGGTTGCGTACACGAGGTGGCCGCTCGCGAGATATCGAGCGCGCGTCCCCTCCACGAGCACGCGGTGCGTGCCGCTGCCGGTCTCAATCACGCCGATCGCCGAACGTCCGTTCACGTACGAGACCTGCACCAGCACGCCCTTTCCGCCGGGCAGCGCTTCCGGCAGCATATGGTCGGCCTCGCTCGCCGCGGTGTCCCGCGTCGAGACGCGCTCCGTGGCCGCACCACGCTCGGCGCGCATTCTCCGCAGCCCGTCGAACGTCACTGGTGCTTCGTAGTACACGAAGCCGTCGTCGCCCCACGAGGCGGCGATTGGCCCCGGCAGCGAATCGAGCAGGACGGTCGGGGGACCGCCCTCGACGGGCACGTACAGCAATCGTCCCGTGCTGAAGAATCCCACGTAGCGACCATCGGGCGAGAAGAACGGTGCTTGCGCGCCAGCCGTGCCTTCGACCGGCGCGAACGTGAGCTGGTCGCGCGTGCGGCTGAGCAGCGGACCACCCGGCCCGGACGTGTGCACGATGGTTCGACCATCCGGCGAGATCGCCAACGCGCCGGTCCAGTCGCGGAAGTCGGTGATGGAATCCACCGTCAGCGTGTAGCGCAGCACCTCGCCTGGTTCACGTGGCCGCATCCAGCCCCACGCAGCGGCAGCGGCGAGCACTAGTGATGCTCCCGCAAGCACGCGCACTGCGCCGCGCGACGGCGCGCCGCCTGCAGGCGCGCGGAAGCCCGCGTTCACCGCTGTACTCACGAGTGCGGCTGCAAACTCCGCCGCGCTCGCATAGCGATCGGCCGGCAGCTTCTCAAGCGCACGGTGCACCGCCTCCTCCACCGCGGGCGACACCGACTTCCGCTGCGTCGAGAGCCGCCGTGGCTCCTCCGAGATGACGCGCGCAATCACTGCCTGCACCGAGCTCCCGGTGAATGGCGGTTCGCCGGCGAGCATCTCGTATGTCACCGCACCGAGTGCGTAGAGGTCGCAGCGCGCGTCAATGTTGCGCTCGCCCATCGCCTGTTCGGGACTCATATAGCTCGGGGTGCCGAGACTCATCCCGGTCTGCGTCATCCGCTCGCCGCCGGCGCTCTGCACCGCGAGCGCGATGCCGAAGTCCGCGACGAGTGCGTGCCCGCCCTGCAGCAGGATGTTCTCGGGCTTGATGTCGCGGTGGATCACGC
>CAYPYY010000130.1:0-6911 GCA_964414995.1 uncultured Gemmatimonas sp.
AGCGGGGCTGTAGCTCAGCTGGGAGAGCGCTGCAATCGCACTGCAGAGGTCAGGGGTTCGATCCCCCTCAGCTCCATCGAGAATCACTGCGGTGCCACCAGGCACCGTTCTGGATAAAGCAGGACCAAGATTTTGCCCGCCGCTGTTCGGTAGGACGTAGAGTTCCAATGACAGCGTGCGTGGCATCGGCAAAGCACAAGGGCCGCCTCTTTCAGAGGCGGCCCTTTTCGCTTGTCAGTGCTTCGAATTTGCGATGTGAGCGCAGTGATGCTTTCCGTGCCAAGCGTACGTGTTGAGCGCCATATCGAGTGTGTGGGGCCCGGACTCCGGATGTTGGTATGGAGTCGTGAAGGCCTCAGCGCTCATCGAGTGCATCAGGGCCACCCACCGCTCGTGCACGGACTCCACGATGCGGAGGCTCACCTCGACCGGAAGCTTCGAATCGGGGAGTTCGGCCCACTTCTGCTCGTCGTAGGGCTTGATCGTTGGGTTCGACTCAGTGAGCGCCCACTTGAACCGGATGAACGCGTTCATATGCGAGTCGGCGAGGTGGTGCACAACCTGACGGGCGGTCCAGCCGCCGGGGCGGTAAGGCGTGTCGAGTTGGGCGTCGCTCATTCCGGCGACTATCGCGCGGAGCTCGGCGGGGAGGGCGGCCACGGCAGCGATGCGCTCGGCGCGTTCGGCGGCGGAGAGGGCGGGCACCTTCACCAAGCGCCCGATGGGGTAGCGAAGGTCGGTCGTCATACGCGAAAAATAGCCTAGTCCGGCGCGGCTGCAGGACGGCTCGCCCCGCGGGGCGAACGGCGTGTCCCGCCGCGGGCGACTCGCGCGGGGGCGCCGCCGAAGTTTGGCCTATGCGAATCCTTCTTATACTGCTCGTCGCCGCGCTCGCTTCTGGCGGCTGCGTCGCGCCGTTCGGCCCCAGCCGGCACGTGCCCCGGGCGAGTGGCAACCAGGCCGTGCTCTTTATCGGCAACTCGCACACCTACACGCACGACGTGCCCCAGATGGTCGAGACCCTCGCGCGCTGGATGGGGAACGACTCGCTCGAGACGGCGGCGATCGCCGAGCCGAACTTTGCGCTCGAGGATCATCTCGCGCTCGGCGTCGCCGAGGCGGCGCTCAAGAAGTCGAGCTGGCGCTGGGTGGTGATGCAGCAAGGGACGAGCGCGCTGCCGGAGAGTCAGTTGCACCTGCTGTTCTGGGCGGCGGCGTTCGAGCCCTTCATTCGCGAGTCGGGTGCGGAGCCGGTGATGTATCAGATCTGGCCGATGTCCTCGCGTCGGTTTGATGCCGATGCGGCCCTGACGAGCTACTGGAATGCGGCCGCGGCTGTGCGCGGGCTCCTCGCGCCCGCCGGCGATGCGTTCACGGCTGCGATGGAACTGGAGCCCCCGCTCGACCCGTACAGCTCGGACGGACTTCACGCCAATCGGTACGGAGCCTACCTCTCGGCCGTGGTGATCTTTCAGCGCATCACCGGCATCGAGCCGAGTGCACTGCCACCGCGGATTCCGGGCGCGAGCGTGGACTCCAACACTGTCCGGAAGCTCCAGCAGGCGGCCGCGACAGCGCTGGCGCGCAGTCCCGCGCGCCCGACGGAGAACCGCACGGGGATCGCGACGATTGCGGAGCCGGAGCGCGCCGCGACGTTTCGCCTCGTTTCCGGCGACACGAGCTTCTTTCCCGAAGGTCTCGCCGCGGATCCGACGGATGGCTCGCTCTTCATCGCGGGCATTGGCGCGCACGACGTGCTGGCGGTGGCGCCAGACGGCAGTGCTCGCCCGCTTCTTCAACGCAACGGGACAGATCTTGGACCCGTGCTCGGCGTCGCCCTCGATCCGAGCCGCCAGCGACTGTGGCTGACCACCGCCGATCTGCCGCACGCGCGACGCGGTGCGGCGTTGGCGGAGCTGGTTGAGGTGGAGCGCGCGACGGGGCGCGTGCGCCGCCGGATGTCGCTTGGTGACGGCGCCGGCATTCCCGGCGAGCTGACCGTGACCGCGCGCGGCGATGTACTTGTGAGCGACGGGTTGCGCAGTCGGCTGTACCGGCTCCGTGCGGGTGCGGCGCGGCTGGACGTGGTGCAGAGTGCGGCGCTCCGCTCACCGCAGGGCATCGCCACGCTGGCGGGCGACTCCGTGGCCTACGTGGCGGACTGGTCGCGCGGTCTGCTGCGATGGGACCTCGTCACCGATGCGATCACGTCCGTGCCACGCGCCGATGGTGCGTTGCTGCGCGGCGTCGACGGCCTGCGCGCGTGGTGCGGTGGCCTGATCGCCGTGCACAACGGCTCGAGGCCCAATCGCGTGCTGTTCATCACGCTGGCGGCCGACGGACACACGATTGAGCGCGTCGTGCCGCTCGACACGCCCGCCGACGCGCCGGGTGAGCTGACCGTCGGCGCGCTCGCGGGCGAGCGCTTCGTGGTGGTCGCCTCGAGCGCCTGGCCCTTCTATGCCGACTCGGGCGCCCGTCTCGCGGAGCGCGGCCCGCTGCCCGCGGTGTGGCTGCGCGAGATTCCGCTGGACTGCCCGTCAGTTCGTCAGTAGCGGCAGTCGGACGACTGCATCCATCCCGCCGTCGGCGCGGGGCGCCAACGTGAGTTGCGAGGCCGAGCCGTAGAGGCGTTCGAGCCGGGCACGCAAGTTGGCCAGCGCGATGCCCGCACCGCCGCGCGCGGGCGTGGACGCGTCCGAGGCATCGGGGGGATCGTTGGAGACGGTGAGCTCGAGCGTGTCTGCCTCGCGACGCGCGGTGATGGTGAGCGTGCCCGCGGCGCGCCGGCGGGCCAGCCCGTGCTTGAGGGCGTTCTCAACCAGCGGCTGCAGCGCGAAGGCCGGCACGCGGGCGGTCGCGAGGTCCGGGGCGATGCGCCACTCCACCTGCAGCCGATCGGCGAAGCGCACCTGCTCGATCTCCAGGTATCGCGCGGTGAGCTCGAGCTCCTGTGCGAGTGACGTCTCCTGCACGTCGCCGGTGGCAAGCGTGGCGCGGAGCAGCTCGGCGAGCCGCACCAGCGTCTCGCGCGCCAAGGCCTGGTCGCGCCCGATGAGCGTGACGACCGCATTGAGCGCATTGAACAGGAAATGCGGATTCAGTTGCGCCCGCAGCGCCTGCAGATTGGCGCGCGCCAGATCCTCGCGCAGCCTCGCGGCGTCCACGCGCTCCTCCTGTAGCCGCTCACGCCAGCGCATCCCGGCGAGCGTGCCCACCACGGCCCAGAAGATGACCATCAGCAGGTCGCCGTACGAGCGCAGCCCGAGGTAGAGCATACTCTCGAGGCCGCGCGGCTCGTTCATCCCGAAGGCCACCGCCACGTTCCAGATGACGAGGATCTGCGCGGGCACGACGAGCATCGCGAGCAGCAGATGCACCGCGATTGCGCGCACGAGGTTGCCGCGCTCGAACGGCACTCGATCGCCCACCGCGGCAATCAGGAGCGACCAGCCACCCCACGGCATCCAGATGAGCAGCTGCGCGGCGAGGATCTCGACGAGCGTGAGCTCAGGGTTGAGCCGCGACGGCACCAACCGCAGGCCAAGCGTGGCAACCGCCGCCGGGACGAACCAGAACAACAGCAAGAGCGCGCGGCCGCGCTCACGGCTGTTCATCGGCCCGCCAGCCGTTCGATCAGCGCCGCCCGATACGTGCGGGAGACGCGGAGCTTGGAGCCGTCCTTCAGAATCAGCACCTGGTCGCCGGCGAACCACGGTTGCAGCTCGCGGATGTGGTCAATGGCGACAATCATCCGCCGATGGATGCGCGCAAAGCGCGCCGGATCCAGTCGCGACTCCACCTGCGCCAGCGTATCGCGGATCGTGTAGCTGCCGCCCGCCGTGAACAGGTCCACGTAGTTGCCGTCGGAGCGCATCCAAATCACGTCCCGCGTGGCCACGGGCAGCGTGCGGTCGCGCACCTTCACCAGAAAGCGCTCCACGTACTGCCCGTCGCCGCTCGCTCGCTCGGCTTTGAGCGCGGCGAGCAGCGTGCGCAGCGCCGCGGACTGCGTGTCGCCTGCGGCGCTCGCACTGCTGCGGCGCGCCCGCACGCGCTCCCACGCGCGCGTGAAGCGCGCGTCGTCGAATGGCTTCAGGAGATAGTCCACCGCTGCGACCTCGAACGCCCGCACCGCGTGCTCGTCGTAGGCGGTGACGAACACCGTCGGCGGGATGGCGTCGATTCCAACGGCGTCGAGTACGCCGAAGCCGTCGCGGCCCGGCATCTGGATGTCGAGGAACAGCACCTGCGGATCCCAGTCCTCGATCGCCACCACGGCGGCGTCGCCATCACCGACTTCGCGACAGGTCGCACTGGGCGCCAGTGCGCGCACGAGCTCGCGGATGCGCTCGCGGGCGAGCGGTTCGTCGTCGGCGATGAGGACGCGGTCGATCACCCAGCGAATGTAGCACGCAGGGGGGAGGTCAGTCCGCTCGGCGCGCCGACGCGGGACGGAGCGTTTCAGAGCTGGGGCGAGCCGTGTCGGGGCGGTTAGACTTCGGTATGTCCGTGACGTCGCTCTTCCGCTGGCGTATGGTCGGCGCGGTCGTCGTGTTGTCGGCGGTGCTCGGGTCGTGCCGTGATGGGCCGACTGAGCCGCGACCGAACGAGCCGCCCGTCGTCGCGTTCGTCTCGCCGACGCTGCCGTTGCTGTTCTCCGGAGGCGACACGCTGGACATCGCGATCACGGCGTTCGATCCGGAGCAAGGTGCGTTGAGTGCGGGCGCCCTGAGTTGGTGGGCCGAGCTGCACCACGATGCACACACGCATCCCTTGGCACCGGTGACCGCCGGCGCCACCGGGCGACTCGGCATCTCGCGGCTTGGGCACGCCGAGCCGACCATCTTCATCCGTCTGTACGCGCGCGCGGTGGATGCCACGGGCGCGGCGGATACCGTCAGTCTCGATGTGTCCCCGCGGCTCACGAGCATTTCGCTCACCAGCGTGCCGGCAGGGCTGCGCGCGACACTCGACGGTCAGCCGCGCGTTCTTCCCTACAGCGAGCTCTCCGTGGTCGGAATGCTCCGCAGCGTCAGTGGCATTGATCCGCTGGAGATCGGCGGCACGAGCTATTCGTGGCGCGCTTGGGCTGACGGCGGTGCGCTCGCGCGCGAGGTGATTCTCACCGAGACGCCGATTGCGCTCACGGTACTCTACGACTCGATTGGGCCGGCGAACGCAGCACCCTCCGTAGAGATCACCGCGCCGCTCAATGGCAGCAGCGTCACCGAGGGCAGCGCCGTCTCGGTCACAGCCGTCGCCACCGACCCCGAGGGTGATGCCGTCGTGGTCAGCTTCCTCGTGGACGACGTCATCGTCTCGGCGGACAGTGCCGCGCCGTTCGCGACCACACTCGAGGGGCTGGCCCGCGGGCGGCACCGACTCACGGCACGCGCCGAGGACGCCAAAGGCGCGCGTCGCACGAGCGCCGCGGTGGAGTTCGACGTGCTCGCCGCCGACGGCAGCGACGTGCTCGCACCGGACGTCGCGCTCACCGCACCCGCCGCCGACAGTTGGGAACTCACCGGGGTGCTCACGATCTCCGCCACGGCCACCGACAACGTCGCCGTCACTGCCGTGGAACTCGCGTTTGACGACTCCGTTGTCGCCACGCTCGGCACGCCGCCGTACGAGACCACGTTGCCGAACGTGACGGCCTTCACGAGCGGCGTCCACTCGGTCGCCGCACGCGCGCGCGACGCGGCCGGCAATTGGTCGCCGTGGACGCGGCGGCAGGTCTCCGTCGCCGGTGCCACGACGCTCGAACCCGGCTTCACGAGCGCTACCGTGGCGACGGGCCTCGTCGGCAGCCCCACTGCGCTGGCGTTTGGGTTCGGCGGACGGCTCTACGTCACCGAGCAGGGCGGGACAATGCGCGTCTGGCATAACGGCGCGCTGCTCCCAGAGCCCTTCGTGACGCTGCCCGTGGCCGACGATGGCGAACAGGGCCTGCTGGGCGTCGCCATCGACCCCGACTACGCAACCACACGCTGGATCTACCTGTTCTACACGAGTCGCGAAGGCGGGGGACTGGCGCGCAACCGCCTCGTGCGCGTCACCGCCGACGCGACGCACGACCGGATGCTGCCCGGCAGTCTCGTCGTGCTCGCGGAACTCCCGCCGATGAGCGATGAGACGCAGAAGCACAACGGCGGCGCGATGCACTTCGGACCCGACGGCAAGCTCTACCTCGCCACCGGCGACCTGACGCTGTTCACCATCGCGCAGGCGCTCGACAACCCGTTCGGCAAGATTCTACGCTTCAATCGCAACGGGACCATCCCCGCCGACAATCCGTTTTACGACCAGACGACGGGTATCAATCGCGCGATCTGGGCACGCGGACTTCGCAATCCGTTCACGTTCTCCATCGACGGCGAGTCGGGCCGGATGCATATCAACGACGTCGGCCAAGGCACGTGGGAGGAAGTGAATCTCGGACGCGCGGGCGCGAACTACGGCTGGCCCAATACCGAGGGCCCCACCAACGCTGCCCCCTTCGACGGCCCGTTCTTTGCCTATCACCACGACAACATCGGCCCGTTCTTTGGGGGCACGGCCGTGATTGGCGGCGCCTTCTACCCGACGGGTGGCGGCTTCGGGGCGCGCTTTGCCGGCGATTACTTCCTTGCCGACTACGCGCTGGGCTGGATCGCGCGACTCGACGCGCGGGGCGACTGGGCGCCGTCCACCTTTGCCCAGCTCGGCACGACCATCACCGGGATGACGGTGGGGCCGGACGGAGCCCTCTACGTCCTCGCCGGGACGACCATCCGGCGGATCGCGCGGTAGGGGCGCACGCGGCGGGTTAAATTGCGGGTCTCTCTCCTACGCCCGCCCGTGTCCGATTCCACGCCCGCCCCAGACGCCCTCGCGCCCCGCCGCGACTTCATCCGCGAGCTCGTCGC
>CAYPYY010000131.1:0-6851 GCA_964414995.1 uncultured Gemmatimonas sp.
GCGGCTGACGACCTACTGCCACATCGGACAGCAGGCGTCGTGGATGTACTTCGTGTTGCGCACGCTGGGGCGTGACGTGACGATGTACGATGGGTCGTTCGACGAATGGAGTCGCGCGGCGGAGCTGCCGGTGTCGGGTCAACGCGCCCGAACGCCGTAGGGGCCGTCTAACCCCAAGTTAGATCGATGTCGGCGGCGTGACTTGAATCGCCCGCAGGCTGTCTGAATCGTAGGTTATCACGGCCTCATTTCCCCGAGACAGCAGATGCCACTCCGCACCATCGGCTACGAGAAGCGATCACTCGCCGAGTATATCGACCTCCTGCTGGAGGAAGGCGTCGAGGTGGTTGTGGACGTGCGCGAAACCGCGTGGTCGCACAAGCCGGGCTTCTCCAAGACGGCGTTCTCGTCGGGGCTCCGGGCCGCCGGCATCGAGTACGTGCATCTGCCGGTCGCGGGGAACCCCAAATGGCTTAGAGAGGCCGCTGGGAATCACGCAGAGTGCCTGGCGTTGTACCGCTCATATGTCGAGCACCATCCCGAAGTTCTCGCGATGCTCGCCCAGACGCTGTCTGAGTACGGCGTGTCGCATCGTCGCATCGCCCTCACCTGCTTTGAGCGGCACCCTGGAGACTGCCACCGGAGCATCCTCGCGGATCTTTGGGCCGTGCACCACGGGAGCGAGGTCGTGCACCTGAGTCCTGCAGGCTGCAGGCGGCTTATACCGGCTTAGAACAGTCGCTGCTGGGCCTGGCGCTTTGGATACCAGAGCCCGATGACACCCCAGGTCTGTTGGTGCAGGAAGAAGTTCCCGATGAACAGCCGGAAATCGTGCGTTCCCAGGTCGGAAATCGACTCTAGCTTCTGGCGCGCCTGCTCCCAGTCCCCGTCGCGTCGGGCAAGCTCGAGGAGCCCCCAGTCCAGAACCATCATATCGTGTGGCTTGCTCCCGCAGTGCTGACAAGGCACAGCGCAGCGCCATACGATGCGAATTTCCTGATCGAGAAACTCAAGCGCCCTGTACTCTGGCAAGAACAGGTCCTTCTGGGCCGTGAGGCTGGCCCATTTCGCCTCGAACTCCTTGCGAGCTGCAGCCGGCTTCCGGCGCAGATAGACCCGCTCCACGTCCCCCGGACGAATCAACCCCATTGAGCTATCGTCGCGAATCCTCGCGGCGTCAAGCGCTGCAATACTCTCGTAATGCCACGACGGGTCTCGGCCGATCCACTCGGCGCGACCAGCCCATTCGTCTTGATCGGTCGGCACGTGACCGACAACCTTGAGTGAGCCGGCGTCAATGCGATAACTCTCCGGGCGGTTGTCCCGCTGGTTCCTCTCTGCCCGGACCTCGACTATGTCACCGATGATGTATCGCTTGTCACCCTCTAGGTAGCGTAGCGGGACAGGGTAGAGGCGGATGGGCCTACCGCGAGAGTCGACGGCACCGGTGCACACCGTCTCGGTGTGCCTGCTACTAAGCTCCGGGTAAGTTTTCCCCCAGATCATCACCCTCAGCACTTCAGACTCGCCCATCAGCGCACCCTATCCCAATCGCCACCAGGCCCGACATCGAATCCTCGCAGCCGGCGGCGCGGCGCTGCGACGAAGCTCTAGTTCTCCAGCACGTCCAGCTTCGGCAGCTGCTCCACAAGCTTGAGCGTCTCGACGCTGAGCGCGATGACGCGCAGGAGCAGCTCCAGTGGATACTTCGGGTTCTGCATCGTCTCGATGGCCCAGGCATTGGTGTCGTTAACGATGCCGCTGTCCTTGTCGGTGCGGACGCCCTGGCGCTCAACGACCCAATCGATGGCCGAGCGGCCAGCGATCACGTAGTTGTGCGCGTGGTCCGGGATGTTCCGGACCGTGATGAACTCGTTGTAGTAGATCGTCGTCAGGTCCTTGGCGCCGTCGACCTTGCCGTAACGCATCTTCTCGACGCGATAGTGCTCGTCGGAGAGTGTCTTGCCCTTGGTGTCGACGACGACCTCAGGGCAGCGACTGTAGTCGAACGATTCGTAGTTGACGTGCCACTCGCCGAGGGTGCGGCCGATGTTCTGTATGGCCCAGAAGTCTTCGCGAGACTTCACGCGAGGGATGCGGGGAAGTTCCTTGGCGAGATTGTCCTTGAAGCTGCGGAGATACTCCGAGTGGTGGAGGATGCCGTAGCAGTAGTAGAAGATGGATTCCTTGTCGAGCGCTGGGTCGTCTGGGTATGCGGCGCGGAAGTGGGCGAGGGCAGCGTCGGCAATGGCAAAGCGGCGACTGAAATTGTTGGTGGTCGATTCACCCAAACCAAGCTGCGGCATCGCAACATCAAGGCCGCTCGGCTCCACTTCAGCATAGAGATACAGCGGGAAAGCCTGCGCATCGCCATTGACATGCAGGTCAGGCGTAACGTCGGACATCAAGGCATAGAACCCGGAGCCTCGGAAACTCGAGTTCACGAGAATGACGCGATTCCCTCTCCCGTCAACCGGAAAGAGGCGAGCCTGCTGGTACAGACGCTCGTTGTAACTCCGATCGAAGTACAGCCAGCATTTTGAGAACGGTCGGTACACGCTCGTCCGGAACGCCAGAGTATCGAACTCAACCTTTCTACCCTGCGCGACCCTCTCGAACCAGGCCGATGCCCAGCTAAACCGCGAGGGATCCGCGTCAACGAGATTGCTGACATCATCCGCGCTCCTGCCCGCCGGCGCGTCCGGTCGGGCTGCGAGACGGGCAACTTCTGAATTGAAGAAATCGAGCGAAGTTTTCACCCGCTCGCGAAGGGCACTGAGTGACGAGTTGTAGACCCATGCATCGCGGTTGGATTTCACGCCGTTCGAGTAGTTCTCGAAAATCGCGAGCCCTTCGCCTCGCTTGCCCCCCATTGCCACGAACTTCTCAAACCCGATTGCACGTTGGTTCAACCAGTCGCCGTGTCCGTCTGGGACGATCGACCGCCATTGCTTTGCGGCCGAGATCCCCGCAACGCTCTTGAATTCGCGGAGACGCATCAGTTTGCTGTCGCGGTCGAGGTAGTCGCCAATGTCATGGAAGTAGATGCGACCGCGACTCGCTGCGCTGGGATTCTTTACCAGCAGCGAGATCGCGATTGGAGCGCGGCTGCCGCTGCCAAAGATCTTACCGCCTTCCTTTCGGGACTGCTCGCCCTGCGTCCGCTGATTGCCTCGGAGATGAAACACATAGATACTCGTATACTCATCAACCAGAGCCCGGCGCACACCAGATCCGGCGTTGGCCTCAAGGAATCCCGCGTTTGTCACGAACGCCACGATTCCGGACTTACCAACTCTATCCGAGGCCCAGCGCAACGCGCGAATGTAGCTGTCGTAGATCGCATTCTTGTTCGCCGCGCTCGAAGTCTTCACGTAGGTCTCCGCAATTCGCTCGTCGAGCGCGGGGTACGATACGTTCTCATTACGGTCAGCGGCATCGCCCTGCCACGCCGAGTACGGCGGATTCCCCACAATCACCCGAATATCGAGTTTCTTCTGCCTCTTTCGCCGCGCACTGTTGTCCACCAAGAGGTCACTTAACAGATCCTCCTTTTCATACATCTGGAACGTGTCCGTCAGCAGGATTCCAGGAAATGGCTCGTACTCCCCGCCGACGATCCCGTGGTAGACAGACTCAATGTTCACGCCCGCTATGTAGTAGGCGAGTAGTACAATCTCGTTGGCGTGAATCTCCTTCCGGTACTTTCGCGGTAGCTGCTCGTTCGGAATCAGCCCGCTCTGTAGTAGCCGCGTGATGAACGTGCCTGTGCCAGTGAACGGGTCGAGGATGTGCACCCCCTCGCTTCCGAGCGTCTGCCCGAACTCTTTCTCCAGAAGATGCGCCACGCTGTGGATGATGAAGTCCACCACCTCCACCGGCGTGTATACGATGCCCAATCGTTCGGTCAGCTTCGGGAACGCCCCGCGAAAGAACTTGTCATAGAGCTCGACAACTATCTTCTGCCGCCCCTCAGCACTATCAATGCCCGCAGCGCGCATCTTCACGCTGGCATAGAAGCCCTGCAGAGTATCGGCCTCCTTGTCCAGATGATGCTCCTGCAGCACGTCGAGCACCGTCTGCATCGCTACGCTGATCGGGTTCCGGTCCGCGAAGCCCTGCCCTGTGAAAATCGCGTCGAACACCGGCTTGGTAATCAGATGCTGCGCCAGCATCTCGATCACTTCCGCGTCTGAAATGCTGTCGTTGAGGTCATCGCGCAACTCCTTGGCGAACTCAACGAAGGCTGCGCGCTCGCGCTTGTGTTTGGGGTCCCGCACGAGGAGCGTGATACGGTCGATGTGCGTCTGGGCAATCTTGGCGATGTCGCGCGCCCATTCGTCCCAGTGCTGTCGATTGCCTACCTTTTGGACCAGCTTCGCATAGATGGCACGCTCAATGTCTCCGATCTCGAAGTCAATCTGCGTCTGATTGAGCTTCTCGTCGTCCTTGGGTGATGGCTTCTCTCCAACGCTGTACGCACCCCTGGCCTGCTCCGCAGTCGCTCGCTTACGCTGCTTAGGCTGGATGCGTTCTGTGACGGCAATGACCTCCATCTTGCTGGGCGGCACCTTCATCAGGTCCAGCTTGTTGACCATCGCGTCGAAGCTGTCGTCGTGCGAACGCAGGGCTTGCAGCACCTGCCAGACAACTTTGTAAACGTCGTTGTTGTCGAGCGCCTCGTGCGGGTTCATCCCGGCTGGAATCACAACCGGCAGCACGACGTAGCCGAGATCCTTGCCCGGCGCCTTGCGCATCACGCGGCCGACGGACTGGACAACGTCCACCTGCGAGTTGCGCGGCGTTAGGAACAACACGGCGTCGAGCGCGGGGACGTCCACACCCTCGCTCAGGCAGCGCACGTTACTCAGGATGCGGCAGGTGTCGTCCGGAGTTGGAGACTTAAGCCACGCGAGCTTGGATTCCTTTTCGCTCGCGTTCATCCCGCCGTCCACGTGCTGCGCTTCGCAGCGCAGCGTGACGGCCTGCTCCTCGGGCGGCGCGGACTGCTGATAGGCCTCGACCACCGCCTGGAACATCGCCGCGATGTTCATCGAACTCACTTTGTGCTTCTTTCCCGTGCTCGGCTTGATGACCTGACAGAAGGCCACGGCGCGGCGCATCGGGTCGCTGTAGTTGCCGTACTCGCGGAAGCCCTGCTTCGCTAAGGCCTTCCAGCAGCCGACGATCTTGCTGGCGTCGTCCACTTTGAGCTGGTTGTTGGGGTCGGCGAGCAGCCTCTGGAGGCGCTTGTTTACGTGCGACTCCTCGATGGCTAGCACGACCACCTTGTAGTCCACCAACAGGTTGCGCTGCACCGCGTCGGAGAAACTGAGGCGGTGCAACTCCACGCCGAAGAGCGCGGCGTCGTCCATCGAGGCCAGCGTGACGCTTTCCTTGTCCGCGGTCGCCTTGGCAGCGTTGCCGTAGATCCGCGGCGTCGCGGTCATATACAGCCGTTTGCCACCTAGGATGTATCCCGCGTCGTGAATCTTCACGAAAGCGCTCTCGTCCTCGTCTGCCCACGTGGCGCCCGTCGTGCGATGCGCTTCGTCGCAAACGATGAGATCGAAGCCGGGCAGCCCATACTTGGCCTGTGCCTGGTGCACCACCTCGATGGAGTGGTAGGTGCTGAACACCACCGTCATATGCTGCGCGTCGTGGCGCGCCTGCACTTCGGCGGCAAGGCGCTCGGCGTCTGTTGTAGCCGGGAAGCGCAATTCGTGTGTGAATGTTTGGATAGTGTCGTCGTCGGCAGGTCTCTTCTTCCCGACGTCGCTATCTGAACACACCGCAAAGCTGTGCAGGCCGAGGTTGCTCTCCTGCGTCCACTCGGTAAGCGTCTGCGAGAGCAGAGCGAGGCTGGGCACGAGGAACAGCACCCGCTTGCCCTCGCCGGCTTGTCGCTCGGCAATCTTTAGGGCAGTGAATGTCTTGCCCGTCCCGCAGGCCATCAGCAGCTTGCCGCGGTCGGCCTGCTTGAGACCAGTGATGACGTCTTCGATAGCTGCGCGCTGGTGCGGGAACGGCGACTTCTTCGGCCTCAGCGCTGGCGCGGCCTTGGCCTTTGATTTGTACCGCGCCCAATCAATCTGACTACTCTCGAGATCGTAAAGCGTGATCTTGCTGACGGGAACCCGCTGCCCGACTAGCGCGGCCTCGGCGTTATTGGACCAGTGGTCAGTGCTCGCAACAATCAGGCGGTGCGTGAAGGGCTTCTGGCCTGACGCCGTGAAGAAGCTGTCGATGTCGGCCTTCTGGATGCGATAGTCCGAAGCGTAGAACTTGCACTGGATAGCGTGGAACTCACCGGTGCCACGCGTCCTGGCTACAAGGTCTATGCCGGCATCCTTGCCGTCCCTTCCTTGTGCCTTCGCCCAATCGGCGAAGGTCCAGACGTCGCTGTATAGATCGCTGTAGCTGGCTTCGTGACGCAGGTACGCGAGGATCAACTCTTCGAAGTAGGTGCCTTTCTCGCGCTCCGTCGCGGCGGCAGCGCGGAACCCGTTGAGTATCTCTGCTAGTGCGGTCATTCGGAGAAGCTAGCCGCGAGGACTGACTGCCTCAACGCAAACCACGAAGCGCGGGACGCCACGGCGTCCCGCGCTTCGTGAGAAGAGCCCCGAGAGGCGCCCTAGGACTTCGCGGCTACCGACTTCTTCGCCGGCCGCTTCGGCTTCGCCGCCGCCGGCTTCGCGGCGGCCTTCTTCTTGGCCTTCGCGCCCTTCTTCTCCGCGTCGGCCTCGGCGGCCGCGACCGGCGCCGGCGTGTCATCCACCACGCCGAGCAACAGCAGGTCCGACGGAATCGGCTTCGGCCCGCCACGCCCACCGCGCGACGGGATCCCGCGC
>CAYPYY010000132.1:0-6782 GCA_964414995.1 uncultured Gemmatimonas sp.
AAGTTTCACTCGCGGGGGGCGGGCGGCAAGGACGCTTTGTCTTTTTGACTGCAACTGCAGTTGTGAGTTCTGAGTGGTGAGTTGGCAGGGTCAGGTTGGGGTGCGGTTCGGAGCTGATCACTCACGACTCACAACTCACGACTCACAACTGATTCCCGCTGCGGTACCCAAGCAGGGCTCGACCCCGTACCCAGACCGCGCTAGCGCTTCTTGATCTCGACGAGGCGTTCCCGGGCGAGTCGGCGGCCGGTCGGGGTGGCCGCGAGGCCGCCGCCCGCCGTTTCGCGGTACTTCACATCCATAGACCGGCCGATCTCGCCCATCGTGTCAATCACTTCGTCGGCCGGGATGGCGAAGACAATGCCCGCGAGAGCCATCTCGATTGCCGCGAGCGCGATGGCGGCACCGGTGGCGTTACGGAACACACAGGGCAACTCGACGAGCCCACCGAGCGGGTCGCACACAAGTCCGAGTGTGCCTTGCTGCGCGAGGGCTACGGCGTTCCCGACCTGGGACGGGCTTCCGCCGAGCATCTCCGTTGCAGCGCCAGCAGCCATTCCCGCAGCGGCGCCCGTCTCGGCCTGACAGCCGCCCTCGGCGCCCGAAAGCGAGGCGCGCTGCGCGACGACGGCGCCGATGAGACCCGCGGTGGCGAGCGCGTCCACGAGCTGTGCATCCGTCACCTTGTTTCGCTCGGCGAGTCCCAGCAGCACGCCGGGCAACACGCCGGCGCCGCCGGCTGTCGGTGCGGCGACGATCACGCCCATCGCCGCGTTTACTTCCTGCACGGCGAGCGCGCGCATCAAGACGTCGCGGAACACAGTGCCCGCGAGCGGACCGGCGGGGCCGGACCGGAGCTTCGCGGCGTCACCACCCACCAGTCCCGACGCCGAGCGGAGATCGCCGGTGAGTCCCTGCGCGGTGGCGCCGCGCATCACATTGAGCGCACGCAGAAGGGCCGCGCGAATGTCGTCCACACTGCGCCCTTGATCGCGCGCTTCCATCTCCAGCGCGCAGACGGCGAGCGTCTTGCCCTGCGACTCCGCGTCGCGAATGGCGTCAGCGAGTGATCCGTACATCAGCCGCCGACCTTATCAATGCGATGCGTCCACTTCACCCAGGGCAGCGCCTTGATGGCCGCGCCCACGGAGTCCTCGGGACGCTCGTCCACCTCGATCACCATAAAGGCGTCGCCGCCGCGATGCTTTCGCGTCACGCGCAGCGTCGCGATGTTCACTCCGCCCTCGCTGAGCAGGCCCGTGATGCGCGCGATGCTGCCCTTCACATCCTCGGCGACGAGCACAATGGTGTGATGCGCGCCATCCACCTCGACAGGATAGCCGTCAATCTGCGACACACGTATGCGCCCGGCCCCGAGCGACGCGCCCAGCATCACGTGATGGCGATGCTGTCGCGTGACGGTGATGCGCACGGTGTTGGGGTGCACCTCGGGCTCGTCGCCGAGCGTGGTCTTCTCGAAGCGCCAGTCGAGGCCTTCCTTCTCGATGATGGTGAGCGCGTCGCGGAGGCGTTCGTCGTCGGGGCGAAAGCCGAGCAGGCCGCCGACAATGGCCTTGTCGGTGCCGTGGCCTTCGCCGGTGCGGGCGAAGGAGCCGTGGAGCTCAATCAGCGCCTTTTCGGGCGTGCCGGCGACGAGGTCGCGGGCCACGAGACCGAGGCGGCAGGCGCCGGCGGTGTGGCTCGAGCTCGGGCCCACCATTACGGGGCCGATGATGTCGAGGATGCTTACCATCTTCTTTGGAAAGCTACAGGGCGCGGTCACGTTCAACACCCCTCCCGCCAGGACGTATACTTTCTTGATGTTCCTGCCAACCCACCGGAGTACGACGTGAACGGAATTCGCTCCTTTGTCGGCGCCAGCCTTCTGGCCGCCAGCGCCCTCGGCGCCCAGCAGACCTCGCGCACTGAACCGGTCACCGCGCTGCGCGACAACAGCTCGGGATTCCACGCCCTCGTCGGCGCGCGCGTCGTCACGGCGCCGGGTCAGGTGCTCGAGACGGCGACGATCGTGGTCCGCAACGGACTGATCGTCGCCGTCGGACCCAACGTGCAGGCGCCCGCGGGCGCGCGCGTGTGGGACCTGCGCGGCAAGACGATCTACCCGGGCTTCATCGATGCCCACGCGGACCTCGGGATGGACGCCGTGCCGCAGGGTGGCGATGCGGGGCCCACGCATTGGAATCCGCAGGTGCGCGCGTGGTACAGCACGACGTCGAGCTTCCGCGATGACAGCACGCGTCGCCGCGGCCTGCGCTCGCTCGGATTTGGCACGGCGCTCGTGGTGCCCAAGCAAGGCATCTTCCGCGGCACCGGCTCGGTGGTGAACCTCGGCGAACTCGGCGTCCGGGAGCGTGTGCTGCGGCCTGACGTCGTCCAGTCGGTCGGGTTTCAGCGGTCGTTCGCGCTCGGCGGGGCCTATCCGAACTCCGCGATGGGCACCACAGCCCTGATGAAGCAGACACTTATGGATGCGGAGTGGTACATCCGCGCCTGGGCGGCCTACGAACGCAGTGGGCGCTCGATCCTACCGCCCGAGACAAGCGAAGCACTGGCCTCGCTCGGCAACGCGGTCCAAGGGCGTCAACCGGTGCTCTTCCAGACGGGGAGCGAAGAGGAGTATCTCCGCGCGTACGCGATTGCCACGGAGTTCCGGCTTACGCCGTGGTTCCGCGGCAGCGGTGAGGAATACCGGCTCGTGGACGTGCTGCGTGGCCGCTCGCAACCGCTGATCATTCCGCTCAACTTCCCCGACGCGCCGGACGTGTCCAACCCCGAGGCGGCGCTGAACGTGTCGCTGGGGCAGCTCCGGCACTGGTATCTCGCGCCGACCAACGCCGCGCAGTTGGCAGCCGCCAACGTGCCGTTCGCCATCACCACCGACGGGCTCTCGTCGCTCACGCAGTTCCTACCGAACCTGCGCATCGCGGTCGCGCGCGGGCTCGCCGCCGACAAGGCGCTGGCTGCGCTCACCACGGTCCCCGCTGGCTGGCTCGGCATTGAGCGGACGCACGGCACCATCGCGCAGGGCAAGGTGGCCAACCTCGTGGTCGCCGATGGCGACCTCTTCACGCAGGATGCGAGCGTCGTGGATGTGTGGGTGCAGGGCACGCGCTACGGCGTGACGCGGCCGCCGCAGATCGACCCGCGCGGCACCTGGACCATCGCCACGCAGGACGCCGCCGGCTTCGCTGCCACGCTGCGCCTCGAGGGGCCGCTGAATCGCGTGCGCGGCTCGGTGGAGCTCGCGAACCGTCGCCCCATCAATCTCGCCTCGGCGCGCATCATCTCCGAGACGGGCCGCTTCGAAGCCACGTTCGACGGAGAGCCCCTGGGCTATCAGGGCAGCATCCTTCTCGCGGGTTCGGTGCAGGGCGAAGAATTCTTTGGTTGGATGTCGCTTCCGAACGGCGCGGATCCCGCGTATCGCGGCACGCGCACGGAAGCGTACGAAGGTCCGGCGCGCGGCACCGTGGCCGCGCGCGTGCCGGCGATCGACCTGCCGTGGTTGCGTCCGTCAATGGAGTTTGGTCGCGCGGCGCCACCCGAGCAGCCCGCGGTGCTGATTGTGCGCAATGCGACGGTTTGGACACAGGGCCCGCAGGGGCGGCTCGAGAACGCCGACGTGCTGGTGCGGGCCGGCAAGATCGTGCAGGTCGGCCAGCGTCTCACGGCACCGCGTGGTGCGGTGGAGATCGACGGCACCGGCAAGCACGTCACGCCGGGCTTGATCGACCCACACACGCACTCCGGCGTCAGCGCGGTGAACGAGAGTGGATTCGCCATCGTCCCCGAAGTGCGGATGGGAGACGTGCTGACGCACAACAACATCTGGATGTACCGCCAGCTCGCCGGCGGTCTCACCACGCAGATGGTCAAGCACGGCTCGGCCAACCCGATCGGCGGCGAGAACGTGTTCGTGAAGAATCGCTGGGGCAGCCTGCCGGACCAGCTCCGGCTGGAGAACGCGCCGCGCACGGTGAAGTTCGCGCTGGGCGAGAACCCCAAGCGCAACCCGAACCGCTATCCCAACACGCGGATGGGCGTGCAGGAAATCATCCGCGACCACTTCCTTGCCGCGCGTGAGTACGAAGCCGAGTGGAAGCGCTGGGAGGCCGACCGCACCAGGGCCGGCATTCCGCCGCGCCGCGACCTGCGGATGGACGCGCTCGTGGACATCCTGAACCAGCGACTGCTCGTCTCGGCGCACGGGTACCGCGCCGACGAGTTCCTCGCGCTCGTGCGCCTCGCCGAGGAGTTCGGCTTCCGCATCCAGACACTGCAGCACGGCGTGGAGGCGTACAAGATCGCCACCGAACTCAAGAACGCCGGCGTGGCCGCCGTGGTGTGGAGCGACTGGGGCGCGTTCAAGCTCGAGTCGTATGACGCCACTAACTACAACGCACGCCTGCTGATGGAAGCGGGCGTGGTGACCTCACTGCACTCGGACAACGCCGAGATCTCGTCGCGACTGAACTGGGAGGCGGGCAAGTTGCTGCGCTCCGGCGTGGACGAGATCCAGGCCCTCTCGACGGTGACCAACCAGGCGGCGCGCGCGGTGAACATCCACGACCGCGTGGGTTCGCTGGAGCCCGGCAAGGATGCCGACTTCGTAATCTGGAACGGCAATCCGCTGTCGCAGTTCACGCGCGCGGAGCAGACGTGGGTGGACGGCCGCCGGTACTTCTCGCTCGAGGAGGACCGACAGCTCCGCATCGAAGTCGACCGCCAGCGCAACCTGTTGATCCAAGCCGTGCTCGCCGCGAGCGCGGCGGATGCCCCGCCCACCTCTCGTCCGGCGCGCGGCGCCGGGATGGAGCGCCAGTAAGATGACGACGATCACTCGCAGCATCTGCGGCGCGGTGGCGCTGCTCGCCGCCAGCGCGACGCTGGCCGCGGCGCAGGTCGGTATGCCGGTGCCGCCGCAGTCGCAGCCCGTCGTGCTGCGCGGCGCGACGATCCACACGGTGACCAAGGGCACGATCGAGAACGGCAGCATCGTGCTCGACGGCGGCAAGATCGTGGCGATCGGGCAGACTGTGGAGATTCCGCGTGGCGCGCGCATCGTGGACGTCAGCGGGAAGCACATCTACCCGGGTCTCATCGACGCGTACAGCACGGTCGGCATCAGCGAGATCGGCGCGGTGGACGTGTCGAACGACATCCAGGAGATCGGCGACTTCAACCCGAACGTGCGCGCTGAAGTGGCCGTGAATGCGGAGAGCCGGCACATCGGCACGACGCGGTCGGCCGGCGTGCTCGTGGCGTTCTCGACGCCCGGTGGCGGCGTGGTCTCGGGCCTCTCGTCCGCGATGTCGCTCGAGGGATGGACGTGGGAGGAGATGTCGTTGGAGGGCGCCGCGGCGCTGAACGTGAACTGGCCCGACCCGATGGCCCGCCCGCGGCGCTTCGGTGGCGGCGGCCCGGCGGGAGCAGGCGCCGCGCGTCCAGCGCCGAAGACGTACGCCGAGCAGGTCCAGGAGCTGCGCGACTTCTTTGCCGAGGCGCGCGCGTATCGTGATGCGGTCGCGGCGGGGCAGCAGCCGCGCTCGAACACGCGCTTTGCGGCGATGATTCGGGTGTTCAACCGCGAGATCCCCGTGGTCGTGGCGGCGGACGGCGTGGCGCAGATCAACGACGCGATCACGTGGGGCAAGCAGGAGAACCTGCGGATCGTGATCCGCGGCGGGCGCGACGCGATCCACGTGGCGGACCGCCTCAAGGCCGAGAACGTGCCGGTCATCCTCACATCCACGATGGCCGCGCCAAACCGCGACCACGAGGGCTACGACGA
This sequence comes from uncultured Gemmatimonas sp., assembly GCA_964414995.1. GTDB lineage: Bacteria > Gemmatimonadota > Gemmatimonadetes > Gemmatimonadales > Gemmatimonadaceae > Pseudogemmatithrix. The sequence goes on from CAYPYY010000132.1 coordinate 5,813, forward strand.
AGCGTACAGCACACCCGCCCGGCTGCACGCGGCCGGCGTTCGGTTCGCCATCGCAGGCGACGGCGGCGCGCTGTACAGCAATCGCCTGCCGTGGGACGCCGGCGTGGCCGTGGCGTTCGGCTTGCCGGAGGAAGAGGCCCTGCGCGCGGTGACCATCAACGCCGCCGAGATGCTGGGCGTGAGCGACCGCGTGGGCTCGCTCGAGGTCGGCAAGCAGGCCACGCTACTCATCACGACCGGCACGCCGCTGGATATGACGACCGATATCATCCAGGCCTATATCCAGGGCCGCGAGATTGATATGAACGACATCCAGAAGCACTTCTTCAAGAAGTATCTGGAGAAGATCCGGCAGCAGCAGCGAAACGTCGCGATGTAGCGGCGCGAGATGAGCCGCGCGTTCGTCAACGAGGATCACGAACCGCCGCGGAAGACGGGGCGCTACGAGCTGCCCGATGCGGACGCGCCGGACTTTCCGGCGCGTGCGGCCCGGCTGATGCTCGAGGCGGCGCGCGTGTCGGAGATCGCCGATTTCGAGCAGGCGACCGGGCTTCGTTGGGGGGATGCGCAGTTCGCCGCGGCCGTCGCCGCGATCCGCGAGGAAGCCGAGCGCGCGGGCGACGACCGACTCGAAGCGGTGGCGTCGCGGTACTTGCGCGCCTCGCGCGGCTAGTCGCGCGGCGCGTGCTGCGAGAGGCGCGCCGCGCGCGCGCTTACCGCAGCACGCGCTTCAGATACTCGCCCGTGTGCGAACCCTTGGTCTTCGCCACCTGCTCCGGCGTGCCCGCCGCCACGATCTGACCGCCGCCCGAGCCGCCCTCCGGTCCCAGGTCCACGATCCAGTCGGCCGTCTTGATCACATCGAGATTGTGCTCGATCACGAGCACCGTGTTCCCGCGGTCCACGAGCTTGTGCAGCACGTCGAGCAGCACGCGCACGTCCTCGAAGTGCAATCCGGTGGTGGGCTCGT
>CAYPYY010000133.1:0-6694 GCA_964414995.1 uncultured Gemmatimonas sp.
GTGCAGACGTCGCCGAGGATCATAAAGGTGGCGGTGCCGTGGTCCCAGCACTCGCCGACGTTCGGGCAGTGGGCTTCCTCGCAGACCGTATGGAGGTCGAGGTCGCGCATCATCTGCTTGAGGCGGAGGTAGTTCTCACCGCCGGGCGCTTTGACCTTGAGCCAGGACGGCTTGCGCTCTGGGAGGGGCTCGGCGCGGTGGCGTCCGAGGATCTGGTACAGGTGCTCGGCCATCGGTCTCCTTTGGGGGCCGAAAAGGAGCGGGCCCCGGGCTGGAGGGAAGGCTAGCGATTGGGCGTGGGGAAGGCCAGCAGGGGTAACCTTTAAAACATCATTTTGACAGTTATCTCGTTGGACGCCGTTCAGCACGACGCCGCGAAGCGAGACAGGGCTCTGGTCAGCGTGTCGGCCCGCACTCCACGGTGTTGAAACCCGCCTTTCGACGCTTTCGTACATTCATCAGACCCCAACTGGGACCCCGTATGCTCCGCACCATTTTCACCATCGGCATCCTCGCCTTCGTCGGCCTCTTCGTGCTGCGCCTCGCCTTCGGCATCCTCGGCGGCGTGTTCAGCATCATCTTCGGGCTGATCGGCCTGGCCATCCCCGTTCTGATCATCGGCTGCCTGATCTACGTCGCCGCGCTCATCTTCGCGCCCGACACCGCGCGCAGCTGGCGCGAGAAGTTCGGCAGCTGAGTGCCACCTGCAGGCCCCGGTGCGCGCGGGCTGAATCCCGCGCGCGTGCCGGATCGTAGGGACAGCGACCTCTAACCCCGAGCACCCGTATGCTGCGCACGAGCTTTCTCGCCGTCATCGGTCTCATCGCGCTCAAGCTCGTCTTCGGCGCCTTCTCGCTGCTCTGGGCGCTCATCACGGTCGTAGTGCCCGTGCTGCTCCTCGGCGCGCTGCTCTACTGGGCGTACAAGCTCTTCGCCGCCGAGTCCGCGCACCAGGCCTGACTGAGATGTCGTTGAGCGGCGCCGCGGACTCGCGGCGCCGCTTTGCATTTGTGCCGGGAGACTACGCGGTCTCGAGCGCTTCCACGACCGCCCACGCCAGCAGCGGGATCATCAGCTCGTGGTGCCCCGTGATTTCGTAGCCCACGCCGGATCCGAGCACCGGCCGCTCCACGACGTTTACGCGCGGCCGATAGTGCCGCTGCATATCGAAGTCAGCCGTGGTGAAGCCGGTCGGACGCCCCTCGTTCACGTTTCGCGCTACTGTCAATGCCTTCAGGAATACCTCGGGCATAATCACCGCGCTGCCGAGGTTGAGCACGACGCCGCCTTGGTGCAGGTCCTCGCACGAGGCGGCGAGCCGGCGGAAGTCGCGGTGGCTGGTGTCGCCGATGGCGGCGCCGTCGGCGGCCGGATGCTGATGGATGATCTCGGCGCCGATCGCGGCGTGCACGGTCACGGGGATCCACTGCCGGTGTGCCGCGAGAATCACGGATTGATCTGGGTGTGCGAGTGCGGGCTCTGCGGCCAGCGCGCGCGCGACCGCCTCACCCATCCCCCAGCCGTGCGTGCGACCCGCGACGAACGCCTGGTTGAGCCCGCGTCCGGTCTCCTCGGCCATTCCAAACGTTCCGTCGCGCAGGCCCGCCGCGACATCCTCCGACGTGCCGCCGAAGCGCGCGATCTCGTAGTCGTGGATTGCCGCCGAGCCGTTCATCGCCAGATGCGTGATCACGCCACGGCGCATCAGGTCGGCGAGGACGGGGGCGATGCCCGTCTTCACGATGTGGCCGCCGAGCATCACGATCACGCCGCGCTTCTTGCGGTGGGCCGCGACGACGGCCGCGACGACGCGCCGAAAGTCCTGCGCCTTGAGCACATCGGGCAGCGCGTCGAGGAACGCGGCGAAAGAGCGCTCGCCCGCCGGCGGCTTGGCGAAATCCCCCGCGTCCACCTTGTTCGGACGTGTGGCGACCGGAATCGTGCGGACCTTGGCGAGATCCACCTCGCGCGGCGGGCGGCGTTCGCTGCTCATCGGTCCGCTCGCTCGCGTGTCACGGTGCGCTGCGCTCGTCGCCGACGGCGTCCACGCTCGCCGAGTTGCGGTACGCACGCAGGTAGAGGTTGAGCGTGCCAAACGACAGCCGCGACTTCATCTGCAGCATCATCCGCCGCGCGTCGTCGGACAGCCAGATCTCAGCCTGTCCGCCCTCGGCGAAGATGCCCGCCGTCTTGATGATCGGCTGAATGACGATCGCATCGAACTCGCCGGCGGGCACGCGCACGCGCTCGCGCCGCAGCACGCGGATGACCACCGGGTTGCGGTCGGGGCGGAAGTAGCGATTGAACGTGTACGAGCGCCCGACCTCGAGCGGCACGGTGCGAATGAAAAACAAGAACGAGCCGTCGTCGAGCGGATCGCTGACCGACGGGCGCTCGGGCCCGTTACGCGTGATCTCGCGATACACGGCGCGGTCCGGGAAGATCTCGTACGTGCGCTCGCGGTCACGCGAGCCCTGCTCGAGGTCCTGCGTGTAGCGCAGCGAGTTGAGCGTGACGACGTCCATCCAGCTCTCATAGACGTCGTTGACCTTGTAGAAGAAAGTCCCGCCGCTGACGGTGAACTGCACGCGCCAGGCGTTGCGACCGCGCACCGGCTCCTGGCCGAGCACGCGGAGGCGTGAGGTGCCGACCTTCACGCTGCCGAAGCGGAGGTCGTAGGTGAGCGTCTCGCCGACCTCGAACGGCACGGCCGCGGGCACGCCCGACACCTGCGCGCCCGACGTCGGTGCGACGCCGAGCGCGAGCGCCAGCAGGGCGCCCGCCGCGCGAATCACGCGGTGGGTGGCCTCGAATCGGCCTTCGGCGGTGTGACCGGCGGCCGGCCGCGCGACCGCCACGCGGCCTTGGCCAGGCCCCAAGCCTCGGGCCAGGCAGCGCGCCGCGTCTCACGGGGGCGGAGGTCGAAGCGTGGGGTCACCGGCACCGACTCAATACGTCGCGCGTGGACCGCGGCGGCGCGGAGCAGTTCCAGGTTGGCAAACCAGGTCGAGTCTCGCATCTGCCCATCAATACCCGCGCCGGCCTGCTCGTTCGCACGAAGCAGGTCGCGCACCACCGTGATGCGGATCAGTTGAAAGGAGCTCCACGGGTCGGAGGCACCCGGCACGGCGACCGCGTTCCGCAGGAAGGGCACCTTGGGGATCCACGACACGTAGCGGTGCAGCTTGCGGATCTCCTCGGGCGCGTCGGCGCTCAGGGCGCGTTCGCCGACGACGACGTCGGCGCCACCCTCGAAGCGCTTCACGAGATCGGGGATATGCTCGGGCTGGTCGGTGAAGTCTGCCTGCATCAGGAGCGCCGCGTCGCGGCGCGGGTAGCGCGTGCGCCGGCCCGCCTCCTTGAGGAGGGCCGCGGTGGCCCGCGCGTATCCCACGCGCTCGCGACCGCCGAGCACGGTGAGGGGCAGGGCCTTCTCGTACGGCGCGAGGACCTCGCGCGTGGCGTCCGTGCTGGCATCGTCGAAGACGAGCACCTCATACTCGCGCGCGTACTCCTGGAACACCTTGCGAATGCGCCAGAGGAGCACGCCGATGGTCGGCGCCTCGTCGTGCGTGGGGATGCAGATATAGAGCACGCGGGAAAGCTATGGATTGGGAGGGCGGCGCTCTACCCTGCGTGGGTGCCGGCACCGAAACGCGGGACCGCGGCCCGATAGACGTCGAGGGTGCCGTCGACCATCCGCCGGACGGAGAAGGTTCGGGCGCGCGCGGGCCCGGCGGCGCCGAGTGCAACCCGCCGGGACTCGTCGGCGACGAGGGCGTCGATGCTGTGTGCGAACGCGGCGCTGTCGCCCGGCGTCACGAGGCGTCCGGTCTCGCCGTCGACGATGATCTCGCCCACGCCACCCGCCGCGTAGGCCACGGCCGGTACCTGGAGCGCCATTCCCTCCACGAGCGCCGTGCCGAGCCCTTCGGCTCCTCCGGGATGCAGCAGCAGCTGAAGGCCGGCGAGCGCGGCCGGCACGTCGTGCACGAATCCGGCGCGATACGCCGGCACACCCGCGATCTCGCAGCGACCGCTGGACGGTCCGCCAAGGAGCACGAGCGCGAGGTGGGCGCGGGTCGCCGTGGCGCAGCGACCGACGAGCTGCACGAGTGTCTCGCGGTGTCTTAGCTCGGTGATCGGACCGATGACCCCGGCCACCACCCGACTGGGCGACCACCCGCATTCGCTCCGCCAGGCCCGCGCGGTGGTGACGTGCGGAACCTCGACCCCGGGGTGCACGAGCGTGATGCAATCCGCTGGGACGCCCGCGCTACGGAGTGCCGCGCGCACCGCGTCCGTGATGACGATGAACTGCGCCACGCCCCGTCGGTGCTGGGCGCGGCCGCGTGGCGGCGTGGCGAGTCGACGCGTGACGACCAAGGGAATCGGACGTCGTCGCCCGACGAGCGCGGCGAGGGCGACCGCGTGGCTCACGGGGTCGTGGGCGTGGACGATGTCGGGATGCCAGGTGCCCAGCAGGCGTCGCAGTCCGCGGATGGCGATCAGATCGAGCGGGCCCCGCATCGCGCGCGCGGCGGTGGCCACGCCCGCACGCTTGCAGGCCTCGAGCAGCGGCGAGCGCGGCGGCGCGACGACGAGCGGCTCCACGGCGCGCTCGCGCAGCGCGACCGACAGCAGGAGGAGTTGGCGCTGTGTGCCGCGCCACGTGCGTCCGGCGTCCATCAAGAGGACGCGGGGCGGCCCCGGGAGTGGTCGCGGGCTCAACCGTGGCTCAGGGTCGTCACGCGGTGTATCATAGCGCGCAACTTCACGGGAGGAACTGCCGGATGATCCTCGCTGATGTGCGGTCTCGCCTGACACGTGACGACGTGGCCCTCGTGCTCTCGCTCATCGCCGAGCACGGAACGGACGCCCGCGAGCGCAGTGAGTCGGCGTTGCGGGAGCAGGGGCTCGACGCCGTGCTCGACGATCCGGCCCTGCTGCCGGCGATGGTCGGCACGCCGCGCGGCGCACGCGCCTCGCTGCCCTTGTTCTGCTACGTCCTCGTGCGCCACGCGCTGCTGCAGGCCGGCGAGAAGGACCGCGTGCTGGCGGACTACGCGGCGTCGGTGCTCCTGCAGTTCGGCCTGCGCGACCGGGCCCGCCGCATCGGGCCCAGCGACGACGAGACCTACGACACCTTGGCCGGACTGCTCGAGGCCGCGGAGCGGTCCGAGCCGCGGCGCGCATTCCTCGTGCGCGCGCACCTGGGCAACTACGCACTCTGGCTGAGTGGGATGTTTCCGGACCACATCGAGCAGCGCGAAGTGCGGCGGGGTGGGCCGGCGCTCTCATACTTCGAGGAGATGGGCCGCCGTGGATTCCGGATGGCGGCGGAGCATCGGCTGGCCACGGAGCACGGGCTGGCGGTGCTGTTCGCGCTGGCGTCCGAGCGCTTCCCGGTCCTGCGCATCGCGCTCAATCGGATCAGCGATGCATTACTCTTCCCGCATCACCACACTCCGGAGCGCTTGATGCGGCAGGTGCGCGACGAGGCCCGCTGGAAGCTGGCCGGCTGATGTTCGAGAACCTCAAAGGCACCATTGCCGACCTCCTCGGCGGACGCATCGCGCCCGGCGATCGCCGCGCCGTGATTACGGAGATGAAGCGCGCGCTTGCGCTCGCCAAGCTCGGTGTGGAGGACCTCGCCGAGGGGGTTGAGCAGACACGCCGCCGGCTGGAGGCGGAGCGCAGTGAACTCGCCACCGCCACGCGCCGCCGGACCTTGGCCGAGGGCATCAACGACGCCGAGACGGCGGCGCTCGCGGCGCGCTACGAAGCGCAGCACGCGGAGCGCGTCGCGATGCTGGAGCGCAAGCTCGATGTCCAGCAGGCCGAGCACGGACTGGCCGAGCGTGACTACGACGAGATGCTCAAGCAACTGAAGCAGGCCAGTCTCGGCGCGGGCTCGGGCCTCGACGCGCGGAATGCACCTCCGACCGATGCCGAGCTCGGCCTCCCAGACGACGCGCCGCTGCGCTCGGAACTCGACTCGCTCTCGCGCTCGGCCAAACGCAACGAGCGCGACGCCGCTGCGGACGCCGCGCTCGAGGCGCTAAAGAAGAAACTCGGGCGCGAGTAGCGCCCAGCCGCGCTACTTCACATCCGCCATCATCTTCCGGATGGGAATCACCATCAGGAGCAGGATGGCTGTCGAGACCGCCAACGCGAGCGTCGTGCCGGTGAACACCGCGGGCGTCTGATCGAGCTTGGTGGGGTCCACGTGGCCGCCGACAAGTCCCGCCACCAGGTTGCCGACCGACGAGGCGAGGAACCAGATCCCCATCATCTGCCCGACGTACTGCCGCGGCGCGAGCTTGGTCATCGACGAGAGGCCGACGGGACTCAGGCAGAGTTCGCCCACCGTCTGGAAGAAGTATGAGGCGATCAGCCACCACGGCGAGACCAGCACGGTGCCGTTGCTGGCGACGACCTCGTTGGCGGCGACGATCATAATCGCGAAGCCCACCCCTGCCATCGCGAGCCCGAGTGCGAACTTGGCTGGGCTCGAGAGCTCGAGGTTGCGGCGCGCCATCCACACCCAGAGCGCGGCGAACACCGGTGCAAGCACGATGATGAAGAACGAGTTGACCGACTGGAACCAGGTGGCGGGCATCTCCCAGCCGAAGATGCTGCGGTCGGTGAAGTCGTTGGCGAAGAGGTTGAGCGAGGTCGGCGCCTGCTCGAA
>CAYPYY010000134.1:0-3873 GCA_964414995.1 uncultured Gemmatimonas sp.
TCCTCCTGCACCTGCGACTTGATCTCCTCCTGCGCTTCGAGGAGCGAGATCTGGCGCTGCACCATCACGAGCACCTTGCGCAGGCGCTCTTCCACGGAGAGGGTCTCGAGCAGGCCCTGCTTCTCGGCCACCGAGAGCTCGATGTAGCCGGCCACGAGGTCGGCGAACTTGCCGGGCTCGGTGACGGAGTCGAGCACCTGGTGCACGACTTCCTCGGGCAGGCCGCGGCGCTCGCCGAGCTCGGCGGCGCGCTCGCGGATCTCCTTGTGCAGCGCCTCGAACGCCGGGTCCTTCTCGTCGAGCGGCGCCATTTCCTCGGTCTGTGTGACCACGGCCGAGAGGAAGCCCTCGGTCATCGTGTACTGGAGCGCGGTGGCGCGCTGCTCACCGTGGAGGAGCAGCTGCACGCCGCCCAGGCCGCGCTGCACCTGGCCGATGCGTGCGATGACGCCCATCGAATAGAGGATCTCTGGCGCGGGCTCCTCGGTGTTGTCGCGCTGGGCGACGGCGAACACCAGCCGGTCGCCCTTGAGCGCGGATTCGATGGCGCGCAGGGTCCCCGGGCGACCCGCCGCAATCGGCGCGGTCAGCCCGGGAAAGATCACCGTGCCCCGCAGGGGGAGGACGGGAAGGGTTTGGCGAGTGCTCATCAGGTCTGGGCCTGTCCGGCGAAGAAGGAAGGAGTGGCCATAAGGTACCCCTCGTCTCGCAAGGAGCGTTCCGCCCTGACTTACGACCTTTTGGCGGGGATTGCAACTTTCCCCAGCCGTCCTGACGTAGGGACTGCCACGGCGGCCCCCGCCCGTGGACAGAGTTAGTACCGCGGCGTTCGTCGTGGTATTTTCTGTGCTGCTCTGCCCCCCAGACCGCCACACCACTTGAGCGAATCGCGCCTCAGCCAGTCCGACGCGGAACTGCAATCGCACATCGTGCGCGTGCTGGCCCCGCAGTACGAGGTCGAGAAGGAAATCGGCCGCGGCGGAATGGGCATCGTGTACAAGGGCCGCGACACGCGGCTCAAGCGGCAGGTGGCGATCAAGCTGCTGCCGCCGGAGCTCGCGTTCCGCTCGGAGATCCGCTCGCGCTTCCTGCGCGAAGCGGAGATGGCCGCGCAGCTCTCGCATCCTCACATCGTGCCCATCTACTCGGTGGACGAGCGCGAAGGCCTCGTCTACTTCGTGATGGCGCTGGTCGAGGGCGAGAACCTTGGCACGCGGATCGCCAAGCGCGGCCCGGTGCCGCCGGACGAGGCGCGTCGCATCCTGCGCGAAGTCGGCGATGCGCTGGCGTACGCGCACTCGCAGAACACCGTCCACCGCGACATCAAGCCGGACAACATCCTCATTGATGCGCACACGGGGCGCACGATGGTGACCGACTTCGGCATCGCGCGCGCAGTGAGCGAGGGCAGCGAGTCCAAGCTCACGGCCACCGGCATCGCCATCGGCACGCCGGCGTATATGAGCCCCGAGCAGTCGGCCGGCGACCGCGACATTGACGGCCGAACCGATCTCTACGCGCTCGGCATCGTCGCCTACCAGATGCTCTGCGGCGACCTGCCGTTCAATGCCACGAGCACGCCGGCGCTGTTGGTGAAGCACCTGAGCGAGCGGCCGATGCCGATCGACCAGCGTGCCAACGTGCCGCCCGATCTCGCGCGCGCGGTGATGCTCTGCCTCGAGAAGAATCCCGATGACCGCTTTCCCGACGCCCGGGCCTTCGTGCAGGCGCTGGAGACGGGCATCGTGCCGCAGCTGCCGGCGCGCATCAGCGGCGGGGCGTATCCGCAGGTGCAGAGCTGGAACGCGCCGGCACCGGCGCCCGCTTACGATCCCGACGCACCCACGCCCGAGGAGCTCATCCGCTGGAACGAGAAGTCAGTCGTCTCGTTCCGACGCGCGATCGCCCCGTTCCTGTTCGTCACTGGCGCGATGTTCGCAGTCTCGGTACTCGGCGGACCGAACCTGCTGTTCGTCTCGGCGTTCTGGGGCATCAACGTCGCGTACAAGTACGCGCGGCTCTGGAGCGACGGCTACGACTGGCGCGACGTGTTCAAGCAGCCGCGCGACAAGATGATCGTGGACGTCGCGGCGGACACGCTCGACGGTGCCAAGGCGATCTTTGACCGCGACAAGCGCACGGCGATGCGGGAGCGCGCGCGGCAGCGACGGCTCTCCGAGGGGCGTCACTCGCCGGCTGGCGGCAGTGTGCAGAACTTCTCGTCGTCCGACGCGGCCGCACTCGGCTCCGGCCCGCACGCCGGCGTCGCACGTCAGGCGCTGCTCGACCGCGAGGAAGTGTTCCGCCTGCTCGAGTCGCTGCCCCCGGCAGACCGCGCGCGCGTCACGGACGTTGGCCCCACGGCGCGGCAGCTCGCCGAGGCGGTGATGGGCATCGCGACGGCGCTGACGGCGATTGACCGCGACGCCGGCAATGTGTCGTTGGCGGCGATGGACAAGGAGATCGGTGTGCTCGAGGCGCAGGCCAACCCGCTCGACCAGCAGGCGAGCGAGGCCCGCGTGCGCCGGCTGGCGATGCTCAAGCGCTCGCGCCGCGCGGCGATGGAGATCGAGGAGCGGCGCACCACGCTGGCTGCCAAGCTCGAGAGCTGCGCGCTGGCGCTGCAGAACCTCAAGTTCGACGTGTTGCGCCTGAAGACGGGTAACCAGAGCTGGCAGCACGTGACCTCGGTGGCAGAGAAGGCGGCCGCGCTCGCGCGTGACGTGGATGCCGCGGTGTACGCCGGCGACGCAATCGCCAAGCTCGAGCGTACGCGCCGCACGTGACCGACGAGGCGGTCCTCCAGCGCGCGACCGCCGCCGTCGCCGGCCACTACGAGATCGAGGCCGAGATCGGGCGCGGCGGGATGGCCTACGTGTACCGCGCCCGCGACACGCGGCTGCGCCGCAAGGTCGCACTCAAGGTCCTGCCGCCCGACCTCGCGTATCGCGAGGAGGTCAAGCGGCGCTTCCTGCGCGAGGCCGAGATGGCCGCGCGCCTCTCGCATCCGCACATCGTGCCCATCTACGCCGTGGATGAAGGCCACGGGATCGTGTGGATTGCGATGGGCATCGTCGAGGGCGAGTCGCTGGCGCAGCGACTGCATCGCGAGCCGCGTCCGCCGCTCGACGTGGTGCGACGCATCCTCCGCGAAGTCTGCGAGGCGCTGGACTACGCACACCGCGAAGGCGTCGTCCACCGCGACATCAAACCGGACAACATTCTCCTCGAGTCGTCCACCGGCCGCGCGCTCGTCACCGACTTCGGGATCGCGCGTGCGGCCGAGGGCGACGAACGCCTCACGGCCACCGGCATCGCGGTCGGCACGCCGGCGTATATGAGTCCCGAGCAGGCGATGGGCGAACGCGAAGTGGACGGCCGCGCCGACCTCTACGCACTCGGCGTCGTCGGATACCAGATGCTGGCCGGCGAGCTGCCGTTCCAGGCCAGCAACACGCCGGCGATGCTGATGAAGCACCTGAGTGAGCGTCCGCGCCCGCTCGCTCAGGTCCGCGACGACCTGCCGGCGAACCTCGTGCACGCGGTGGATCGCGCGATGGCCAAGGGCGCCAAGGAACGCTGGAGCGACGCCGCGAGCTTCCGCGTGGCGCTGGCCGAGGACGCGGAGGTGCCGCAGCCGCGGCGCTCGCGCGCCTCCGGTACGCTCGCGGCGCTGCCCGATCTGCCGGCGGCCCCGGCGCCGCGGCCCTCGCAGTCAATGAGTGCGCCCCCGTCGCCGCCGCCACGGCACTCGATTGCCGGCGCGGCGCTACCGCCGCCCACCGATCCGTTCGACGACCTCAAGCAGCGCACCCCGGTGCCGGCGCCCGCGTTTCCCGACCTGCCGAACGACTGGATGTTCAATCCCGACAC
>CAYPYY010000134.1:3973-6609 GCA_964414995.1 uncultured Gemmatimonas sp.
TTGTTCCCCGCGCTCGGCATCTCGTTCGGCATCGTGCGCCGCTTTGCCGACCTCTGGGCCGACGGCATCCCGATTCGCGAAGTGTTCAAGCGTCCCGCGCGGCCGGCCGTGCGCGGCGATGAACAGCCGCTGCGTCGCCTGGAACCGAGTCTCCCTGCGCCCGCCGCCCAGAGCGTGGCCGAGGCGGTGCTCGAAGCCGTTCCGCGTGACGTGCTCGCCGGCCCGCACGGTTTGGCGGTGAAGGAGGCCTACGAAGCGCGCGGTCAGATTCGCTCGCTGCTCGCGCGACTGCCGGAGCAGGAACGCTCGCTGCTCCCGGAGATTCAACCGACGGTAGAGTCGCTGGTGGAACGCGCGCGCACGTTGGCGATCGCACTGCATTCGCTCGACACCGATGCCTCGCCCGATGCCATCGTGCGCCTCGAGACGCGCATCGCGCAGGCGGAGGCGATGCCGGAGTCCGCGCCCGAGCGCGCCCGCAAGCTGGAACTGTTGCAGCGGCAGCGAGACACGCTGGTGGATCTTGCCGAGCGGCGTAGCGCGCTGTTGCAGCAGCTCGAGCAGGCCGTGCTGTTGCTGGGCACGATGAAGCTCGACCTCACGCGTCTCAAGAACTCTGGCGTCAGCGCTCGCTTGGCCGACAATGCCGGGCTCACATCTGAGATGCGCGCGTTGGCCCGCGACGTGGAGCGGGTGGCCGAGGCCGTGGAAGAGTCGCGCTCAGACCGTCGCCCGGGCGACCAGTAGTTCGATCGCGCGGGCCAGTCGCTCGGGTTGATCCTCGGGCAGGAAGTGCGCGGCGCCGGCAATCACCTCGAACGACGCCCCTGGAATCGCAGCGGCCAGGCGCTGCCCGAGCGCGACGCGATAAAACGGGTCGTCATCGCCCCACAGAATGGCCGTTGGTGCGGTGATCTCACCGAGCCGCCGTGACCAGGTGGCCGTGTCGCAGTGCCCGATAGCCGCGAGGTGATCGGCGAGTGCGTTCCGGCCCGCGACCGAGGTGAAGTGGCGCAGGCAGGTGTCGAGCGTGAGGCGGCTACGCTCGGGATCCTCGAACCCGCGACGCACCGAGCCGTGCACGAGTCCCGCGAGCAGCGCCGGCGGCGTGACGCGCGCGAGCGGCCCGAGTGCGCGCGCGAGCCGCGCCATACTGCGTGGGCGCACGCCGAACCCGGCGCTGTTCACGAGCGCCAGCGCCGACACCACACTCGGCCACTGAATCGCGAAGGCCTGTGCCACGCCGCCACCGATGCCGTGGCCCACGAGGATGGCGCGCTGGACGCCGAGGTCGTCGAGCAACGCCTTGATGGCGGCCGCGTGCGCGCCGCAGGAGTTGCGGGCCGGCGTCGGCGGATCGCTGCGACCGAAGCCGGGCAGGTCCACAATGATCAGCCGATGCCCGGGCGCGAAGTCTCGGATCATCGCGTGCCAGAGACGCGAGGACGTGGGGAATCCGTGGATGAGGACCACGGGATCCCCGGCTCCGCGGGTGCCCGCAGCGTAGTAGTAGAGCCGCGACCCCCCGATATCCACGAACTCACCGCGCATTCACGGGAATCTGGTGCTTTCCGTGAAAAATGGTATGCTTTACGCTCCCAACAGCTTAGCCCACAGGTTTCGCTTGACCACACCTATTGTTTCGCCGCCGAGCATTTTCGCGCCCCCGCCGCCCCCCGAGAGCGAGGTGACGTTTCCGCTCGGTTGGTTGCTCAGCAACGCGTCAGCTCCAATACAGTATCGCGCCATTACAGACGTCGCGAAGCTGGGTGCCGACGCCGGGCCCCTCATCAACCTCCTCCCCCTGACCTATCGGCCGGCCCTCGAGCTCGCCGTCCAGGCCGACGTCTACGGGGTCTGGAACCACTCGATGCTCACGTTGCCCTCGCAGCGTTCCGAGCATTTTGAGGGCATCGGCACCATTCCCGCCTTCCGCCGGCTGCTCGAATACGGCTGGGACAAGGACGCGCCGCCGATCGTGCACGCCAAGCGCGTGTTGTTCCGAATGCTCGCGGAGGACACCGATCCCGCGCAGTTGTATGAGCTGCGGCCGACCAAGGCGAAGGTGGAGGAGGAGTTCGTGCTGATGCAGCGGCAGTTGCTGCGTGAGGCGGCGGGCTCCGCGCTGGCGTCGGCGGGCTTCGAGGCCGATCCGCGCCTGCGCGGTTTGGCGCGCCGCACGCTCGATCGCATTGCCGACTTCCTGCGTTCGCCGCTGGCCGAGAAGCCGTGGATTCGCGTCGGCAACCGTCAGGTGCTGCATCCGGACGCGTTCCCGCCGAGCATCTATGCGTTGCACCTGATCGCGCATATGCCGTTGTTCCAGACCGAGAACTACGAGGCGATGGAGCTGCTCTTCGCCTATCTCTCGCGTCCGTTGCCGCGGCAGGAGTCGGTGCAGCAGGTGGGCACGCACTTGGTGCCGTTGCCGTACGCGGTGCTGGGCGATCACCTGCCACACCGCAACGCCGTGGAGGACGACGTCCCGAAGGCGCTGTCCTGGCTCGAACTGATGGCGCGGCTCGGATTCCTGCGCCGCAACGAGACGTGGACGAAGATGTTCGAGCGCTTCGTGGACGACTGCGGGCGCGACGGCGTGTGGCATCCGCACAAGGGACTGGCGATGCCGAAGAGCA
>CAYPYY010000135.1:0-2174 GCA_964414995.1 uncultured Gemmatimonas sp.
CTGCAGGCGCAGTTGCGCGGGTATGCGGAGGAGATGGGGTACATCAAGCGGGCGAGTGAGCCGCGCGGCGCCTAGTGGTAGATGGTGAAGTACCACACACCGGCGACTTCGACGAAGTAAGTTTCCACGCCGCCTTGCCCCGCCCTGATTGCCCGCACGCGTGCGACAATGCGTGCAGGCCCTCCCTTGTCGGGGTCGTCAAGGCGATGAAAACGCGCGAGGTTGATTGACTCTAGTTGCACAACCCGCATACCGTGCGCGGAGCTCCACCATTCAAAATCGTGGACGACGCTATCACCGCGGACGATGATGAGGCGGTGGCTCAGCGCCGACGGTCGGACACACCAGAAGGCGGCGCTGCTCTCCTCGGCGCCGTCGAGCACACCGTACGTGTACGGCGGATCGATCATTCCCGGCTCCGAATAGAAATCTGGAACGGGCTGGCAGTTGAGCCGAGTTGCCACCTTCTGCAGATCCTTGGGCAGAACGCCCGGTTGGGCCGCGGCAGTGGCCGAGCAAAACGCGAGCGCAAGACTGAGGGAAAGCATTGATCGCAATAGACTCGCAGCCATCAACGCTCACCCTTCTGGTGCGAACCGCTCCCTCGCGAGTACTTCGCGAAGAGCTGGCGGATGATGAACACTAGGTTCACGGCGACAACCGCACCGAGCCCGCGTGAGAGTCTGATGGCACGCCATTCGATAGCGGTTGCCGAGACAAGTGCGACCGCGCAGATGAGCAGGGCAACCAAGCTCGCCAGTCCCTCGTCAGCCGTCGGAACTCTTTGGGTGGCCCATCCCCGGATCCCCGCCTTCAGACGAACCCACATCGACGAAGGCTTCAGTAGCAAGGCAAGGAGGACTGCAGCAACACACGAGAGGAACACCGTGTCCTGGGCGATGCTGTAGTCACTCGTTCCCGGCGTGAAGAGGCGTGGAAACTGCGAGACTACGGCCAGTCCAACCAGAACGAGCGTCACGGCTTCCGATGGCCGCCGTACTCGCGGGTGCCGCCTGTGCCACTCCCTCAGAGTCGCAAGGACGCTCATCACTCGAGTCCCGTAGCGGTGGCGGACGAATCAGCGGCGCGGCGAGCAGAGATCGGCCAGTCGCATTGTGTCAGTGAAGGTGCTCGACGCAGATGCGCTCTGTGTCGAGGGTCCGTGTGATCGGGAAGTACCCCAAGTTACTTCAAGTCGCGGCTGCCTGGTACCGCTCCGGCTTTGGCCTTGTGAACAGCGTCCAGCCAATCCTGCCAAAGGGCCGCATCCGCCGGCGCGCCGTCAGGCAACAACGATATCCCGCGCAGCAGGTCGGCCAAGTCGTGGGAGGCCGTGAGGATGACGCGGTGCTCGAGGAACGCGAACATCGCGGCTAGGGCTTCTCCTTCGGCAAGCGAGATAATGGGATCACGCGATTTGCGAAAGCTCGAGGGGCTGCGCTGGAACCGGCAAGCCAGGGTCTCCTGCGACCGCGGACTTGCGCGTTCCGTGGCGAAGCGGCTATGCGGGCCTGACGAGGACGTCCGGACGCGTCACGCCGCGTTCGAACTCCGCAACCGAGTGCGGGACGGTCCCTATGTCGCTTGGCCCGAGCCGGCGCATCGGGCCTCCAGGTGTCTGTAACGTGTTGGCGCACGTCGACATCGTGATGAGAAGGACGTTCGGCGACGGACGCCCGACCGACGCGCCATTAACGAAACGCGTTCGAGATCTCGACGATCGAACGACTCTTCAAGTCCAGGAAGTACACGTATAGCCACTCGCCGGGCATATACCCGGGTGCGCCCGGGCGATTGGCCTTGTACGCGTAGCTTACCAAGCCGCTATCAAGCTTCTCCCGTGACAGCGCCTCTCGAACTCGACGCAGATGCGCGAGCGCGAGGGAGTCTCGCCCTGTCGCAGCATACTTCTCGGATTCGCTATCCAAGAAGGCCATAAGAGACGCGCGCTCCAAGCTGTCCCTCGGCTCGAACCAGGGCCGCACGTTCCAGCCCTTGAACGCCGTACCGAGGGACGGATACGGTCCCGGGCGACGAGAGTCGACGAGGCCGTCGAACCGGTAGAGCGTGAGCGCTCCCGCCACGACTGTCCACTTCGTCTGCATCTGCACAACGTGCTCGTCCCCTAAAAGCTGCACGTCGCGTCCTCCGCAGGCGAGCGCGTGGGTCAACGC
>CAYPYY010000135.1:2184-6556 GCA_964414995.1 uncultured Gemmatimonas sp.
CGTAGCGATTGACGTCGAGTCAAGATCTACCTCCTCGGTTTCACGTGATTCATGCAGCGCGAGCAGAAGATCTTGTAGCTCGTGGAAGCTCCGGGCCAGAGAGCTGCTACAGCTCCCGCCCTGCTACCGGGGGCGTAGTCGTACACGTCGAGCAAGTTCCCGCTACCACCCACTCGGACCAGCCCGATGGATGGGTCGACAAGCGTCAGTTTGATCGTTCCGTAGACGGCACCGGTGTTGTGTGGTGTTCGGTTGAAGGTGTTGACGTATCCGCCCCTGGCCGATCTCACGTCGTCAACCGAAATGTCGCGAAGGTCGAGTGTCGCTGCGTCAACAAACAAAGGTTGTCCCTGTCCGCGATTGTACCAACTCACCGCCTCAACGAACGTCAGTCGCCCATCATAATCCGGTCGGGATGAGAGGGACGAGTAGCTCCTCTCGAACAGCTGGCGCGCATGTTCCGAACTGAACGCGTTGACTCCAAGGTCGTGTTTCTCCGCCTCTTCGTGGCTCATCCCTTGAACGAAGTCGCGTTCGTCCATCACGATGGCACGGCCCCGCAGACCTTGATCGTCCGTGCCCAGCAGCTTTCCGTCTCGATCGTAGACAGGCGACGCAACAAGGCGTCCATCCGGGTCGACGAGGCGGGTGGGGTCGTTCAGGACGTAGGCGTACGGGCTCCACTCCGCGTACGCCGCCGCCAGCGGGTCCACGCTCCCCCAGCGCCCGAGCGCCGGCAGGTAGGCCCGCGCCTCCACGTGGTCCAGCCCCGTCTCCGCGTCGCGCTCCTGCCCCGCGAACCCCTCCTTCGTCCCCCCGCCCAGCGCCCGCCCCGGCAGCGCCAGCCCCCAGGGGTCGTAGTCCGCGCTCTCCAGCACCGTCGCCCCCGCCGTCACCGCGCGCACGCTCCCGAGCAGGTCCGCGTGGTAGTGCCGCCGCGCCCCCGTGTGCGGCTGGCGCCCGACGACGCGCGCGCCGGCGAGGACGTTGAAGTGCCAGGCCGTCGGGCTGCCGGCCGCGTCGAGCGTGACGACGCCCAGCACCGTGGCCCCGTCGCGCACGTAGACCTCCGTGGGGCCGGCGCCGACCTGCTTGGCGAGCCGGTGGCCGGCCGCGTCGTAGCGGTAGGCGCTGGTGATGCCGCCGCGGGTGCGGGTGAGGGGGAGGTTGCGGGGGTCGTAGGTGGCGGCCGTCAGCGCGTACGGGGCGGCCGCCGCGAGGAGGTTCCCGTTCGCGTCGTAGGTGATGCCCGCCAGGTCGTGCGCCAGCGTGCTTGTCCACGCCGAGCCGCGCCAGCTCGAAAAGTCGGCCAATCGACGCGGCGCCTCGTGCCCGATGCTGAGCTCGTGCCGATCATCGGGTACCGTCAGAGCCGCTTCGCGCATCGCGCGGCGTGCGCGGTGACAGCGGCGCCAATCCGAGCGAGTGCGGCCCGCGCCTGCGCGCCGCCCAACGTGCGATCGCGAACCTCCTCGACGGCGCGCGGAAGCCGTGCCGCGAGCGATGACACCATCGCAATGATGTCGCTCTGGGCGATTCCCACCTGCCGCGCGAGCCGACGCCAGTGTTCGCCGGTGATCTTCTCGACCAGTCGCTCGCCCGCGATGCCCATCGCCACCGTGTTGCGCCCACTCGTGAGCTGCGGATACGGGAGCACCGTGATGATGTCGTATAGCGGTGCGAGCCGCGTTTGCGGACCGTGCGCGTGGAGGAGAGAGAAGTTCTTCGCGTGGCCGTCTGATGCCGCGAGCAGCCAGTTCAGGGCCACGGCCTCGAGCAAGCGCATCCGATCGAGTTCGGGCTCCGACGAGGACTCCATTAGTGACTCGCAGATGTCGGCGATCCCCGGCCCGCCGTCCGCCTCGTACTTGCGTGTGGGCGGCACGGCCCGTGCCTGGCAGAGATCCTCCTGATGCACGCGGACGAGTCGGCCGTTCAGGCGCACCCGATCATACCGCTCCACCACGATGACCGTCTCGGTGCCGAACGTCTCGACGCGCGACTGCGCCGCCGGCAGTCCCAGTGCGCGCGCCACGGCGAGGCAGAAGTGCTCGTTGTATGCGAGATCGTCGAGGCCTAGCGTGGGCGGCTTGAGAATGCGAGTGGTCGGCACGCGACCGCGCGGGATGCCCCAGCGACCCGTGTCGTCCTGAAAGAGCGCGGTCTTCGGCTGCGCACCCGCCAGACTGAACTGCCCGGTGTCGTTGGCGGCGCGGCCGGCGGCAGGGTTGAGCCGGAGTTCCCGAAGTCGCGCCTCGAGTTCCTCCACGGTGATCCACTGAATGCTCTGCGTCTCGTCGCGCTTGGTTGGCCGCCCGAGCAGTGCGTCGGCGCGCGCGGGCGGTGCGAACTGCACGGCTCCGGCGCAATCCTCACCGACGTGCGCCAACAGGTCGACGATCCGATAGCGAGACACGCCGTAGCGTCGGGCCCACCACGCGAGGATCTCGGGATTGTCGGGCATCAGGCCCCAGAGGAACGCCCGGATGGCGCGGTCCCCGTGCTCCGTGGCCGCGAGCGGCATCGCGAGGGAGAGCGGATAGGCTCCGGCGCTCTGCTGCCACTCCCGGTCGTACCGGAATGCGAGGCGCCCGTTCGCGGACTGATAGACCTTGCCGACGGCGACGCCGTCGAGCAGGGCGACCAGTCGTGGTTGCGACGAGCGGGTGAGGCGTGTGCGACTGGCCACTATCGGCTCGCCCGGGGGCGCAGGGCCTTGCGCGACTTGGTGCGAGGGGCGTCGGCACGCGTCGCGGGGAGCGCCGCGCGCGCCAACAGCCTGGCGAGATCGACGCGTGGCAGCCCGCCGCGCTCCGCCCGCGGCGATGCGGTTGCGCTCGGAGTCCGGGTCCCGTCGGTTCGCTCGATCCGGAGCGTGAGCCCGAGCGCGCGCAGGGCCTTGAGCGTCAGCCCGAGTTCCGCGCGCGCCTTGCCGCGTTCGAACTCCGCGACCCAGAACCGGCTGGCGCCGATCATCGTGGCGAGTGCCTCTTGTGTGAGGCCGGCGTGTGCGCGCGCCTGGCGGGCGAGGGCGCCGATGTCGTGTGGGCTGAGCGGGCGCAGGGGGCCTCCGGACTGGTCGGGTGTGTTGACGTACGTCAACATACCCAAGATGTTGGCGTACGTCAACATCGCGGCAGTGTGGACGTACGTCAACACGAGCCCGGCACGCGCAACCGGGCCGTCGGCGCGCGGGTGCGCCGGTGGATCGGCGCCACGCTGGGGTGATGGAGTCGCGGCAGGCTTCGTCCCCCCTCCGGCACCTCCACCTACCTACGCAGCGTGAGAGTCGTGCGAGGAACCGTCAGCCGGTCGGCTCTTGGACGTGCTCGGTGTCGTCACCGCGGCGCAGCGGTTTGCGGCGCATCGCGTCGTTCCCGCCGCGCGTGGTGTATCGGTGCCAGAGCCCGCGCAGCATCACCGCGAGGTTGACGGCCACGACGGCACTCAGTCCGCGGCTGCGGCCGACGGCGTTCCAGTCGACCACCGTGAAGGCGACGGTCGTGGACAAAACGAGGAGCGCGAGCAGCGTCACGGCGAGCGCATCGGTTCCGTCTGGAGGCAACCCCGCTCGCAGCGTCCGGAAGGCGCGGACGAGGGCGCGCCACATCGAGGGCGGCTTCGCGAGGAGGACGTAGAGGACACTCAGTACGCTCAGGAGGAACACTGAGTGATGAGCCTTGACATAGAGGTCCTCGGTCGGCCCGATAGCGAGTGTTACAGGGACAAACACCATCGTTGCGACGACAATCATCCCTACGCGCTGTAGGTCAGCGCGCAGCTCCAGATTCCGTCGCCACCAAGCTCGAATACGGTTCGACACTGAGTTCACGGCTCTTGCGCGTATGTCAGGTTAAACCTAGAAGTGGGGGCGTCGAACGACGCCCCAAGTTCTAGATTCTCACGGAAATCTTTGGAGAAACGGTGCACGAAGCGTCAAGCAGCGTACACACTTGGTGGCGAAGGAACCGAGCCCTGCATTCGGACGTGCAGATGTTCGTGGGTTCTGTTGTTGGAATACTGGTAATCGTTTCAATGACGCTGAACATCGGGCCGCAAGATCGTCTCTACGTGAAGGCGCATCACTCAGTGTACCTCGTATGCCTCTGCGGTCTTCTCTATGTTGCCGCTGTGAAGCCACCCTCGATGTGGCGCGCCCTCATCCGCGCCATTCGGACCCTGCGCGCAGGGTCGCCTCCCGAGGGAACCGATGCGCTCGCATTGATGCTGCTCGCGCTCCTCGTTTTGTGCACGACCGTCGCGCTCACGGTGATCGACTGGGACGCCGTCGGCCGCAGCCGCGGACTAAGCGCCGTCGTGGCTGTCAACCTCGCGGTGATGCTGCGCGGGCTCTGGCACCGATACAGCGTGC
>CAYPYY010000136.1:0-6543 GCA_964414995.1 uncultured Gemmatimonas sp.
GCGTCGCCCGGTGAGATCGACGGGCAGCGTCACGGTGACGAAGTCGTCGTACGGAATCGGCGCGCCTTCGTTCTCGCGGCGCAGCTCGACGGTGGGGTTGCCCCACTGTGCATCGGTACGTGCGCGACCGACGGCGATGGCGCGCACGCCGGCGGCGGCGCCGGCGGCCGGCCCACGCGTCACGGCGCGCTCGACGGCCGCGCGTAGGGTGAGCGCCGAGTCCGGGGACTGCGCGTGCACGGCAGTTGCCGTCAGCGCGAGGAGCAGCACGAGGGAGCGGGTCATCGCCTCGCAGTGTAGCGCGGCGAGATGAACCCACGATGAACGCTACCGCAGCGGCTCGAAGACCCCGAGTTCGCGGTTCTTGCGCACGTTGTCCCAGGGAAAGCAGTGGCCGTTCATCGCCACGTAGACGCCCTCCGGCAGCACCTGCGCGAACGACAGCGCCGAGCCGAGGTTGAACAGCCCGTCGGAGCTGCCGAAGACGTACGGCACCATCGCGCCGGTCAGCACAATGGTCTTGCCGAGCCCGGCTGCCGCGAGAGCCCGCGCGGACTCCACCATCGTGTCGGTGCCGTGCGTGATGACAATGCGCCGCTCAGCGCTGGCGCGCGCCGCGGCCACGATGCGGGCGCGGTCGTCGTCGGTGAGGTCGAGCGAGTCCTTGAGCATCAGGACCTCGACCGCGAGCTCCACGCGGCAGCGACCGCGCGCGAGCACGTCCTGCACGTGGGTCTGTCCAAAGGCCAGCGTGCCGTTCAGTTCGTCGTACTGCTTGTCGAAGGTGCCGCCGGTGACGAGCAGGCGCAGGCGCGAAGTGGTCATACGCGCGGAAAGGTAACCGTGACGATCGTGCCCGTGGGCGCGTTGTCCGCCACCTCGATGCGCGCCCCGTGGCGCTCGGCGACCGCGCGTGCGATCGGCAGGCCGAGTCCGCTGCCCTCGGGGGCGAGCCGGCGAGCGTCGCTCCCGCGAAAGAACCGCTCGAACAGGCGCGGACGATCGGCGGCGGGAATGCCCGGGCCGTTGTCGGCGATGGTGAGGCGAACGCCCGCAGGATCTGCCATCACGCCGACACGTACGGTGGCGCAGGGCGGGCTGTACCGAATCGCGTTGTCGACCAGAATGCCAATCATCCGCGCCAGCGACACGCGCTCCATCCACACCGGTGCTTCGTCCGGCATCTCCAGTTCGAGCGAGACGGCGAGTCGCTTGGCCATTGGCTCGAACGACTTCACGACATCGGCGACGACATCGTCGAGAAAGTCACGCACGAGCGCCGTCTCGGGGCGCACCGCGTCGGCGCGCGCGAGCTCGAGCAGTTCGTCCACGAGCCGCGACATTCCCTCGAGCTCGCGCTGTGTGCGCTCCAGCGCGTCGCGGTCGCCGGCACCGGCCGGCTCGGAGAGCGCGAGCTCCCCCGCCCCGCGCGCGCGGGCAATCGGCGTGCGGAGCTCGTGGGCCGCGTCGGCGAGGAATCGGCGCTGCTGCGCCATCGCGTCGTCGAGTCGGTCGAGCACGGCGTTGAAGCGCGTGCCGAGGCGACCGAGCTCGTCGTCGGGCACGGCGATCGGCAGGCGTCCCGCGTCGCGCGCGGTGATGCGATCGGCCGCATCGGCCATCGCCGCCACGGGCCGCAGCGTACGACCGGTGAGCACCCACCCGACGATCACCGCGAACAGGAACGCGAGCGGCACCGCGAGCAGCGCCCAGCGATCCACGGCCCGCAACTGGCGCTCCAGCGGCGCGGCGCTGGTGGTGAGCTTCACCGACCAGCCCGGTGCGAGCTCGCGGTCGAGCGGGCGCACCACGTCGCGCACCGGCGGTTCGAGGACGGGCAATGGCATCGCGCGCACGTACGCCGCGGCCGTGTAGACCGTGCTGTCCGGGCGCACGAACACGATGTGCCGGTCCGGGATGGCGAGCTCGCCGATGATGTGGTCGAGCGTGACCTCCAACTGTCGGTACTCGAGCACCTCGGCGCGGAAGAACCCGCTGACGAGCGCGGCCGCCGCGTCCTGCGCGCGCGCGAACTCACCCTCGAGTGCGGCGCGCACGGCCGTGCGGGCGGCCACCGTGCCCGCGAAGAGCAAGAGGAGAATCGACCCCGCGTACCACGCGGTGAGTCGGAGGCGGATGCTCGAGCCGGTCATTTGCGGCGCAGCGTTTCGATCATTCGCGCACTCCGTCTACGGATGCGGTCAACCGATACCCGGCGCCGCGGATGGTCTCGACGAGGGGCGTCTCGCCTGCCTGGTCCACCTTCCGCCGCAGGCGTCCGATGTAGACGTCAATCACGTTGGAGAACGGATCGTAGTTGTCGTCCCACGCGTGCTGGCTGAGATGCTCTCGTGTGAGCACCTGTCCCGGGTGCCGCATCAGCACCTCGAGCACGGCGTACTCCTTGGCCGTGAGCGTGATGCTGCGCCGGCCCCGGTGTGCGGTGCGCGTGCCGGTGTCGAGCGAGAGGTCGGCCACCTGCAGCACCGTCGGAAGCACCTCGGCGGGGCGTCGCAGCACGGCGCGCAGCCGCGCGACGAGCTCGCCGAGAGCGTAGGGCTTCACGATGTAGTCGTCCGCGCCGGTGTCGAGTCCGGCAATGCGCGCGTCGACGGAATCGCGCGCGGTGGCCATCAGGATGCGCGGCGGGCGGGGGCGGGCGCGGAGTCGGCGGCAGACTTCGAGCCCGTCCAGGTCGGGGAGCCCGAGGTCGAGCACGACGGCATCATAGGGATTGAGCGCGGCGAGCGCGAGCGCGCTGCCCCCGTCGGCGGCGCGGTCCACGGCAAAGCCCGCGTTGCGCAGGAAGCGCTCAGCGGGCTCAGCCATCCGGGCGTCGTCTTCGACGAGGAGGAGGCGCATATCCTGAACGCTAGTCTATCGGATCTCCACTGTGTGCCAGCGGGGGGCGCCGTCTACGCCGCCGCCTCCGCAACCTCTTCGCCCTG
This sequence comes from uncultured Gemmatimonas sp., assembly GCA_964414995.1. Lineage (GTDB taxonomy): Bacteria > Gemmatimonadota > Gemmatimonadetes > Gemmatimonadales > Gemmatimonadaceae > Pseudogemmatithrix. The sequence continues at coordinate 2,949 of CAYPYY010000136.1, forward strand.
CTCGAACCAACGCGCGACTGCGTAACGGACATCTCGACTCTCTCATTCACGGGATGCAGGCGGCCGTTCCGGTACCGCCCCAGGCGACGAGCGACCAGCAATCCACGTTACCGACCGCGCTCCGCACTGGTATCTTCGCTGACAATGCCCCACTCGCGCCCCACCGTCCCCGACAAGTTCGCCCTCGTCCTCGGCGGCGGCGGACTCAAAGGCTTTGCGCACATCGGCGTGCTCCGCGCCCTCGAGGAGCGCGGCCTGCGCCCCAAGGTCGTCGCCGGCACCAGCATCGGCGCGCTGATCGCGGCCGCGTACGCGGGAGGGATGTCCGTGGCCGAGATGGAACGGCGCGCCAAGGACCTCAAGAAGCACGATCTCTTCCGCATCAATCACGTGGATATGGTCACGCGGCGGATGCTCTCGCCCGCGCTCTACCTCGCGAAACCCTTGATGCGCCTCATCGAGGACATCGTGCCGCCGGGCGACTTTCGAGACGTGGACACGCCGTTGCTCGTGAACACCGTCGATCTCGAGGCCGCCTCGCAGGTGCTCTGGGGGCTGCCCGGGCTGCAGGACGTGTCCATCGCCGACGCCGTGTACGCGAGCTGCGCGCTGCCAGGATTCTTCCCGCCGGGCGTGGTCGGCGGCCGCACCTGTGCCGATGGCGGCATCTCCGACAACGTGCCCGCACTCGCCGCCTCGCACGGAATGGACGCGGTGGTTGCGGTCGACGTGGGCAGCACGAACATCGCGCGCGCGCGCCGCATCAAGGACAAGGGATTCGCCGCGATCTTTATGCGCTCGGCGCAGATAATGATGAAGTCGCTGCAGGCGCAGCAGCTCGTGCATTGGCAGGGGCCGCCGCTGCTCCTCGTGCGACCCGCGGTCTGGTCGTTCAACTGGTTCTCGTTCGGCCACGTGCCGCGGATCATCGAGCTCGGCTACCTCGCCGCGCAGGAGACGCTCGACCGGGTGGGCAACGCGTTGCTCGCCGGCGGCGTGTGGCCGCGTCGCCTCGTGGAGGTGCACGTGGACCGGGCGGCCTGCACCGGCTGCTCCCTCTGCGCGACCATTGCGCCGCATATGATGGCGATGGACCAGGACGGGAAGGCGCAGGTGCTGCACAGCCCCGTCGAGTGGTCGCGCGCCGAGGGCGATTTCGTGCACCAGTGCCCCGTGAACGCGATCAAGGTGCAGACGCTTCTCGGCGAGGAGAAGCACTTCACGATGGAGATGCCCGTGATGGAAGAGGGCGAGTAGATTTCGGGTATGTCCTCCCACAACAGTTTCCAGAGCCGCGCCACCCTCACGGTCGACGGCCACTCGTACGTCTACTACCGCCTGGACGCCGTCGCCGGACTGGCCGGCAGCACGGTCGCCAAGCTGCCCTTCTCGCTGCGCGTGCTGCTCGAGAACCTCCTCCGCAACGAGGACGGCGGGTTCGTCAAGAAGGCCGACATCGAGGCGATGGCCCGCTGGGACGTCAAGCATCCGGTGGACAAGGAGATCGCGTTCCGCACGGCGCGCGTGCTGCTGCAGGACTTCACCGGCGTGCCCTGCGTGGTGGACCTGGCCGCGATGCGCGATGCCATCGCGACGCTCGGCGGCGATCCCGCGAAGATCAATCCGCTGCAGCCGGTGGATCTCGTCATCGACCACTCCGTGCAGGTGGACGAGTACGGCGTGGACGCGGCGATGCTGCTCAACACGCAGCTCGAGTACGAGCGCAACGGCGAGCGGTACCAGTTCCTGCGCTGGGGCCAGGGCGCGCTGCGCAACTTCCGCGTCGTGCCGCCGGGCACGGGCATCTGCCACCAGGTGAACCTCGAGTACCTCGGGCAGGTCGCGTTCGTGGGCGAGGAGAACGGGCAGAAGGCGGTCTACTGCGATTCGCTCGTGGGCACGGACTCGCACACGACGATGATCAACGGCCTCGGCGTGCTTGGCTGGGGCGTGGGTGGCATCGAGGCCGAGGCGGCAATGCTGGGCCAGCCGGTGTCGATGCTGATTCCCGAGGTCGTGGGCTTCAAGCTCACGGGCAAGCTGCCGCTGGGCGCCACGGCAACAGATCTCGTGCTGACCTGCACCGAGATGCTCCGCAAGAAGAAGGTCGTGGGCAAGTTCGTCGAGTACTACGGGCCGGGCCTCGATGGGCTCGCGCTCGCCGACCGCGCAACGATTGCGAATATGGCGCCGGAGTACGGCGCGACGATGGGCTTCTTCCCGGTGGACGAGGAGACGCTCAAGTACCTGCGCCTCTCGGGGCGCAGCGAGCACCAGGTGAAGCTCGTCGAGGCGTACTGCAAGGCGCAGGGCCTCTTCCGCACGAAGGACACGCCGGACCCGGTGTACACGGACACGCTCGAGCTCGATCTCTCGACGGTGGTGCCGTCGCTGGCGGGCCCGAAGCGCCCACAGGACCGCATTGCGCTGACGCAGATGAAGGCGAACTACGCGGACGCATTCAAGGCCGAGCGCGAGCGGCTCGCGCAGGCTGCGGCGGCGAAGGGCGGTGCGGCCGCGAGTGCGGCCGCGAACAAGCTGCCGGGCTCCCCGGCCGCCGCGATGGTCTCCGAGGGCGCTCCCGTGGACCTCACACCGTCCACCGTGGACTGCGCGCACCGCGGCGAGCAGTTCCAGCTCAAGGACGGCGCGGTCGTGATCGCCGCCATCACGAGCTGCACCAACACGTCGAACCCGAGCGTGATGCTCGCGGCGGGGCTGCTGGCGCAGAAGGCCGTCGCCAAAGGCCTCAAGTCGAAGCCGTGGGTGAAGACGTCGCTGGCGCCGGGCTCCAAGGTCGTGCGCGACTACTTCGACAAGGCCGGCGTGCAGCCCGCGCTCAATGCCCTCGGCTTCCAAATCGTGGGCTACGGCTGCACGACCTGCATCGGCAACTCGGGCCCGCTGCCCGAGACCATCAGCAAGGCGATTGACGACGGCAAGCTCACGGTCGCGGCCGTGCTCTCGGGCAACCGCAACTTCGAGGGCCGCGTCAATCCGCAGACGCGCTTCAACTACCTCGCCTCGCCGCCGCTCGTGGTCGCGTACGCGCTCGCGGGCCGCGTGGACATTGACCTCGAGACGGAACCGCTCGGCGTGGGCAGCCACGGCCCCGTGTTCCTGCGCGACATCTGGCCGACGCCCAAGGAAGTCGAGGACGTCGTGCTCTCGAGCGTCAAGCGCGAGCAGTTCGAGAAGGAGTACGCCGACGTGTTCGGCGGCGACGCGGAATGGCGCGCGATCGCCGTGCCCACCGGCAACCGCTATCAGTGGGACGACAAGTCCACGTACGTGAAGCACCCGCCGTACTTCGAAGGAATGTCCAAGACCGCACCGGGCGTGAAGCCGATCGCCAAGGCGCGCGTGCTTGGAATGTTCGCGGACTCAATCACCACCGATCACATCTCGCCGGCGGGCTCGATCGCCGAGAAGTCGCCGGCCGGCCAGTGGCTCAAGTCGCTCGGCGTGGAGAAGAAGGACTTCAACTCCTACGGCGCCCGCCGCGGCAACCACGAGGTGATGATGCGCGGCACGTTCGCCAACATCCGCCTCAAGAACGATCTCACGCCGGGAATGGAAGGCTGGTGGACGCGCA
>CAYPYY010000137.1:0-6488 GCA_964414995.1 uncultured Gemmatimonas sp.
CTGCGGCAGGCGGAAGCTGCGGCGGAAGTTCCCGGTCAGGCGCTCGACGGCGTGCCAGCGGCCCTCCTGGCCCTCCTTACGCAGCGAAGACTTCTCGCCACGGATGGTGAGCACGCCCTGGTCCGTGGTCACCTCCACGGCTGCCGGGTCCACGCCGGGCAGCTCCACCTCAAACACCCAGGCGTCGGGCTCTTCACGCACGTCCACGGCTGGGCTCCACGTGCCCGCCGCGGCAGGCGCGAGCGCGTCGTCAAAGAAGCGGTCCATCTCGCGGCGCAGCGAGATCAGGGGCGAAAGCGTCGTGCGATACACCATTGTCGAATCCTCCAAACGTGACGTGGTTGTCCGCGGGGGATAGCGGCCCCGCACGCGGCACACATCGCGCAACCGCCGTGCCGGATCGAACGCGCCGTCGCGGCCGACGTGTCTGCCGCGTCGACGCGCTCGCCTGCCAGCTCGGCAACGCGCATTTCCCTTGTCCCGTTATCGCACCAGCCGTACCTTCCCGAACTTCCCTCCAGTGCGCGAGATGCAGCCACTTCCCACCGACGCGGCGGCCGACGGCCGAGCCGCCCGTGCCCTTGCGGCGCTGGCGGGCATCAGCGCGGAGCTGGCTTCGGCGCGGGCCCTGGAAGCGACGGTCGCGCGGGCGCTCGAGACCCTGCGGGTCTTCCTCGGGGCGCGCGAGGTCTCGCTGTGGCTCCACGTGCCGGCCGGGCTGACGCGCGCCTGGAACGCGGGCGATGCGGTGACCACCGAGGGTCGCGTCCGCGACGCGCTGCGGCTAGGCGATGCACTGGCCGTGGTGCCCGAACTTGAGGTGGCGCCCATCATCCTGGGTGATCGGCGGGTGGGAGCGCTGGCCGTGGCAACCACGCGGGCGCCGAACGACGAAGAACGGATGTTGCTTGCCACGCTGGCGAATCTCTTCGCGCCGGAGCTCGCGCACGCGGAGCGTTCGCGGCAGCTGGAGGTCGAGGTGGCGGCGCGCACCGCCGAGATCGAACGCGGGCGCCGCTTCACCGAGAAGATCATCGACTCGCTGCCACTCGGCCTCTACGTCATCGACCGCGAGTACCGCATTCAGAGCTGGAACCGCAAGCGCGAAACCGGAATGCAGGGCGTGTCGCGCGAGGAAGCCATCGGCAAGACGATCTTCCAGATTCTGCACCGCCAGCCCGCGGAGATGCTGCGCCGCGAATTCGAGGAAGTCTTCGCGACGGGCCGGATGCAGGAGTACCAGATGGAGTCGGTCGCGTCCGGCGAGGCGCGCACGTATCGCATCACGAAGATCCCGATGCGCCTCGGCGACGGGCCGGTGAGTCACGTCATCACGATTGGCGAAGACGTGACCGACTGGAAGCAGGCGCAGGAGCGGTTCTCGCAGTCGGAAAAACTGGCCGCGATCGGTCAGCTCGCCGCTGGCGTGATGCACGAGATCAACAATCCGCTGGCCACGATCGCGGCCTGCGCGGAGTCACTCGGCTACCGCATCGATGATCTCGAGCGCAGCGGCGTGACGCTCGCGCCCGAGACCCACGATTTCCTCGACATCATCGACAAGGAAGTCGTGCGCTGCAAGCAGATCGTGGACGGCCTGCTCGACTTCAGCCGCCCCAAGCAGTCGCGCAAGGAGCGCGTGGACCTGAACGCCGTGGTGGAGCGCACGCTGTTCCTGCTCAAGCATCACGTGCGGTTCAAGAAGCTCACGGTGCAGACGGACCTCGACGTGACGGTGGGTCGGGTGCCGAACGCGAACACGGAGCAGTTGGTGCAGGTGCTGATGGCGCTCCTGATCAACGCAATGGATGCGATGGGCGAACGCGGCACCGTGCGGATCGTGTCGCGGCCCGGCCCGGATGCGGCGCACGGCGCGATTCTCGAGGTGATCGACACCGGGCACGGGATTGCGCGCGGCGAGTTGGTGAAGATCTTCGAGCCGTTCTACACGACCAAGCCGCCGGGGCAGGGCACGGGCCTCGGGCTCTCCATCTGCTACGGCATCGTGCAGGACCACGGCGGCACGGTCGAGGTGGATTCCGTGCTGGGCCAGGGCAGCACGTTCCGCATCATCCTGCCGGTGGTCGCGCAATGAAGGTGCTGGTGATCGAGGACGACCCGACGGTCGGGCAGTTCGTGAAGCGTGGCCTCGAGGAGGCGCGCTGGACGGTGGACCTCGTGGCCGACGGCGAGGAAGGCGAGCAGCTGGCGCGCTCGCAGCCCTATGACCTCGTCGTGCTGGACCTGCGATTGCCGGGGCGCTCCGGGCAGCAGGTGCTGCGCAACTTGCGGGCGCGCGGGTTCGAGAAGCCGGTGCTCGTGCTCACCGCGCAGGACGCGGTGGACGCCAAGGTGGAGACGCTGCGCGCCGGCGCCGACGACTACGTCACCAAGCCGTTCGCCTTCGAGGAGTTGCTGGCCCGCGTCGAGGCGCTGGCGCGACGCCCGCGTGCGATTGTGTCGCCGCGCATCACGGTCGCTGACCTCGAAGTGGATCTCGACGCGCGCGAAGTGCGCCGCGCCGGGCAGGCCATCGAGCTGACGCCCAAGGAGTTCCTCGTGCTCGAGTACCTGGCGCGACACGCGGGGCGGGTGCTGAGCCGCACGCTGATTACCGAGTACGCGTGGGGCTATCACTTTGACCCGGGCACGAACATCGTGGACGTGGTGATCAACCACCTGCGCAAGAAGATCGACGCGCCGCACGACAAGAAGCTGATCGCGACGGTGCGCGGGGTGGGCTACGTCCTCAAGGGCTGACGCGTGAACTCCATTCGCGCGCGCCTCACGTGGTCCTACGTGCTCGCCCTAACGGGCACGCTGATCATCTTCGCGACCGTGCTGTGGTCGGCGGCGCAGACCACCGCGACCCGCGCCCTGCGGCGCAACGCCGATTCCGTGGCCGACCTCGCGGCCGTCATTCTGCAGCAGAGCGCGGCGGGCATCGCGGTGGTGGTAACCACGGAAGACTCCCTGGTGGGCCGTCAGCTCGAGCCCGGCGTCCGCCGCCTGCTCGATGCGCTGCCGGGCTACCTGCTCATCGCCGACTCGACGCGCGTGCTCTACCGCAGCCGCGCGGTGCGGAATCTCTGGGTCGGCGATGCCGACCGGCTGGTCGCCGCGGCGTATCGGCGCAGCCAGGAGCAACCCGCGGCCAACGTGCGGATGGACTCGACCGCGAACGTGTTCATCGTCGCGCACTTCGAGAGTCCCACGCGGAGCATCCCCGCGCTGCGCGTCGTGGCCGGCGAGTCGATGGCCGGACTGAGCTTTGCCCGCGGCGACCTCAAACTGCCGATCCTCATCGGCATCCCGCTGCTGGTCGCCATCTCGGGCTTCGTCGCGTGGATCATCGCGGGATCGGCGCTCGGGAGCGTTGAACGCCTCATCACCGACCTCGAGGCCATCCAGGACGGCCGCTCGTTGCACAAACGCCTGCCCGCGGAGACCGAGGACAACGAGATCGATCGGCTCACGCACACGCTGAACGCGATGATGTCGCGGCTCGAGACCTCGTTCGCCGCGCTGCGACGCTTCACGGCCGACGCCAGCCACGAGCTCAAGACGCCGCTCACCGTGCTGCGCGCCGACATCGAGCGCGTGATGAGCTCGCCGAACGTCGCCGAGGACCAACTGCCGGCGCTCGAGGAAGCGCTCGCCGAGACCACGCGGATGGCGGATCTGGTGGACTCGCTGCTGACGCTGGCCCGCGCCGACGAAGGTCGTTTCGACATCCACCGCGAGGAGATCGCGCTCGAGCCGCTGGTGCGCGACGTGTTCGAGACGGCAATGATCCTTGGGGAGGCGGCGGGCGTCACCGTGGAGCTGGAACGCGCCGATCCGCTGCTGCTCGAGGGCGACCAGGTGCGTCTGCGCCAGTTGTTCCTCAACCTCATCACGAATGCGGTGAAGTACACGCCGCGAGGCGGCAAGGTCACGATTTCGCTCGAGGATCGCGACGATCACGCGGCCTTCGTCGTGCAGGACACCGGCGTCGGCATCGCCGCGGCCGACCTGCCGTACATCTTCGACCGGTTCTGGCGTGCCGACCGCGTGCGCTCGCGCGGGAGCGAGCGTGGCGGCGTGGGGCTGGGTCTGGCAATTGCCCAGTGGATCGCCCACGCCCACGGCGGATTCATCGCCGTGGGGTCGCGTCTGGGGCGGGGCAGCACGTTCACCGTGACCTTGCCGCTCCACCGGCCTGACCCGGCGTAGAAACCGCCGATTCTCCCCGGAAAAAGCGACTGTGAAGAAAGTTCACGGTCGGTTAAGGGAATCTTAATCTTCCCCCGATTACGGGCTTAACCCGTTGGGGATAGGATTCTCTCCGGTCGATGGAGCCATCCTCCATCATCACGCCTGTTCACGAGAGTGGAGTACACGCGTGTTCAACAACCTGATTGAGTCCAAGCCCGTCAAGCAGCGGTCGCCAGGGGCCCAATTCGTCTCGGTGCTCTTCCACGCCGCCGTGATCGGTGGTTCTATCATCGCCACGGCCAACGCGGGGATGGAGAAGGAAGAGGAAGTCGTGCAGCAGATCGACTTCGTCGAGGTGAAGAAGGACGAGCCGCCTCCGCCGAAGGACGAGCCGCCGCCACCGCCGCAGGATGTGCCGATCGCGGCCGCACCGCCGAAGGGCTTCCAGGTGCTCGCGGCGCCGGTCAGCATCCCCGACGTCATCCCCGAGATCGACCTCTCGAAGGCGCTCACCAACGAAGATGACTTCTCCGGCAAGGGTGTAGCCGGTGGTCTCGCGTCGGGCGTCGTCGGTGGCACCGGTCCGGTGAACGTGGACCAGCCGTACTTCGACTTCCAGGTCGAGAAGCCCGTGGCGCCGCTGCCTGGCAGTGCGGGCCCGCGCTATCCCGACATCCTCCGTTCGGGCGGCGTCGAGGGCCAGGTCCTCGCCCAGTTCGTCGTGGACACGCTCGGCCGCGTCGAGATCGCGTCGTTCCGCGTGCTCCGCTCCGATCACGCGATGTTCGAACAGGCCGTGCGTTCGGCGCTGCCGAATATGCGGTTCCTGCCCGCCGAGGTCGGCGGACGCAAGGTGAAGCAGCTCGTGCAGCAGCCCTTCGTGTTCGCCCTGCAGCGCTAATACCGATCTACCACTCACGTTTCCTGAGGAGACAGCAGCAATGAATATGTCCATCGGTTACATCTGGGAGCACAGCCCGATCTTCGCCAAGGGCATCTGGGTCGTGCTGGCCATTATGTCGCTCTGGTCGCTTTCGGTGGCCTTCGGCAAGTGGTGGTCGCTGCGCAAGGCGCAGGCCGAGACGCTCAAGTTCGCGCCCGAGTTCTCGCAGTTCCTCGAGGAGGACAACCTCACCGAGGCGATCAACCTCGCGCAGTCGTACAAGAAGTCGCACGTCGCCCGCGTCCTCGGCGGCGCGCTGGACGAAGTCAAGCCGCTCATTATGGACGGCTCGGTGACGGTGTCCGACATCAACTCGGCCGAGCGCGCCGTCGAGCGCAATATGCTCGTCGAGATCGTCTCGCTGAAGCGCGGCCTGGCCATCCTCGCGACGGTGGGTTCGACCTCGCCGTTCGTCGGTCTGCTCGGCACGGTGTTCGGCATCATCAACGCCTTCGCCGCGATGGGCACGGCGGGCTCGACGGGCATCGCCGCCATCACGGTCGGTATCGCCGAGGCGCTGATCGCGACGGGCTTCGGCCTCCTCGTGGCCATCCCGGCCGTGTGGTTCTACAACTACTTCCAGACGAAGATCGACAACCTCACCTCCGAGATGACCTACGTCTCGAAGGAGATGATCGACTACCTGATCAAGGGCGTCTCGGGCGAGTTCGGCCGCAGCCGCTTCACCCGCGAGTTCAACACCGCGGCCCAGAAGGGTTCGTCCCCGATCTCGCAGTAATCTCCGGACCCTAGGAGGGCACCCAGATGGGTATGTCGGTAAACGCAGGGGGCGGCGTCAAGGCAGAGCCGAACGTCGTCCCTATGATCGACGTGATGCTGGTGCTCCTGATCATCTTTATGGTGGTGACGCCGGCCATCTCGGCCGGCTTCACCGCGACGCCGCCCAACGGCATCAACCTGAAGTCGCATCCGGAAGCCGATGAGGACCAGGTCCTCGGCATCGACAAGTACGGCCAGTACTACCTGAACAAGAAGGCCATCAAGAACGAAGACCTGCCGACCCTGCTGCAGAACATCTATTCGGTCCGCACGATCGATCAGATTCTCTACATCAAGGCCGACAAGGACCTCGAGTACGGCAAGATCCTCGACGCGATGGACATCGCGTCGCGGAACGGCGTGCGAATGGTGGGCGCGATCTCGGACCAGCAGCCGGGCACGGTCTCGACGGTGGCTGGTGACGAGGTCACCGGCAGCTCGAAGACCCCGTAAGGAGACTGACCAATGGGAATGAGCGCTGGTGAGAACAAGGGCTCGATGAACAGCGAGCCGAACGTCGTGCCGATGATCGACATTATGCTCGTGCTGCTGATCATCTTTATGATTA
>CAYPYY010000138.1:0-2473 GCA_964414995.1 uncultured Gemmatimonas sp.
CATTACGCGAATCGCCCGACACGGCTGTCGGGCGATTCGCTCTTGCGGGTTGGCCGGTGGAGGTGAGTATTCTCGGTGCGTTCGTGCGACGGCTGGTGCACGAGCGGAACTCTCCCGCGGGACGCCGTCGGAGGGAACGCAAGTTGGCTGTTCGATCCAACTTGCCGGTCATCAGGTCGCTGGCGGTGACCGAGGCTGTTCGACAATCGACAGCAACCCATCTGGGCCGTCACAGGATGGGAAGAGGCGGTGGATCCGACTGATCCGTCAGTCCGAACCGGACCCCACACCTCACCAGCGGACGAAGGCCCCCGATGCTCGTTGGCATCGGGGGCCTTCACTTGTTCTTCGATTGGCGGTTTTCTGTCGTGGCGTGCTTTACGGCCGGCGATCCTTTGGCACTGGTGCCGTGCGCGGTGGGGCTGGCGCGGGCCTCGCGGGCACGGGCTGCGCGGGACGAGCGCCGCCGACACCGGTCTTGCTGTTCGGCGTAGCCGCTGCGGGCGTGCTGGGAGCGGGCGCCGGTGGCGGCGCGAGCGTCACCGGTGATGCCGGGCGCGCCGCGTCTTCGGGCGCACCGGCACGCACGGCGACCAGCCGCTGCGGCACGAGGTAACGCGCCGCAGCCGCATTGACCTCCTCCCGCGTGAGCGACTCCGCCGCGCGGAACGACTCCGCCCACTCCTGCATCGAGCGGCCCTCGCGCCCTTCAACTGCGAGGTAGTGGGCGATCTGATTGTACGCGCGGAAATAGCCGCGATGCACGCGCAGCCATTCCTCGCGGCCGGCCCTAAGCTCCTCCGCAGTCAATCCCTCCGTCGCCAGCTTGCGAAGCTCCTCGAGGAACATCGACTCCGCACGCACCACGGAGTCGCGCGGCACCAGCGCCGCATACTCGAACACAGTAGCCGCGTCGCGCGCCTCGCTGAGCAGGGACGTGGACTGCGCCACCACGACGCGCGCCTGCAGCCGCAGTCGCGAGTCGAGCCGGTTCGGCCGGAAGTCGCCGCCGAACACGATGTTCACGATCTCGAGCGCAATCAGCTCGCGGTCCAGGTTCCGAAGCGGCACTTGAAGGCCCGCAATGACCACCGCGTTCCGCGGCGCTGGCAGCGGCAGGTCCTCGCGGCTGGCCTGCACCTCAAAGTTTCGACGCGCAAAGCGCACGAACTGCGTCGGGCTCGCCCAGGTGCCAAACGTGCCGCTCGCCCACGCCTGCAGCGAGTCTCCATTGAAGTCGCCCACCGCGCCCAGTGTCCCGAATGTCGCGCCGAAGAATCGTGCGTGATACTCGCGGAGACGCTCCCGAGTGATCGCCACGATCTGCGCACTGTCGTGAGCGATCGTCGTCGTGGCATAGGGATGCTCGTCAGGCCACGGCATCAGCCGGCGATCAAAGGCGATCCGTGCGGCCATCGAAGTATTCGTCCGCCCGGCAGCAAGTCGCTGCAACTCCGTCGCACGCATCGCCGTGAGCGCGGAGTCGGGGTACGCCGGATTGCGCAGTGCGTCGTACACGATGCGCAGCGCCGGGAGCAACCCCGACCCCTTACCGCTGAACGCGACGAGCACACCGTCCGTGCGACCGGTGAACTGCACGCGCACACCGAGGCGCGCGAGCTCCGCCTGCATCGCCGCACCGCTCCGCGTGGTGCTTCCGGCCTCGATCAACCGTCCGGCGAATCGCGCCTCCCACGCACGGCCTGCCGTCGCCTCGGGACTGCCCATTCGCAGCAGCAGCCGTGCCTCGGCTTCGTCCGGGAACAGCGTGCGTGGAATCAGCGCGATGCGAAACCCGTTGTCGAACGTGGATCGCCGCGCGAGCGAGTCCACCTTTTCGGGCGACAGCTGTGCCTGTTCCGGCGACACCTGGGCGCCCGTCGGCGCGGACGCTAGCGAGAGTCCTGCGGCTGTCGCGACGATGCGCGCGCGAAATGACACGTTCATTCTCACCCCTCCGGAATTCCCAAAGGGTGTGCGCTCAGCGCCCGCGCCGCAACGCCCTCCCCGGACGCCTGTCAGTGAAACTCCCACGGTCCACCACCACCACGCCATTCACGATCACAAACGGGATGCCGTCCGCGTACACGTGCGGCTCCGTGAACGTCGCGCGGCTGCCGACCTGCGCGGCATCGAAAATCGTGATGTCGGCAAAGCAGCCCACCGCCACGCAGCCGCGCTGGCCCTGCAGGCCGAGCCGCGCCGCCGGCATCGCCGTCATCTTGCGCACGGCCTCCTCGAGCGTGAGTACGCCCTGCTCGCGCACGTAGTGGCCGAGCACGCGCGGGAACGTGCCGTACGCGCGCGGATGCGGCACGCCGTCGCCCGGTCGTGTGAGCCGGCCGTCGCTCGCAATCATCGTCTGCGGGTGGCGCATAATCCGCCGCACATCGCCTTCGTCAATGATGTGGTAGACCATACTCGCGCCGCCGGCGAGCTCGCCCTCGAGCACGAGCTTGGCCGCCGCTTCCAT
>CAYPYY010000138.1:2573-6354 GCA_964414995.1 uncultured Gemmatimonas sp.
GCGCGCGCCGAATCCACCATCGCCAGCGTGACCGCGCTCTTGCCCCACATCGGCTGCCCCACGGCCTTGTGGTGCGTGAGCACCACCGGAATCCGTGCATCGCGAGCAATGGTAATCGCCTCGGCGACGCCCTCGAGCAAGCCGAGGCCCTCTTCGCGCAGGTGCGAGGTGTAGATGCCGCCCGAATCCGCCGCGGCGCGACTCAGCGCCACGACTTCGTCGGTCTTGGAGTAGTAGCCGGGCACGTAGCGCAGCCCCGTGCTGATGCCGAATGCGCCCTCGCCCATTCCCTGCCGCACCAGCGCAATCATTCGCTGCAGCTCGTCCGGCGTGGGTGCGCGGTTCTCGGTGCCCATCACCGTTCGCCGCACGGTGTTGTGACCCACGAGGTAGGCGACGTTCATCCCGAGGCCGGACTTCTGCGCGGTGTCGAGATACGCCGCGAGCGGAAACGGCCCGCTGCCATCGGGGCCGCCGAGCGCGAGCGTGACACCCTGCGTCACGTGACTCTTGGCATCGGGCTGCTGCAGCAGCGGCTCGAGATGCGCGTGCAGGTCAATGAATCCCGGCGCGACAATCAGCCCGCGCGCGTCAATCACGCGTTGCGCGCGGCGCGGATCCAAGCGCGTGCGCGAGACGGCGACGATACGGTCGCCCTGCACCGCGATGTCCGCGGCGTAGCGCGCGCCGCCGCTGCCGTCGATCACCGTGCCGTTCGTGATGAGCAACGACCACTCGGGAGCGCGCTGCGCGCTGAGCGGGGCGGCCACTGCGAGCGCCACCAACGCGATCGCGACACGCGACGTGAATAACCTCCTCGCGCTCGAGCCAAGATCGCGGAGCCACGTCGTGCACGCCCTCACCGGTTCACCGCCGCGAGCGCCTTGCCGAGGAACTCGTTGATCGCGCGGTTCTCAATCCACCGCACGACGATCACGAGATCGTCCTCCGGCGACACAAAGATCAGGTTGGTCCCGTTCCCCACGTGCCCGAACGCCGTCGCCGGCGCGTTCGACATCCACTGCTTGTTCGTGTTGAGGAACCAGTTCATAAAGCCATACGTCGGATTCGTCGGGCTCGGCGTCAGCGCCTGCGTGACCCAGGCATCCGAGAGGATGCGCTGCGTGCCCCACATCCCGCGCCGCTGCGTGAGCAGGCCGAAGCGCGCCATATCCCAGGCGTTGATCACGAGCCCGCCGCCCCAGTGCCCGCCGCCCGTCACCACCTGGGCCGCGCGGCCGTCGAGCGTGATCCAGGCGTTGTCGTAGCCGTACCAGCGCCAGGTGCGCGACGCGCCGATCGGAGACATCAGGTACTGGTCCAGCACCTCAGGCAGCGGTCGCCGCCAGATGTTGGTTGCCGCCAGGGCGAGCACGTTCACCCGCACGTCGTTGTACTCGTAGACGGTGCCTGGCGCGTTGCGTGCGCGCGTGGTCCACGTGCTCGGGTCCTGCGCGGGACGGTCCGCCCACTCGGGCTTGCCCCAGAGCGTGCCTTCCCAGTCGGAGTTCTGCTGCAGCAGGTGCCGCCACGTGATCGTGCGATTGTGCGGCGTGTTCCACGGATCGATGAACACCGACTGCCCGTAGCGCTCGCCGGGCTGCGCGTCTGCCGCGAGCCGCAGGGCGTAGGTCGGCGGCTGCGACGTGTGCACCAGATCATCAATCGAGCGGATCAGCCCGCGGTCCACCGCGAGCCCAACCACGGTCGAGAGAAAGCTCTTCGTCACGCTGAAGGTCATATCCACGCGGTCGGGATCGCCCCAGCTGGCTACCACGTAACCACCGCGGAGGATCACGCCGCTGTTCGGTCCGCGTGGCTTGAACGGCCCAATGCCTTGCCCGAACGGCTCGCGTCCAAACGTCGCGTAGTGCGCCTGCTCCAGGTCACGCGGCGCACGCGCCTCATTGTCGATCGCAAAGCGCACCGCCTCGGCGAGCTTCGCGCTGTCCACGCCCATCACGCTGGGAGCGCGGCGCTCCCATTCGTTTGCAGCGGGCACATACGGTGTGCCCGCGCGCACCGTGCGACCCTGCGCGCCAAGCGTGGGTGCGGCCAGCGACAGCAGGAGCAGCACGCCCCGCACCAGCGGAGCCGCCGCGGCAGCGCGTGCCGCGCGGCGACGGCGTGTGAGAATCGGAAGCGCGAACAAGTAGAGCCCCGTGAGCCAGAGTCCGAACAAGATGATGCCCGAAGGCAGGAAAATCAGGAACTTCACCGGGTCGCCGAAGAACGACCCGTCGTGCAGCTGCTCAATCAGGTCCGACCGACGATACGTGCTCTGCAGCAGCCGCCCATCGTCGAGCGCCACCTGCAGCTCCCATCGCGTCTTCGTGATCACCTTCAGGATGCCCTTCGACGGCCGCACATCCACGCGATCAATATCCTCCCAGCTCCCCACGCCCGCCTCGGGCACCGATTGCACCGTCGCGAGCACCTGCTCAAAGGACACGCGAGGCACCGGCGCCGCCACCTGCTGCTCCGGTGGCTGCACCCAGGGCACCTGCTTCTTCACCTGTAGGAGCAACCCCGACGCAATCACGAGCGCGAACGGGAGTCCGACGGAGATCGCCCCCCAGCGGTGCAGGCGGCGAGATACAATGGAGAGTCGCATCTTTGTTGTACGGGAGTGGCCGAACCGACGTTGCGCACACGTTCGCTCCACTTGCCTCTGCGCTCAACCCCGGACGCTGACCCTGCGTATCCAGTCGGAGTCCACCCCACTGCCAGGAGCCCGCTCGATGTTCCGCTTGCTTCGCCGTGCCGTCGCCCTTGCCGTCCTCGTGCCCGCCGCATCGCTCGGTGCGCAGGCCACCGCGCCGATGGACAGCGCCCGACTCGAACGCCTGAAAGCCGAGGCGCTCACCAAGGTCGAGCAACGCGCCAAGCTGGTGCAGGAGATTATTGACCACCTCTTCTCGTTCTCCGAACTCGGAATGCAGGAGTTCGAGACGCAGCGCTACCTCACCGGCCTGCTCGAGCAGAACGGCTTCGCGGTCCAGCGCGGATATGCCGGAATGCCTAGCGCGTGGGTCGCGCGCTGGGTCTCGCCTGCCGGCGCCCGCCCCGAGATCGCGCTCGGCTCCGACGTGGACGGCATCCCGCAGTCCAACAACAAGCCGGGCGTTGGGTTCTTCGAACCGCTGATCGCCGGCGCGCCGGGCCACGGCGAGGGTCACAACACGGGCCAGGCGGTGAACATCGCAGCCGCGCTCGTCGTGAAGGAGATAATGATCCGCGAGCGCATCCCGGGGACGCTGGTGATCTGGCCGGGCATCGCCGAGGAACAGATGGCGGGCAAGGCGTTCCTCGTGCGCGAGGGGCTGTTCCGCAACACCGACGTCGCGCTGTTCACGCACGTGGGTCAGGGCCTCGGTGTGTCCTGGGGCCAGAGCGGGCAGACGGCGCTCGTGTCGGCCATCTTCCGCTTCCGCGGCCAGAGCGCGCACGCAGCGGGCGCACCGTGGCGCGGTCGCTCCGCGCTCGACGCCGCAATGCTGATGGGCACCGGATGGGAGTACCAGCGCGAGCACAACGAACTGCCCACGCGCTCGCACTACGTCATCCAGGACGGCGGCGACCAGCCGAACGTGGTACCGAGCACGGCGAGCATCTGGTTCTATTTCCGCGAGCGCGACTACGAGCGCACGATGGCGCTCTTTGAGGCCGGCAAGCGCATCGCCCGCGGCGCGGCGATGATGGCCAATGTCGAGCTCGACACGGTGATGATCGTCGGCTCCGGCTGGAGCGGTCACTTCAACAAGACGATCGCCGAGGTGAC
>CAYPYY010000139.1:0-6308 GCA_964414995.1 uncultured Gemmatimonas sp.
CGGGGGGCTTGAGGCATAGCCGATATGATGCACCAGTTGCGCGCCGCGCGTAAGGATTTGCCGTAAGGCGCGTGATGAAGGGAAGGCCGCACGCAAGTTCGTCGCGCGCCCTACTGCGGCGATCGCGCGCGCGTCACATCGTACGCTCGCCTCAGAAAGGAGGGCACGATGTCAACGTTGATGAAGGACGCGCCCGTGTCGCCGGCCCGTGAGTTCACGACGATGCGGAATCGGCTCCGCCGGTTCTTCGAAGACCCGTTTGAGTCGATGCTGGACCTGCCGCAGACGTTCGAGCGCCGCCTCGACCGTCTGGCGTGGTCGCCGGCCGTCGAGGCGACCGAGACCCCAGCCGAGTACGTGATCACCGCCGAGCTCCCGGGCATCAGCCCCGAGAACATCGAAGTGACGGTGCACGACAACGTGCTGTGGCTGAAGGGCACGAAGGAGGAGGAGCGGAGCTCCGAGAACAAGGAGCGCACGCTGCACCTCTGGGAGCGCGAGTATGGGAAGTTCGAGCGGTCGTTCCGCTTCCCGCTGCCGGTGCACGAGGCCAAGGTGATGGCCGAGTTCGTGAACGGCATCCTGACGGTGAAGGTGCCGAAGATGGAAGTCTCGACGCCGACGCCGCGGACGGTCCCGATCGCGAAGAAGTAGCGCCCCGCCGACGGCTACGCGCGGGAGCTCAGGTCTCCGCTCAGTAGCCGAGGGTCCGCAGGTGACGACGTCCCGCCGACACGGTTGCCCACGCGTCGGCGGGACTGTCGTGTTCCACGAACGCGTGCTGCACGCGGTTGGCACCGCCGGTCGTGATGACGGCGCGCCAGTCAATGACGCCCGCGCCGACGTCGCGCATCTGGTACTCGGGCGCGGGGCCGGAATCCTTGATGTGCAGGTGCGTGATGCGGTCGCGATGCGTGCGCAGCAGCGCGATGGGATCGTGCCCCGCGCGGAAGGCCCAGTAGCAGTCGAGCTCAATATCCACGACGCTGGGGTCGGTCTCGCGCAGCAGGAACTGCCACAGCGACTCGTCGCCCACGTTCACCGTGAACTCGAAGTCGTGATTGTGGTAGCCGGCCTTGATGCCGAGCGCGCGTCCGGCGCGGCCGGCCTCGTTGAGCCGGGTGGCCACGCTGCGGTACTTCTCCGCACTGCGCTCGTTGGGCGAGATCCAGGCCACGATGAGGTGCTTATGGCCCATTGTCTGCGCGGTCTCGAGCGTGGCGCGCAGTTGGTCGGGCTCGAGCTGCCGGGGATCGAGATGCCACGACGGGCTCGTGAGGCGGTGCTGGTCGAGCAGCGCACGCAGTTGCGCGGGCGTGCGGCCCCACGAGCCCCACCACTCGATCTCCTGATAGCCGATCTCGGCGATGCGCGCGATGGTGCGCTCCGGGTCGGCGCGCATCTCCTGGCGCAGCGTGTAGAGCTGGACACCGACGCCACCGAGGGCGCGCGCGGGTTGGGCCACGAGGGAGCGGGACAGGGCGGCGGCCGCGGCGGCGGCACCGAGGGAGAGCACGAGATCGCGGCGCGTGGTCATTCGTGCAAGGTACAGAGTTCCGGCGGCGCCGGCGAGCTACTCGACGTACTTGTCCGGCTGATGCGCCATTTCGGCCTTGAACAGCGCGCGCAGCGACTGCACGTCCGCGTCCACGTCGCCCGTGGTGTGAAACGGCGGATAGATGTGGAAGATGCGGTGCTTGAAGTCGAACGCCACGGGCACGATCGGAATCTGTGCCCCGTGCGCGATGTACCAGAATCCGGTGCGCCAGCGCTCGACGCGCTTGCGTGTGCCCTCGGGCGAGAGCGCGATCACGACGCGCTCGCGTTGCTTGACCAGATCCACCGTCTGCGAGACCACGTCCTTCGGGCTCGCGCGATCCACGGGGAAGCCGCCGAGCCAGCGCATCATAATCCCCATCGGGAATCGGAACAGCGTGTCCTTGCCGAGGAACGTGCCGCGAAGCCCGATTGCGTACTTGGCCATCACGCCGACCACAAAGTCCCAGTTGGACGTGTGCGGGCCGACGATGATCTCCAGCTTGTGCAGGTTGGGAATCGGCTCGCCCGTGAAACGCCAGCCGCTGAGGCGCATACAGAGCGCGCTGACCCAGCGAGAGAACGCATTGCCGCGCGTCGCGACGTTCGGGCCGGGCACGGGGATGCCGGTGCGCCCGCCGCGACGCTCGCCCTTGAGGTCCTTGATCAGCTCCGCCTCGAGCTCCGCGGCACGGGGCGCCAGGATGCGCCAACTGGCGAGCCCCAGCGCGGACAGGGCGAAGCCGACCCCCGCAAAGATCGCCGCCCAGCGCGGCGTGCCGTCGCCCGTGCGGAGCACTTCCACCAGCGTGCCGCCGACCAACGGCCCGGTGAGGAAGCCGATCGAGCCCGCCACCTGGAACATCCCGAACAGCCCTTCGCCCGCGCCGCGCTTGGCGAACTCGCTCACCATCACCAGACTCGGTGCGAACATCAGCGCACTCAGCACGCCGGAGGCGATCATCGCCAGCGGCAGCGTGCGCAGTGGCAGCAGGCCGTAGGTCGCGTACACAAGCCCGAAGGTGACGTTGGCGAAGATGAGTGGACCGAACCATCCCGCGCGGTCCGCGAGCCGCCCGGCCGGCCAGTTGAGCACGGCGAACGGTAGCAGGAACAGCGACATCAGCATCCCGCGTGTGGCGGCCGCGACGCCGTGCACCTCGGTGAGGAACAGCGTGAATGTCGAGACGAACACGCCAATGAGGAATCGATCGGCGAACCCGTACGCGAGCGGCATCCAGTTGGCGAGCGACGAGCCATCCCAGCGATAGCGCGCCTTGGGGTCGCGCGCGGGCGCCGCGGTGTGCGGGAGCCCAAGGGCGGACAGGGCCGCCAGCGCGAGCAGGACGGCGCCTACGGAGTAGACGAGCGTCGGCTCGATGTCGATGAGCAGGCCGCCCAGCGGGGCGCCGACGCCCACGCCCACCATCAGCGCCGACGCGACGATGCCCAGGGACGACCCGCGTCGTTCACCGCCACTACGGTTCGCCGCGATCATCAGGAATGTCACCGCCGGGAGGTGCGCCACTCCGTCCAGCGCGCGCCACGCGAACAGCGTGTCGAGCGAGTCCGCCGCACGCATCCCGAGGAACGACACGGCGTCGAGCGCCAGCAACATCACAACCCAGGCGCGCGTGTGCGGCCAGCGCTTGTGCAGCGCCATCGCCAGCGGCACGGCGACGATGCCGGCCAGCTGGTTCAGCGAGACAAAAAGGTGGGCCTGAAAACGCGTCCCGCCGTGACGGTCCACGACGAGCTCCGTGAGCCCGGGGACGAGCAGCGTGATCGGGACGAGCGTGAGAAAAGTCGCGAGCGCGATCGCGCCGAGCGCTCGGGGGGACGTTCTGGTCACGGAGGCAATCTACTTGAAGCCGTCTTCGTACAGGGCCGCCAGCTTCCCGATCGACGTCGTGAAGTCGCCCGTCTGCTCGGCCACCCGCAGCATTCCCGTGAATTCCGGAGTCATCACGAACGAGCCCTCCAGCGTGCGCTCGAGCGACTGCGTGGCGAGCGCGTGCTCGCCGTGCCGGCGGATATGCGCAACGAGCGTGGGATTGCCGGTGGCCTCTGCGGCCAGCGTGACGGCGCGCGGCAGCGGGAGGCCCGATGCCAAGGTGAGCGCCAGCGTGCGCGCAAACCGCGCGCGAACAAATTCCGGACGCTGTTGGTAGCGCTGCGCGAGACCGGCGAAGATGACCGCACCGGCGGTGAACCAGAGTGCGACGCCGCCGCCGGCCACCGCGAGGTAGGCGCTCGAGCGGCCGGCGAACACCAACGGCAACGGGCCGATCACCGCCGCTACCAGCGAGAGGAACATCGGGTACGCGAGCGCCTTGCGTACCTTCAGGATCAGCTTGTACTGGCGGAAGTGAAACTCGGCGAGCTCTGCGAGCACGCGTTCGAGCTGCCCGCTCTCCTCGCCCATCGCGAGCACGGCGCGCTCGAACGGCTCCGTGAGATGCGCCGCGCGCTTGAGCAGCGACTCGATGCTGTCGCCCGCGCGCGTGCCGCGCAGCAGGTGGGCGCGCAGCGCCCGGGTGCTGCCGCCGTGCACCGGCATCTGCTCCATCACGGCGCTGTGCGTGAGCCCGGCGTGCAGGCCCATCCGCCAGCCCCGATAGAACTCCGAGCGATCGCGTCCGTCGTCATAGGCGCGCAGCAGGGCGGTCACTGTCGTCTTCACGCGGCGCCCTCGGCCGCGGCGGCGGCTCGCGCTCCGCGCTCTTCGCGCACGAGCGTGCGGAGCGCGACGATGCCCAGCACCGGGCCAATCGCCAGGGCCGCGAACGCGCCTTCCCAGCCCACCCGTGCGACCAGTGGCGGAATGGCCTGGATCGTCAGCGTGGTCAGCAGAAAACCCAGCGAGACCTGCACCGTGAGCGCTGTGCCGACCGCGTGCGCCGGCACCGACTCGGCAACCAGCACGGAGAACTGCGCACTGTCGGCAATCACGAAGAAGCCCCACGCCAGTGCGAGTGGTGCGAGGATCCAGAGGCTGCGTCCGAAGGCGAGCCCAATGAGTACCGAGCACAGCGCGCTCGCCGCCATCGCGGCGCTGGCGAGTCGCGCGCGACCCACTCGGTCAGCGGCGAGGCCGCCCCACACGCAGCCGACGCCGCCAATCGCAATCGTCGCGAAGGCCAGCGCCCCGATCCACGGCGCGCGGCCCGCGAGCGGATCGCCCGAGGCGGCCACGGCGCTCGCCGCGAGGAACGCCGGGATCCAGGTCCAGTAGCTGTAGAGCTCGGCCATATGGCCAAGATAGCCGCCTGTGGCCTGTCGCCAACGCGGTGCGCGCACGACCTCCGTTACCAGCCGCAGGGAGAACGGACGTGAGGGAAATGCGTAGGGACCGTCCACCCAGCGCGCGGCGATCACGGCGGCTGCGAGCACCGCCGAGGCCGACGCCGCGAGGATGGGCGCGGCGAGCGGGAGATTGGGAATCGCGGTCCACAGGTACGGTGATGCCTTGCCGATGGTGAGCGCCCCGACCACGCTGCCCACGGCGAGCCCGCGGCGCGCGCGGAACCACGTGGCCGCCATCTTCATCGCCGGCGGATACACGCCGGCGAGGGCGCAGCCCGTCAGCGCGCGCCCGGCCAGCGCCCACGCATAGTCCGGCGCCAGTACCAGCGAGGCGTTCGCCGCCGCCCCGAGCACGGCGCTGACCGCGAAGAGCTGCTTGGCCGGCACGATGTCGGCGAGATTGAGCAGCGCGGAGATCGCCGTGCCCACGACGAACCCGAGCTGGACGGCGGTGGCGAGCCCGCCGATCTCCGCGCTCGTGAGGGCCCAGCGCGCCGCCAACTGCGGCGCCGCCGCGCTGCCCGCGAACCACAGCGACATCCCGAAGAGCTCGGCGAAGACCAGCAGGCCGAGCATCCGCCACGCGCGGCCACCATCACCGCCGGCGGCGTCGCTCGGGTGCGGCGCGGAGTGTCCCGCGGTATCTTCGCGCGCATCCACCCGAGGCAGGGACATAGCGTGAAAGATACGGCTGCCGAACTCGAACTGCTCATTCGCTCGAAGTACGCGCTGATTCTGCTCGACACCGCGGAGCCCGAGCGCGCGGACGAGATGCTGGCGCTGATTGCGTCGCGACTCTCGCTGCTGTTCTTCTCGTGGAGCCGCTCGCGCGGGATGCGGCGTGGCGCGCAGGCCAGCGATCCGTTCATCGAGAAGACGGCGGAGCCGGCGGCGGGACTCGCGCGCGTGCTACAGGAGAGCGTGGGCGTGTTTCACTTCCGCGGCCTGGGCGCCTTTCTCGAGGATCCCGTGGTGCAGAGCCACGCGCTCGACGCGGTGCAGAACTTCGCCACCCGGCGCGGCGCCCTGGTCATCTCCGGCCACGACATTCACTTGCCGGACACGCTGCGTCCACACGCGGTGACGATTGCGCTCCCGACGCCCGGCTTCCAGGAGCACCGTCAACAGCTCGAGCGCGTGATCCGCGAGTACGCGGCCAAGATGCCGGTGAAGGTCGAGCTCAGCGCCGAGGATCGCACGCGCCTTGTGAACAACCTCGTGGGCCTCACGCTGACCGAGGCGGAGAAGGTCGTCACCCGCCTGATAATGGAGGACGGCGCCATCCGCGCCGACGATGTGCCGCGCGTGGCCAGCGCCAAGCGCCAGGTGGTGGAGCAGGATGGGCTGCTCGAGTACTGGCCCGCGGAGGGGTCGATGGGCGAGGTCGCCGGTCTCGAAGGACTCAAGGGATGGCTCGCCAGGCGCCGCGCCGTCGTGCACGACCCGCAGCGCGCCGCGCAGTTCGG
>CAYPYY010000140.1:0-6232 GCA_964414995.1 uncultured Gemmatimonas sp.
GACGAGGACGATGCCGATATGGTCGCGGTCGGCTATATGGTGCGCGCCGGCATCGACCCCACGGGCATCCCCGAGATGTTCCAGATCCTGCTGGAAGAGCGGCAGGCGAAGCCCGAGGGCCTCGAGACCTGGTTCCGCTCGCACCCGCTGGAGGAATCGCGTATCGCTGCGTCGCGCGCGCGGATCCGCGCGCTGCCTGCAGCCTCCCTGCAGGGACTGACGCGCGACTCGCCGAACTTCCAGGCGTTCAAGCGCCGCTTGGCGAGTATGCCCGCCGCGCCGACGCCGTAGACGCGCCGCCGGCGCTCGTCAGCGTGCGCCGGGCAGCTACAGCAGCGCGACCCAACGCTCGACCAGCGCGCAGAACGCCGTCGCCGCCTTCTTGCCCTCCTCCATCACCTCGGCGTGGTTGAGCGGAGTCTTCGAGATGCCGGCGGCCGGATTCGTAATGCACGAGACACCGGCGACCTCCATTCCGATCGCAGCGGCAACGATCGTCTCCGGGACGGTGCTCATTCCGACGGCGTCGGCGCCAAGGGTCTCGAGCATCCGCACCTCGGCGGGCGTCTCGTAGGTCGGACCGAGCAGCCCCGCGTACACACCCCGCGGCAGCGACAAGCCGCCCGCGGACGCCGCCTGCTCGAGGAGCGCGATCAACCGTGGCGCGTACGGCGCGCTCATATCCGGAAAGCGCGTGTCGCCCGGCTCCAGCCGACCGACGAGCGGATTCCGAAACTGCAGGTTGAGATGGTCCTCGATGATCATCAACGTGCCCGGCGCGAAGCTGCGTCGGATGCCGCCGGCCGCGTTGGATACGAACAGCACGCGCGCGCCGAGCGCGTGCACCACGCGCACGGGGAACGCCGCTACCTGCGCGCTGTGGCCCTCATACATATGAAAGCGGCCGGCGAGGAGCAGGACCTCGCGGTCCCCGAGGAACCCACGGATCAGCTCGCCCTTGTGGCCCTCGACGGCAGGCGCGTGAAAGCCCGGAATCTCGGCGTATGGCACCCGCGTCGCGTTGCGCACGCGATCCGCCAGCGCGCCGAGCCCCGACCCGAGGACGATCGCCGCGACCGGTGACGCGACACCGAGCCGTGTGCGCACCGCATCAGCCGCCGCCTGCGCGGCGCGTGCGCCGTGCTCCATACCGTCGCTCATCGCTGGACACTCCCTCGCAGGGTTTGGAACTCCGCCTCCACGCGCGCGAGCAGCGCGGTCTTCTCCGACGCGGGCAAGAACGCGTTGTCAAAGCCCAGGCGCGCCACGCGGATCAACTCATCAGCCGTAAAGCCAAGGTGCCGGTGAGCGAGCAGATACTCCTGCTCGAGCGTGGTGCCGCTCATCAGGCGGTTGTCCGTGTTAATCGAGACCTGCAGCCCCGCCTCGAGATAGGTCCGCAGCGGGTGCTGGTCGAGCGAGGCCACCGCGTGCGTCTGCACGTTGCTGGTGAGACAGCACTCGATGGCGACGCGGCGTTCGCGAGCCTCCGCCATCAGCGCGGGGTCCTCCACGAGGCGCGTGCCGTGCCCGATGCGATGCGCGTGGCAGGCGCGCATTGCGGCCGCCACCGAGGCTGGGCCATCGCCTTCGCCCGCGTGACAGGTGCACGGCAGGTCGTGCGCGGCCGCGTGGTCGAAGGCCGCGCGATGCGCCTCGGCAGGATTCCCCAACTCGCCGCCCGCGAGGTCGAAGCCCACGACGCCGCGGTCCTTGAACTGCACCGCCAGGCGCGCGAGATCGAGCGAGACCGCCGGGTCCATATTGCGGATTCCGCAGATGATGACGCGCGCGACGATGCCGTATTCACGCTCAGCGCGCGCCAGACCGCGCAGCGGCGCTTCCACGGCCTGCGCCAGGGTCAGCCCGGCCTCGATGTTCAGAACAGGCGCGTAGCGCGTCTCGAGGTAGCGCACGCCCTCGCGGTGACAGTCCTCAGCCAGTTCGTACGCGATTCGTTCCATCGCCTCGGCCGTCTGCATCACGGCGAGCGTGTGGCCGAAGCGCGCGAGATACTCCTCGAGGTTGTGGGCGTCGTCCACGCGCATATAGTCGCGCAGCGCCTCGGCATCGTCCTCCGGCATCGCGATGCGTTGGTCGCGCGCGAGCTCCAGCATCGTCTGCGGCCGCACCGAGCCGTCGAGGTGGCAGTGCAACTCGGTCTTCGGAATGTGCCGGACGAACTCAGATGTAACGTGCGCCACTCAGTCCTCGGCGCTTCGGGCCTGACGCGCGCTGACCACACGCATCACGTATCCGCCGTGCACCGGCGTGTCGTTGGGCACCGGCAGGCCGCGCGAATCCACGATCACGCGGGTGCCGTTGCGCACGGCGTCCGCGGCCTCCGCATCTACCGATTGCACGGCATCGAGCACGGTACCGCCGGGCGGCACGTCCGTGCCCTTCCCGTTCACGAACGCACGGAGGGACTCGCTCATCGGACGGCCCGGATGCGCGGCGCCGTCAGCGCCTCGGTGGTCACCAGGCGACCGCCGGGTGCGGCCTTCAGGTGCGCAATCAATGCGTCGAGATCCACGATTCCGATTTCCTCGGGAGCGCCGCTCCCGGCGAGGCCGGCGCCGTCGCCGCCGCTGGCCATAAAGTTCGACATAATCACGCGATACGTCCGGCGCGGATTGATCGGCCTGCCGTCGGCCATCGCCACCCGGCGCACGCGTGAGCCAACCGGCGCCGACGGGTCGTAGTCGATCGTCACGCCGCTGATGTGCACGTTGATGCGCGACCCGCCCACCAGCGTCTCGAAGTACTTCGCGAGCTCGCTCCCCCGCGCGTTGATGGCCACGAGGCGGTTCGCAAACGGCGCCACCTCGTGCAGGTCGCCCCAGCGCACCTCGCCGGCCCGCAGGTCCGCGCGAATGCCGCCGTTGTTCATCACACCGATGTCGCCGCGGCCAGCGGCGCGCTGCGCATCGGCGATCAGGTTGCCTAGCGCGTACTGCTCGCCCCGCCGCGGCAGCGTGGACTCGTTGTTGACGACGAACGCGCTCACCCGGTCCGCCACGGCGGCGACTGCACTCGCCACGAGCGCGCCGACTTCCGGATCGGGCACGATGCTGTCCGACTTGACCTCGCGCACCTCGGGCCGCGGCTGCGGCACGCGGCTGTCGAGCGGCAGGTCAATGACGCCGAGCGCGCGGGTGCTCGACCGCGCCTGCACAATCGGGATGCCCTCCACGATCGTGCTCACCGCGGAGTGCGTGTGGCCACTCACAATCGCGTCCACCACACCGCGGCCGAGCTCGCGTGCCACCTCGATGATGTCGCCGCGGCAGTCGTCCGGGTTGTCGATGTTGCAGAACGCGCCCTCGTGTGCGACGACGACCACATACCGCGCGCCGCGCGCGCGCAGGCTCTCGGCGTGGCGGCGAATCACGGGCACCAGCGGCGCAAACCGCAGGTCCGCGACGTGGGCCGGCATCGTGGTGAGCGGCGTGTTGGGATCGGCAAGCCCGACGACGCCCACCGTTCCCACCGGCGTCGCGATCAGCGTGTCGTTCGGAATCCACTCCACGTCGCGGCCATCGGCGTAGGTGACGTTGGCGCCGAGCACGCGCGCGTGGAGCCCGCGCATCCGCGCGCGCAGCGTGTCCTGCCCGTAGTCGAACTCGTGATTGCCGAGCGCGTGCGCGGCGAAACCCATCGCATTCAGCACGGGCACGACGGCGGCGCCCGTGGTGAGATCCGAAGGCGGCGTGCCGGTGAAGAGGTCGCCGCCGCTCAAGAGCAGCGTCGTACACATCGGCGCGCACTCGGCCCGGGCCTGGCGCACCATCGTCGCGATCTCGGCGAAGCCCCCGCGGTTCCCGAGCGAGCCGTCCGGCCGCTTGCGGAAGGCGCCGTGCATATCGTTCATCGCGATCAGCCGCAGTGTGGCGCGAGGCGGGAGCAGCTCCCAGTTCTTCACGAAGACGTCGGCGGGCTCGATGGTCCCGCGGCGGCGGATTTCGTCGATGATGAGCTCGCGCAGCTCGCGCGCGCCCTCGTATACGACGGGCGCGCCGCGCAACATATCGTAGCCGCCGCCCCCGCCCGCTCGGTAGTTGTTGACCGCGACGGTGAACGTGTCGGTGTCCGCGACCGGGCGCCCGTTGCGCTCAAGACGCGTGATACGCCGGCCCATCGGCTGCGCGAGATCGATCGTATAGTCGAGCCCCTGCAGCATATCGTAGTTGTAGCCCGGAATCGTCGGATCCGGCCGCACCCGGAAGGCGCCGCTCGCGTCGCGGCTCACGACCCAGTAGCGCGCCGTGTGCTCGAGGAAGGCTCTGACCTGGCGACCGCTCAAACGCAGCGCGCGCAGCGTGTTCTCGTAGGGGTAGAGCGCCACGAGCCGCTCGACCGTGATGTCGCCGGCGGCGAAGCCGCTGCCCAGACTCAACGCCGACGCAATGCTCAGGTCGGCGCCCGATTCCTTGAGCTGCACCGCCTGGATGAGGTCAATAATCGGCGAATCCTGCAGGCGCACCGTCGAGTCCCCCGCCCACGCCACGCTGGTGCGACCGACCGCGGCCGTCGAGTAGGTCACCGCCGCACGATGCGCGCGCTCGAGCGCGCGGACGATGTCCTGGCGCTCCGGCTGCCCGCGGACCTGCACCGTCTCGCCGCGCTTCGACACCAGCGCCCAACGTCCGGCGCGCTGCTCGAGATCGAGCGTCATCACGGCCACGCTCGTCGCCCAGTTCTTGGGCTGCACGACGAGCACCCCATTGATAGTCGTGTCGGTCATCTCGCGGTGCGAGTGGCCGATGACAATCGCGTCAATGCCGGCGACCTCGCGCGCCACGCGCCCCATCGGATTCTCGCTGCCGAGTCCGGTGGCGGTGGTGTCGTATGAGCTGAGTTCGCTGAGGCCCGCGTGCGCGACGACGATGACCACGTCCGCGCCCTCGGCGCGCGCGGCCTGCACCTGGGCCGGCAGCGCCGCGACGATGTCCGTCACCTCGACGCGTCCGCGCAGGTTGTCGCGGTCCCAAATCATCGAGCCGGGTGTCGTCGCGCCGATGATGGCGACCTTGACGCCGGCGCGCGTGACCAGCGTGCGGCCCGGGTACGGCGGCTTGCCATCCAGCCGACGCGTGTTGGCGGCGAGGAATGGAAAGCGCGCCTGCGCGATCGCACGATCGAACAGCGGCACGCCGTAGTTGTATTCGTGGTTCCCCACCGCGGCCGCGTCGTACTGCATCGCGTTCATCGCCGTGATGACCGGGTGCGGCGCGAGCGAGTCGATGCGCCCCGCGACATAGGTCATCGCGTTGCCCTGCAGCAGGTCGCCCGCATCCACGAGCACCACGCGGCCCCGCGCCACGCGGCGCAGCGAGTCCACGATGGTCGCGGCGCGGGTGAGGCCACGGAGTGTGTCCTCGCGGCCGGTCACGTAGTCCCAGCCGCGGAGCCGGCCGTGGACGTCGGTCGTCGCGGCGACCTTGATGGAGACGCGCGCCTGCGCGGCGATGGGGGCGAACGGCGCGGCGACCAGCAAGGTCAGCCCGAGCGCCAGAATCCGTACGGTTGCCATCCCGAAAGATACGGGCTCCCCCCACCGAGATGCAGGGTTCCGCGGTTGACGCCCCCCGCGCGGACAGGCCAACGTTCCGGAGCCCTCACCGATACAGGACCGTGACAGCCCCGACGCTTCTCGCCCCCGCCCGAGCCACCCAGATTCCGCGCGTGCACCACTCCGAGCTCGGTGCGCTATGCGACCGCTGATCATTGGCATTGCCGGCGGGTCGGGCTCGGGCAAGACCACGGTGGCGCGCCGTGTCGCGGAGTCGCTGGCCGGAGCCGAGTGCTCCTTCCTCGATATGGACGCCTACTACCGGGACCACGAGGGGAAGTCGCATCACGAACTGCGGCACCTCAACTGGGATCACCCGGACGCGTTCGACCTCGACCTGCTCGAGGCGCAGCTCGCCGAACTCTCGGCGGGACGTGCCATCGACAAACCCGTCTATGACTTCACTCGCCATCGTCGCAGCGACGCGCCCGAGCGCATCGAGCCGGCCGATGTCATCGTCATTGACGGCATCCTCCTGCTCGTCGAGGAGCGCATCCGGCGTCACCTGGACATCAAGGTGTTCGTGGACACCGACGCGGATATCCGGCTCATTCGTCGCATCCGACGCGATATGGCGATCCGCGGCCGCCCGCTCGACGAGATCCTCGACCAATATCTGACGACCGTGCAACCGATGCATCTCCAGTTCGTCGAGCC
>CAYPYY010000141.1:0-6167 GCA_964414995.1 uncultured Gemmatimonas sp.
CACGTCTTCGATGCCGGGGCGGGATGCGGACGACATCGCTTCGCGCGCGGTGGCGCTGCTGGAGCGGACGGACGCCGGGAAGCGGCCGGTGCGGCTGCTGGGGGCGGGGGTGCATGGGTTGATGCCGGATCGGGCTTGAGGGGAGGCGCGGTAGCGGGCGAAATGTAACCGATCGGTTACATCTACATGCTAATCGGCCCTGAGCCGTGGTTTGCGATCAGGACTGAAGGGGCGGATGTCAGAGGAATCGCGAAACGGAATGGGTAGGTATATGCCGGTAGATACGGATTGCAGGCAATTCTTCTGAGGCGGCAAGCCTCCATTCGAATGCCAATCAGCATGATCAAAGTCGCGCAATGCAAGGTCGAGCCGCTTCCTCGCATGGGGGCTCTGTTGTATGGTGCCCCTCTGTTCAAGGCAATCAACATGGCCGTAAAGAGAACCATATCGACATCCGTCGGCGTCACGTTGCAAATTCGGACCTTGCTCGAAGTCGCCGCTGCTCATGATTACCGTAGCCTCACCAAAATGCTCGAGACCCTCCTTTCCTCTGACTGCGAACAGCGAAGCCTGAAAGAATCTGCCGCCGGTACAAGTAAAGCGATGGGAGCCATGAAATGAGTGAAGACCTTGCTGCAGGCGCGCCTTTAGTACTCGACCTGCTCAACTACATCGAGCAGGTCGAGAAACTGAAGTCCAAACCCGCTTTCACTGTCCCGTCCGAGTTCTTCGTTGCCCATCAACACGAGCTTAAGGGCCTTCCCGAACTTCAGTTTAACTTACAGGTAGAGGGCGACGATGTCTGGCTACGCCTGCCCCGACTGCAGGAAATCGCGCCGCCTGAGCTCGACGACCAGCTCAAGCCTTGGGTGACGCTACCCAAGAATCCAGAGAAGTCGCCTGAGCTCAAGAGCGAGTCGGTTATCTACGAGGGCAAGCGCGAGGTTGCTCGCGAGCAGCTGAAGGACCACCCCGAGGTGGAGGAAGCGTTCAACTGGTACGTCGAGTACCAGTGGGAACCCTGGGCTGCCGCAGAGCGCCCGCGCCGCAAGACCATCGCCCGCTACAACCAGCTATTCTCGCTGCAGCAGGCCATATCGTCTGAGGGTGCTGAGACACCGCTCGAGCTGGTCTGGGGCATCGGTTACGCTGCCTGGAAGAAGGAAGGATTCGCCACGGCGCTGAAGTACCCGCTGCTCATTCAAGCTTGCGAGATCTCGCTCAATGAGAAGACCTTCGATCTTGAGGTGCGGCCGCGTGAAGTCGAGCCTCGACTCGAAACCGACTGCTACGCCGAAATGGAACTCCCGGGGGTCAAGCAGCTTGATGCCTACTGGCGCAGCGCACTTGTCACAGGCGCCAACCGCGTAAACCCGTTCGAGTCCTCCACCTACGACGGCACTCTGAAGGCAGCCGTCGGTCACCTCGACCCGTCAGGCGCCTACAAGGTTTGCACCGAAGACGTGACGCCGCCCGTCCCGGGCGACACGCTCACCATTACGAACACTTGGGTACTGTTCGGTCGCAAGCGCTCCGGAGATATCTTTCTAGAAGACATCCGCCGGCTGAAGAAGAAGGTAGAAGACGCGAAATCACTCCCCAGCGTCATCCGCAGCTTCGTCGAGCGTGGCGACTCCACGGTGAAGGTCCGTCCGGAACAGCCTTTCCGCGGGTTATCGACCAGCGAAGCGGGCTCGCAATCGATGGAGCTGTACTTTCCAATGGCCTACAACGACGAGCAAGTCTCCATCGTTCAGAAGCTGTATGCCAACGATGGCGTTGTCGTCCAGGGCCCCCCAGGAACGGGCAAGACGCACACCATCGCCAATGTCATCTGCCATTACCTTGCACAGGGGAAACGTGTCCTGGTGACGGCCAAGGGCGAATCAGCTTTAGCGGTCCTGCAGGAGAAGCTGCCGGAGCGCATCCGTCCTCTCAGTGTCGCACTGCTCTCCGACGAACGCGATGGCATGAAGCAGTTTGAGCACTCCATTCAGACCATCGCTTCGAGCGTTGCGAGCCTCAACCCGACGCGTGCCAGCCAGAACATTGTGGCCGCTGAGGAGAAGCTGAACCAACTGCACGCCAAGATTGCCCACGTCGATCGGACCGTGGCCGCATATGCTTCCACGCACATGCAGAAGTACCCGTTCCAGGGCCGTCACGTCACTCCGGAGGAGTTGGCAAAGATTGCTCTGGATCAGGCCGAAGCGCATCAATGGTTCGACGACGAGCCGCCAACGGCGAAGGACGGCAACCTTCCGTTCGATGACGCCGCAATCAACTCGCTTCGACGTGCACGGATGACTGTTGGCAGGGACCTACCGTACCTTGGCTGCACGCTTCCTGCCGCAGACGCCTTCCCCGTGTGGGCCGATATGCTCGGGCTGCATCGCGACCTGGTCAAAGCGAAGTCCATTGACGCCAGCGTCCACCAAGGGGCCATCCTCGCTTTGGTCGACTCGGGACTGGAGACCTTCGAAAGGGCGCAGGCACTTAGCAAGTTCCTAGGTGACCGCATGGCGTTGAAAGCCAAGCTTGCACTAGCGCGACAGTCTTGGCTCGACACCCTCGGCAAGCGCTTCACGGACATGCGGCCGACTGACCCCGTGCTGGTGGCACTGGTGGCTCTATGCGCCGACGTACGCAAGTTGGACCGACAGCGGAGAGAACTCGTGGCTAAGGCCGTCGAAGTGCCGGCTGACGCCGAGCTCAACGAGGACCTGACCGACGCGCTCGGTCGGTTAGTTGGAGGCAAGAGTGCGTTCGCGTTGCCATTCGGCAAGAGCGAAGCACGCAAGCTGATCTCAAGCATCACTGTCAGTGGAATCACACCGGCGAGCAAGGCTGACTGGGAACTGGTACAGGAGTTGATTGCCTGGCGCTTAGAAGCCCGGAAAGTCCTCGCCCGCTGGTCCTCGCTGTCTGGCGAGTTCAGTCTGGAGGCTCCTGGGCCGGGCGTCGAGCCCGCCTTGAAGAAGGTCGCTATTTGGCAGGCGGGGATCGAGGACGTTCGGCAGCTGACTTTCGACTTCGACGCGAAGCTGCACTCTCGAATAGAGGAGGTATTCGGTAAGCAGGCCGCCGACCGGATGTGGAACGACGGTGAGCCGTTCGTCGCCACCGCCTA
Organism: uncultured Gemmatimonas sp.; assembly: GCA_964414995.1. GTDB lineage: Bacteria > Gemmatimonadota > Gemmatimonadetes > Gemmatimonadales > Gemmatimonadaceae > Pseudogemmatithrix. The sequence goes on from CAYPYY010000141.1 coordinate 3,131, forward strand.
TACCAGCCTGCAGGCCCACGTGGACAAAGGGCGGCTTGCGTACGCGATGAGGCGTGTACAGGAACTAGTACGCAAGCTCGAAGGGCACAGCGGCGCCATCGTCGATGAGCTGCGTCTGTTTCTTACTGAGTCTCTCGGCCGGGTCAGCGCCGACGAGTCAGCGCTGCAGACAAAGTGGCTAGCGCTGCAGACTGAACTCTCGCGGTTGACTGCGCTGCAGCCGTCTCTTGCCGAAATCGGCAGGGTCACATCCGCTATCGAGTCGGCTGGCGCCCTCAAGTGGGCACGGCGCCTTCGCACGGAGACGGCAAGCGCTGACCTCGACCCCGCCACGCCCTCCACGTGGCTAGACGCTTGGAGTTGGCGGCAGGCTGTGATGTTCCTCGACAGCATCGACGGCCATCACAAACTACGCGAACTGTTCGACGAGCGCCGGATTCTGACCACATCGTTGGCCCGAACGTACCAGGATCTCGTTGCGGAGAAGACCTGGCTCGGCGTGTTCAATAATTCGCCCGACTCGGTCCGCCAAGCATTGCAGGCATACCTCAACGCGGTGCAGGCAATGGGCTCCGGAACTGGAGTGCGAGCGGTTCGCCACCGAAAGGCGGCCCGCGATGCGATGCTTCGAGCGTACCAAGCCGTGCCCTGCTGGGTGTTGCCTCAATGGCGGGTGTCCGAGACCATTCCGCCCGAGGTTGGTCTCTTCGACCTGGTCGTCATTGACGAAGCATCGCAGTCGGACATATGGGCGCTTCCGGCGCTTCTGCGTGGCCAGAAGGTACTGATCGTCGGCGACCACAAGCAGGTTTCGCCCTCCGCAGTAGGCACCGCCGAAGAGAGAATCAAAGAGCTCATCAATCGGTTCCTTACCAACCAGCCTCACGGGTCACAGATGACTCCAGACAAATCCATCTACGACTTGGCCCGAGTCGTGTTCGCGGGCAATTCGGTTATGCTGAAAGAGCACTTCCGCTGCGTGCCCGCCATCATCGAGTTTTCGAACAGAGAATTCTACCAAGGCGACATCCGTCCTCTGCGTGTGCCAAAGGCAAACGAACGGCTTGACCCCCCCTTGATCGATGTGTTTGTGAAGGGCGGCAACCGACGTGGTGACGTCAACGAAGCTGAGGCTAAGGCCGTCGTCGATGAGATCGAAGCCGTCCTTGCCGATTCGCAGTTCGACGGTCGCAGCATTGGCGTGGTGACTCTTCTGGGAACCGCACAAGCCGCTCGCATCCACGAGTTGGTCAGCGAGCGCATCTCCCCTGTCCACGTCGTGGAGCGAAGGATTGCCATTGGACCACCGCCGGTATTCCAAGGCCGTGAGCGCGACATCATGATGGTCTCTATGGTCCTAGGCCCTGGCGATCGCTCGGCGGCCAATCGCGCGGACATGCACCAACGCTTCAATGTCGCCTTGTCGCGTGCCCGGGACCGCATGTACCTCTTCCGCTCTGTCGCCGCGACCGAGTTTAAGGAAGACTCGCTTAACGGCAAGGTCATCAGCCACTTCAAGCAACCGTTCCGGCACGACGCGAAGAAGGTCCAGGCCCTTCGCGAGCGCTGTGAATCGGGTTTCGAGCTAGAGATGTTCGACGAGCTTGTCAAGCGCGGCTTCCGTGTGGAGCCACAGGTCACGTGTGGTGGCTACCGCATCGACTTCGTCGTCGAGGGCAATGAAGGCAGACGCTTGGCTATCGAATGCGATGGTGATCGCTTCCATGGTCCAGGTCAGTGGCAAGACGACATGGCACGCCAGCGCGTTCTTGAGCGGGCCGGTTGGATATTCTGGCGATGCTTCGCGTCGAGCTTCGTCCGCAGGCGTGAGGCGGTGCTAAGCGAGCTGATGCAAACTCTCGAGCGCTTGGGCATCGAGCCTCTGGGGGCCGAGTCTGTCGACAGTACGGTTTGGGTCCACTACAAAGAAGTTGACCCCTTCGGCGTTGAAGAAGAGCAGGAGTTTGCCTAGCCATGTCTCGTCCTCTCATGCAGCACGGTGTCGCACAACTGGAGGAAATGTTCGCCAAGGGCCGCGGGGACCTGAAGGTACTTGAGCAACTGGAGAACGAACTCCAGTATCGCCAAGTTCCTCGTGCCATTGCATTGCGTGCCGAAGTGCAAGCGGCGATTTCCAGCGCAACGCCACCCCGTTTGACGCCCGCGCGGCCGCCAGCACCACAGCACCCCAACCTGTGGGAACGAGCGGCTGCGCCACACACCACCATGGAGACGGCAAATGCGGTGCCGTTCCACCCAGCAACTTCAAGCAGACCAGCGGATGCTTCTGCTTCGCCCAGTCCCGCCCTTCCTCCGGAGCGAACCATGCCGCTCGAGGATGCACACAAACTGCTGAAGGCAACAGTCGGCTCAACGTGGGAATCTATTGAACAGACCCGCCGGCAACTTGTGCAGCAAGCTTACCCTGGGCGATTGCAGTCGATGAGCCCGCAGCGACGGGCGCAAGTGCTTGCCGAGGCGAGAAGAGTAAACGCCGCATATGTCGCGCTGTCGCAGGCGCGCTGCGGTGGACGCTTTCCGCTCTGACTTTGCCAGACATCAGAGAAGTGGACACCTCGACCTAGCGATTGACGACGTCCATGGCAGCACCCGTTAGGCTGAAGAGCGCTAGCGGTACGGGCCCTACCCCGGTAGGTATCGCACCGTCGTAATGCGTGTCGCGCCTATGTCGTCGCCGAGCAAAAAGGAAAGCGGAGGCCTCGCGCCGACGCTGCTTCCAGTAGGCGCTACCCGACGGCCCATGACGCTGCGTCAACGTCGCTAGTTCAAAGGATTGCCCTGGACACCGCCACTTGGGGAAACTGCCCTGCCATGCGCCGACTCCTGCTCCTGGCCGCGACCCTGTTCCCTGCCTTCCCGGCCGGGGCGCAGGTTCCCGACACGCTTGTCGAGGTGGAACGCCCGAGGACCTGGCGCGGTGCACCAGTCGTGCAACGGGCCCTGCTCGCCAAGCCCTCCCCAACCGCGAAGACCGCCCTGCTCTGGTTCCGCGGCAAGCCCGGGATCGTCCGGATCG
>CAYPYY010000142.1:0-6087 GCA_964414995.1 uncultured Gemmatimonas sp.
CGCGTGTCCTACCGCTGGATCCGCACGGGACCGAACACCTGGCGCGCCGAGCTGGGTGCCGTGACCTACGAACTGCGGCGCCTTTCGCCTTGATTCGCCCCCTGCGTCGGGCGAGATTTCTCCCTCTCGGGCACGCCCGAGCGCAGGAGACGTGGCCGAGAGGCTGAAGGCGGCGGTTTGCTAAACCGTTATACGGGGTTAAACCTGTATCGAGGGTTCGAATCCCTCCGTCTCCGTTGTGCGGGCCCGCCGGTCTGTCCGGTCGGGCCCGTTGCAGTTTTCATCGCCCCGTCTGCCCCGCCGTGACGACTCCGCCACGCCTTCGCTTCGCCCCTTCGCCCACCGGCTACCTCCACGTGGGCGGCGCGCGCACGGCCCTGTTCAACTGGCTCCTCGCGCGGAAGACGGGGGGCAAGTTCCTGCTTCGCATCGAGGACACGGACAAAGCGCGCTCTACCGACGAGTCCACGCGCGCCATCTTCGAGGGGCTGACGTGGTTGGGGCTCGACTGGGACGAAGAGGTCGTCTTTCAGGGCGCCAACCTCGAGCGGCACCGCCGCGATGCCAACCGTCTGCTCGCCCTGGGCAAGGCGTACCGGTGCTTCTGCACGGCCGATGAGTTGGCGCAGCGCCGAGCCGCGGCGGAGGCGGCGGGCGGCGCGTTTGCCTACGATCGCCGCTGCGACCTGCTCCCGCCGGCGGAGATCGAGCGCCGCGTCGCCGCCGGCGCGCCGTTCGTGCTCCGCTTCCGCGTCCGTGACGGCGACACCTCGTGGGACGACCTCGTCCACGGTCGCATCAGCTTTCCGAACAAGGACATTGACGACTTCGTCATTCTGCGCTCGGACGCGACACCGATCTACAACCACGCCGTCGTCTCCGACGACATCGCGATGGGCATCACGCTGGTGATGCGCGGCGACGACCACATCTCGAATACCCCCAAGCAGATTCTGCTCTACGAAGCACTGGGCGCGCCGCTCCCGCGCTTCGGCCACCTGCCGATGATCCACGGCACCGATGGCAAGAAGCTCTCGAAGCGGCACGGCGCCACCGCCGTCGGCGACTATCAGCACCAGGGCATCCTGCCGCAGGCGATGGTCAACTTCCTCGCGCTGCTGGGGTGGTCGCCGGGTGGTGAGTTCAACGAGGTGATGTCACTCGACGAGCTCGTGCAGACGTTCAGCGAGGACGGATTGCTCAAGAAGGCCGCCGTGTTCGATCCGCAGAAGCTCGAATGGATGAACGGGCAGCACCTCGTGCGGATGCCGCTCGACGCCCTCGCGACGCTGGTCACGCCGGGCCTGGTCGCGGCTGGCCTGACCACGGCGAGCGAGCTTGCGTCGCGCACGGCGTGGTTCCACAAGCTCCTCGAGCTCCTGCGTGTGCGCTCGCGACTCACGGACGACATCATCGCGCAGGCCCGGCCGTATTTCACCGACGACTTCGCTTACGACGCCGATGCCGTCGCCAAGCAGTGGAAGGACCCCGCGGCGGCAGGTTCTCTGCTCGGCTCGGCCGGCGACGCGCTCACGGGCCTCGCTGACTGGTCCGAGCCGGCGATGGAGGAACGCCTTCGCGCACTCGCCGAGTCGCTGGGCGTCGGCGCCGGCAAGCTGCTGCAGCCGCTGCGCGTGGCCTTGGTTGGCTCGGCGGCATCGCCGGGCATCTTCGAGGTGATGGCGCTGCTCGGACGCGAGCGCACACTCGCGCGCATCGCGCGGGCGCAGGTACACCTGAGCGGGTTGATCGCGGGCCGCTGAGGTGGACGCGCCGCGGTCGGCCCTCACGCAGGTCGAGCGTCGGCTCTGGCACTTCCTCATCGATTTTCTCGCGACGCACTCGTTTCAGCCGAGCATCCGAGAAATCGCGCGCCACTTTCGCATCCCGTCCACGCGGACCGTCGTGGACCTGCTCTCAGCGCTCGAGCGCAAGGGCTACATCCGTCGGGCTCCGGGCCGCTCGCGCGGCGTGGTGATCGAAGGGTTCACCGGTGGCGTGGGGACGCAGCCGGTTCCCGTGGTGCGCTGGACACCCGATGGGCGGACGCTGACGGAAGAACATCTGACGCTGGACCGCACGCTCCTAGCCAGCGACGACGCGTTTCTCGTGCGCGTGAACTTCGAGGACGCGCCGCAGCACGCGGTGCGCGAAGGTGACCTCGCGCTCGTCGTTCCGTCCGCTCGAGTGCCCGAGGGCACGCCGGTCGTCGCGCGCGTGCTCACGCAGATCCTCGTGCGTTCGATCGAGCGTCGCGGGACCAGCGTGCGCCTGATCGCTCCGGGGCCGGAGGCGCAGGACCTGATCCTTGGTGACGGCGACGATTTTCGCGTGCTCGGCCCGTTGGGGGCGGTCGTGCGACTGACAGCGCCGCGCCCGGATGACGCCGACGCCGAGCTCTAGGGCCTAGGGGGCCTGCGGCGGCGTCTGGCGGGCCGCTTCGCGCTCTTGCCGCTCGCGCTCACGGCGCGCCCGCAGTGCGCGGACCGCGGCGTAGAACTCATCCTCGCGCATCGAACGATACGCCTGCCGCTGGATGTCCTCGCGCATTGACGCGAGCCGCTGCACGCGCTCCATCGCCGTCGGGTTCGCCTGCACGTTCATCGGCATCAGCGCCAACGCGGCGGTCGGAATCGACACCGGCCCGAGGCGAATGAAGCCCGGGTCGACACCGACCTTCTGACCACCCACGCGCGTCGTCCAGTCGCCCTGGAAGAAGCGATGCCCCGCATCATTGGGGAGGCCGGCCAGCGAATCCTCGACCGCGATCAGGCGCTCCGCGAGCCGGATGCGCAGGGTGTCGGCGCGCGTCAGCGGGATAATCGGGGCGATGACCACGTCGTTGTGTCGCACCCACAGTCGCGAATCCGTGAAGCTGGGCTGCACGCCCTCGAGCGGTCCGCCGCCCCCGATGATCGGCCCAGCGCCACCACCCGGCGGGCTCGGCACCGCAGGCGCGGTCGGCAACATCGAGGGAATGCTCGTCGGCGGCACGAGAGGTGCGGCCGCGCTCGGCGGGCGCTCGGAAATCGGGCGGTTGTCACCCCCGGCGCGCGCGGGCCGGCGCTCCGTGGGCCGGTCCGTCGGCAACGCGATCTCGAAGCTGATCCGCTCGGGCACGATGCGTTCGCCCGCGTCATCCCGGATCAGATCCAGCGCCACCGGCACGAGGAACGCCGGCACGATGATCGCAATCAGCGCGATCTGCACCACGAACGCCACCGCCGACGCGCGCGGATCCGTCGCACGTCGCTTGGGCAGCAGTTCGAAGCGCTTGCGCATCATTGCTCGGTCACGACTCAGCGGTCACAGGGTTGCTCACGCGGCTCCAACCGACCACCTCCACCTCGACAACGTCGCCGGGAGCCAACGCTCGTACCCCGGCGGGAGTGCCGGTTGCCACGACATCGCCAGGCTCCAGCGTCATCACGGTCGTGATGTGCGCGATCAACTCCGCGATCGGAAACACCATCTCGCGCGCGTGACCCCGCTGGAGCTCCTCGCCGTTCACTCGCGTGACGACCGAGAGGTCGCTGAGGTCCACTGCGCCCTGCCTCTCCTCACCCAGTGGGCAGAAGGTGTCGGAGCCCTTGGCTCGCCACCACTGACCATCAGCCTTCTGCCACTCGCGCGCCGACACATCATTCACGGCCACGACGCCGCGCACGGCCCGCGCAGCCTCAGCGGGCGTCGCCCGCTTGAGCTCTCGACCGATCACGACCCCAATCTCGCCCTCAAAGTCCACGCGGCCCGCGTGCGCGGGCAGCACGATCGCCTCGCCCGAGCGGATGACGGTGGACGACGGCTTGAGGAAGATGAGCGGCGCCGTGGGGACTTCGTTGCCGAGTTCCTTGGCGTGCTCGCGGTAATTGCGACCGGCGCAGACGATCTTGGAGGGGCGGTTCATCCCGGCAATTTACTGGGTTCCCGCTCGTAGAATGCGCGCAGCTCCTCGCGGAGCATCGCCCAGGGGCCCTGGAGGCGGGTGGCGGGCGGCAAGCCCTCCGTAAGGCGGCGCCCGTAGGACTTCGTGACGACGCGCGGGTCGCAGATGACCACGGTGCCGCGGTCGGCGGCGGTGCGGATGAGTCGCCCAAATCCCTGCTTGAGCCGCAGCGCGGCGTGCGGGATCATATACTCGCCGAAGGGATCGCCACCCGCGGCCTCGATGGCCTCGCACTGCGCGGCGGTCATCGGCTCGGTGGGCACGCGGAATGGAATCTTGGCGATGACCATCCCGCGCAACGCGCGCCCGGGCACGTCCACGCCCTCCCAGAAGCTCGCGGTGCCGACAAGGACGGCGTCACCGTGTTCGCGGAACCGCCGCAGCAGTTCGTCGCGCGGCGCCTCGCCGTGCACGAGCACGGGGAAGCGTCCCTCGACGCCGCGTTCGCGCAGTGCACGCGCCGCCTCACGAACGTCGCGGTGGCTGGTGAACAGGAGAAACACGCCGCCCTGCGCGGCATCAATCACATCGGCACAGGCCTCGACCGTGCGCCGCAGGTGCGCCGCGCCATCCGTGTTAGGCGGCGGAAAGTCGCTCGGGATGAGCAGCATCGCCTGCCGCGGATAGTCGAACGGCGAGGCCAGCGACGCCGTGACCGGCTCGAGGGCTTCGTCATCGAGCCCGAGTCGCCGGGTGATGAAGCCGAAGCCATCGCCGACGGAGAGCGTCGCGCTGGTCACCACCGCCGTCTCGACGCGGCGGAACAGGTCCTCGCGGAGAATCGGCGCGAGGTCGAGCGGTACCGCGGTCGCCCCGATGTTGCGATCGCCACCGCGGACCTCGAGCCAGCGCACGCGCGGCATCCCTTCGCGGCCCGGTCGCAGCGCAGCCCGCAGGGCATCGCCCGCGGTCTGCAGCCGGCGGGTGACGCCACGCACCTCATTGAGCAGCGGCGCCATCTCCTCGGCCTTTGACTCGTCGGTCTCAAGGCGCTCCCGCACCATTCGCAGGCCGTCGCCGAGCAGCTCCACTTCGGCCAGCAGGTCATCGAGTGCCACGCTCAGGCCCGCTGCCCAGATGGGTTCCTCGTCAAAGCTTTCCGTGAGCCGCACCGTGCTTTCGCTGCGGCCCTGCATCCACTGCGAGAGCAAATCGCAGAGCAGCGCGCTCTTGTCGCGCGCGGTGGCGAGTGCCGGGAAGAGCCGCGCGCGCACGAGGTCCAGTGACGCCACCGAGTAGAGATCGCGGTTGCCAGCGAGCTTGTGCTCGAGTGCAGGCAGCAGGCCCTTGCCCCGCCGCTCGAGCCGTGCGAACAGGCGCTCGAGGCCGCGGCGCGACACCTGCTGGCCCAGGTGCGACGCCGCCGCGTCCTCGATGTGGTGCCCCTCGTCGATCACCAAGCGCTTGTACGCCGGCAGCACCGCGGCCTCGTCCCAGCGCCCGGAGGCCCGACGCACGGCGATATCGGCCATCAGCAGATGGTGATTCACCACGACGACGTCGGCCTGCGCCGCGGCGCGCCGCGCCTTGAACACGAAGCAGCGATCGAAGTGCGGGCACTTGAGTCGCGTGCAGAGGTCACCCTCGGCGGCGACTTCGTCCCACACTTCGTGGCGCGGCGGCGACGGCAGGTCCGCGAGCGACCCATCCTGCGTCTTCTCGGCCCAGCCCTCGAGCATCGCGAGATCCACGCTGGCGTCGTCATCAAAGAGCACCGGCGCCTGTCCGCGCGCCTGCTCGAGTCGCTGCAGGCAGAGATAGTTCTTCCAGCCCTTCAGCAGCGCGAAGCGCACCTCTTGGTCGTCGAGTGCCTCGCGGAGAAACGGCAGGTCCTTGCCAGTGAGTTGTTCCTGCAGCGTGATGGTGTTGGTCGAGACCACCGTGCGCTCGCCGCTGGCCGCCGCCCAGCGCAACGCGGGCACGAGATAACCCAGGGACTTGCCGACGCCGGTGCCCGCTTCGATCAGCCCCACCCCGCCCCGCGTGAACAGCTGTGCGATGAGGCGCGCCATCTCACGCTGGCTCGGACGATCCTCGTAGCGCCCCAGTCGTGCCGCGATCGGACCGTCGGGCCCGAGTGCGCCCGCCACGTCACCGGGCTCCACGTGCACGGGCTCCTTGGCCCGCGGCACTTCCACCAC
>CAYPYY010000143.1:0-5974 GCA_964414995.1 uncultured Gemmatimonas sp.
AGGCCGCTGCGCGGTACGGACTCAGCATCGTGATGCACGAGCCCATCAAGGACACGGGCGAGCGGCGCACCTTCCCGAATATGCTCTCGCGCGAGGGCGCGCGCGGGCAGGAGTACAACGCCTGGGGTGAGGACGGCGGCAACCCGCCGGAGCACGAGACCATCCTCTTCTTCACGCGGATGCTGGCGGGCCCGATGGATTTCACCCCCGGCATCTTCGACCTCCTCGTGACGGTCGGAGGCACCCGATCGCCGCGCGCTGACACACTTGCTCGCCCCCGCACCACCCTCGCCAAGCAGCTCGCACTCTACGTCGTGCTCTATTCCCCGGTGCAGATGGCTGCTGATCTGCCAGAGAGCTACGTCGACAACCCTGCCTTCCAGTTCATTCGCGATGTCGCCGTGGACTGGGACACGACGATTGTCTTGGCGGGCGGCATCGGCGACTCCGTTGTCGTCGCGCGCAAGACGAAGGGCAAGGACGAGTGGTTCATCGGAGCGATCACAGACGAGCACCCGCGTGCGCTGCAGATTCCCTTGGACTTCTTGCCGCAAGGTGTGAGCTATGTGGCAGACTCGTACGAGGACGGTGCGGGCGCGCACTGGCGTACCAACCCAACGTCCGTCAGTATCCCGAGTCGGCCAAACTTGCGCACTGGGCAACGGCTGCGCGTCACGCTCGCCCCCGGCGGTGGCGCCGCGTATCGCTTGCGTCCAGCTGAAACCACTCCAAGCACTCCATAGCCAATCAGTCGGGTCCCCCCGTGACTCTCTCACTCGCCAGCCGCCACTGGATCGCGGGGGTGGTGCTCCTCAGCACCGCCCCCGTCGCATTCGCCCAATCCCTGTCCCCCGCGACCGCGACGCACGCACCCGCCCCGTCGCCGACCGCGAGCGCCCCGCGCGTCACCAAGGTCGAACCTCCCGATTGGTGGCTCGGCTCCACCATCAACCCCGTGCGCCTCCTCGTGCACGGCCGCGACCTCCACGGCGCCCAGGCCACCTGCGCTCCACTCCAGTGCAGCAACCTCCGCGTCAGCGAGAGTGGCGCCTACGTCTTCATTGACGTCCGGCTCCAGCCGTCCACCAACGCGGGCCGCTACCCAATCACCCTGCGCACCCCGGGCGGCAGCACGCAGTTCGACTTCACCGTGCATCCGTCGCTCGAACGCCAGGGCCGCTTTGCCGGCGTCGGTCCCGACGATGTCATCTACTTCGTGATGCCGGATCGATTCGCCGACGGCGACACGACGAACAACGACCCGCCGCAGTCGCGCGGGATGTACGACCGACGCGATCTGCGCGCCTACCACGGCGGCGACCTCGAGGGCATTCGGCAGCGCCTGCCGTACCTCCGGGACCTGGGCATCACCGCCATCTGGATGACGCCCGTCTACCAGAACGTGGATACGGTCGAGCACCGCCCCAAGCTCCGCGACACCGGTCGCCCCTACACGGACTACCACGGCTACGGCGCCGTCGATATGTACGCCGTCGAGGAACGACTCGGCGATCTCTCCACGCTTCGCCGTCTCGTGGACGACGCGCATCGGCACGGGATCAAGATCGTCCTCGACCAGGTCGCCAACCACACCGGGCCCGAGCACGTCTTTGCGCAGGATCCGCCGACGCCCACCTGGTACGCGGGGACGCTCGCACGGCACCTGCCGAACAACTGGCAGATCGCCGCGCTCACCGACCCCTACGCCGCGCCCGCCGTCGTGGACTCCACCCTCCACGGCTGGTTCGCCAACATTCTCCCTGACTTCGATCAGCGCGACACGGAAGTCGAACGCTACATCATCCAGAACACCCTCTGGTGGATGGCCGTGAGCGGCGCCGACGCCATTCGTCAGGACACCTGGCCCTACTCGCCGCGCCGGTTCTGGCGCCCGTGGATGGACGCCGTCAAGCGCGAGTTCCCGCAGGTCACCGTCGTTGCCGAAGTGTGGCACGAGGATCCCGCGGTGATGTCGTTCTTTGAGGGCACGCACGTCGGCTTCGACGGCATTCGCACGGGCGTGGACCAGATGTTCGATTTCCCGCTGCAGGCCGCCACGCGCCGCGTGTTCGCGCGCGGACAGTCCATTCGCCAGCTCGCGCAGGTCCTCGCGCAGGATCGGCTGTACGACAATCCCAACGCGCTGGTCACCTTCCTCGACAACCACGATATGCCGCGGCTGCCGTGGGACAGCACGGCCACCGAGGAAGGGATGCGGCTCGCCATCACGTTCCTCTTCACGGCGCGCGGCATCCCGCAGCTGTACTACGGCAACGAGATTATGATGACCGGCAACGGCGATCCCGACAATCGCCGTGACTTCCCCGGCGGATTCCCAGGCGACACACGCTCGGCATTCGACGCCGCCGGTCGCACTCCGAAGGAGCAGCGCATCTTCAGCCACACGCGTGCGATGCTCGCGCTACGGCGCGCGCGCCCGGAGCTGCGCCAAGCGCGCACCGAGAACCTGTTGGTGACGGAACAGGTCTACGTGTATCGGCGTGGCGCGACGGTCGTCGCGCTCAACAACGGCACGAGCGCGACGACCGTGCGCGTCGAGGGGCTGACGCTCTCGCGGCCCGCCGAGATCGGCGGCTGTGGCGTCCCGCGGCGCGACGGCGACGCCGTGGTGCTCGAACTGCCTGCCCGCGCGGGCTGCGTGTTCTAGGGCCGCGCCGCTGCCGGCGGCGGCGCGGCTGGGCGCGGCGCCGTCGGCACGCCGAGCAGGAAGCGCAGCGGGATCTCCACGCGCTCGCGCCACGCCCGTTCATTGTGCTCGGCGCCCTCGAACGTGCGGCTCATCCAATTGCGGCCCGCCACCCAGCCGCGCGAGCGGAACAGCGAGTCTGCGCGTGCCTGGAACGGCGGATACAGCGAGTCGAGCGTCGCCGTGCCGATGTCCATATAGATCCGGTGCGTCGCCGGATCAGGCATCCGGCGGGCGAGGTAATCGATCAGGAGCCCGTCTCCCGCAGGCCAGTGCGTGCTCACCGCTGCCACGCCGCCGAACACGGTCGGCTGCTCGGCCGCCGCGTAGAGCGATGCAATGCCGCCCATACTCGAGCCCATAATGAACGTGTCCGCGCGGCCGCGCCGCGTGCGGTACGTGCGGTCGATATACGGCTTGAGCTCCTCGGTCAGGAACCGCAAATACTGATCGCCAAGCCAGGGCCCGCCGAAGCGCCGGCCGAGGCCGCTGTTGACGCTGTCCACGCCGGCGGGGATTGCCTTCGCCGCCATCAGTTCCTGTGCGCGTCGCGGTGAGTTCCACACCGCCACGACGATTGCCGGCCGAATCGCGCGCTGCGCGATGAGGCGCGTCATCGTCTCGTCCACGCCCCAGTCCACGCCGCCGTAGCTGGTCGCCGGATCAAAGACGTTCTGTCCGTCGTGCATATACAGCACTGGATAGCGCGCCGAGTCGCGCCCGTAACCGGGCGGCAGCCAGACCTCCACCTGTCGCGCCTCAACGAACCGCGACTCGAACCGCCGGACGATCTCACGTCGGCCCGTCACGCCGAGCGCGGGACCGGGCACCGCCACGCTCTTGATCGGGAAGATGCAGCCCGTGCGAGGCGGAATCTGCACGACCACCACCGCGCCCTGCGCCTCCGGCGCGGCGCAGTAGCCGAGCAGGTCGCGATCGAGCAGGCCGATGGGCACTCGCGCGGTGGCCCGAGCAGTGTCGTTGTTGATCGCTACAAGGGTCCGTCCGCGGCGGTACACCCACAGCTGCTCCGCGACGACGAGATTCTGCATCGAGTCCGCACGCAGGTCGGCCCGCTCACGCCGGATCCGCAGCAGCGTCTGCAGGTGCTCAAAGACATCCTGCTGCTCCGGCGTGCGTCCGGCGACCGTGAAGGCGTTGCGTGGGTCGCCGGGGAACCCGCCCGGAAAGTCGCGCCGGTTGTCTGGGTCGCCACCGCCGGCCAAGGCAATCTCGTCGCCGTAGTACACAAGAGGCGTGCCGCGCAGTGTCAGCATCGCGGTGAAGGCAAGCTTGAGGCCCGCCGTCGTCGCGCCCCGCTCGCCCATAAAGCGATCCACGTCGTGCAGGCCCACGAGCGTGACCATCGACGCCGGATCGCGGTACAGCCGGTCGCGCGCAAGCATCTGCGGCACCTCGCGCAGCGACCGCCCGCGCGCGAACGCGTTGCGGAACGGATAGAACAGCGGGAAGTCGAACAGCGCGTCGACGCCCACATCGATGCCATCCCACTGCGTCACGCCACCCTGATGGAACGCGATCATCGTCGGGTCGCCGTCCAGCACCTCGCCCACCACGCGCAGCGTGGGGAACTCGCGCTTGATGGCCGCCATCCAGTCGCGGAAGTACGCGCGCGGCACGTACGGCCAGGTATCCTGGCGAATGCCATCAATGCCGGTCATCGCCACCCACCAGAGCGTGTTCTGGATGATGTAGCGTGCAACCTCTGGGTCGTTCTGGTTCAGGTCCGGGAGGATGTTGATGAACCAGCCGTCGAGCGTGGCCTTGGTGACCGCCGGCGACGCGTGCGGGTCGGCGAGCGTCCACGTCTGCCAGGTGTTCGCGAGATGCTCGCGCTCGGTGCCGTTGAACCAGGTCGGCGTCGGCAGGTCGTTGACCCACGGGTGATACGGTCCCGTGTGGTTGGCGACCATATCGAACACGATCTTGATGCCCATCGCGTGCGCTTCGTCCACCAGCCGCCGCACCTCGGCCATCGAACCGAAGTGCTCCTCGACCGCGTAGAAGTCCGTCGCGCCGTAGCCGTGGTAGTCCGTGATCGGGAGGTTGTCGTAGGTCTCGCGATCGTTCAGCCGATCGTTGTTCTGGTAGATCGGGTTCATCCAGATGGTCGTGATCCCGAGGTCCTTCAGGTACGGCAGGCGCTGGCGCACGCCCTCGAGGTCGCCGCCGTGGTAGTAGCGCGCCTTGCTGCGGTCGAACAACCCGCGCGACACGGCCGGATCGTCGTTCGATGGGTCGCCGTTGGCGAAGCGGTCAGGCATCAACAGGTACATCACGTCGTCGCGCCCCCAGCCAGCGTAGCGCCCCTGTGCGGGAAGGCGCCGGAACAGCTCAAACGGCGCATCCACGCTGCCCCCGGCGGTGCGCACGGTGAGCGGATAGCGCCCCGGCGCGCTGCCGGCGGGCACGCGCACGTCCGCGAACACATAGGTGCCGCTCGCGTTCACGCGCACGTTGGTGCACGTGAGTCGGCCGCACGAGAGCTGGGCGCCCGCGAGATGCTGCCCGCGAATCATCACGCGCACCGGGTTCACGGTCGAGTTCGGCCACCAGCTGGGCGGGTCCACCTTCGTCACGACGGGCGCTTGCGCCCCGAGCACGGAGCCCGCGCCGGCCAGCGCAGCCGCCGCAACCAACACGCGCACTCGGCGCACCCACCGCGCGCGCCGCATCAGGCCGCGTCCCCGGCGTCCGTCACACGCGACACCAGCAGCGCCGCGATGCCCAAACACACGCCGCCCAGCGTGACCGCCGCCATTCGATCGTTCCCGAGGAACGTGTTCATCACCCAGCCGAATCCCACGGCGGCGAGGATCTCGGGAATCACGATGAAGAAGTTGAAGATGCCCATATAGATGCCCGTCTTCCCCTCGGGAATCGATCCCGCCAGGATGGAGTACGGCATCGACAGCGTGCTCGCCCACGCGATGCCTACGCCCAGCATCGACAGCATCAGCATTCCGGGCTGCGTGATGAACTGCACGGTGAACAGGCCCGCCGCGCCGGCCAACAGGCACAGGGCGTGCGTTCCCTTGCGACCGGCGCGCTTGGCAATCGGCGGCAGGAAGTGCGCAAAGAAGAACGTCACGAGCGAATACGCGCCAAAGCACAGACCCGCCCACTCGATGCCTTCCTGGTAGCGTGGCGAACTGGGGTCGCTGGCGCCAAAGATGCCCGTTGCCACGGCGGTGCCGAAGTACAGCCACATACAGAACAGCCCCAGCCAGGTGAACACCTGCACCC
>CAYPYY010000144.1:0-2969 GCA_964414995.1 uncultured Gemmatimonas sp.
CTGCCATTGGGATCGAGCCAGCGTTCCCCGTCCACGCGGCGCTTCCATTCGATCCACAGCCGGCGGCTCTCGGGCGTATTGAGGTCGTCTTCGACGGTGAATCCGACTTGGCGTGCGAAGGTGCGCGCGTCGGCACCGACGAGGAGATGATGGTCGGTGAGGTCCATCACGGCCTTGGCGACGAGCGACGGCGTTCGCACACCTTCAATAGATGCTACCGCCCCGGCGCGCCGCCGTGGACCGTGCATCACGCTGGCGTCGAGTTGCACGACGCCGTCGGCATTGGGCAGTGCGCCGAAGCCGATGCCGTTCTCGGTGGGATCAAGCTCGGGGATGTTCACGCCGGCAATCAGCGCGTCGAGCACGTCCTCGCCCGAGGTGATGCCGCGGAAGGCGCGCTCGACGGCGTTCTCTCGTCCGCCGTTGCGGAACTGATAGCCGCTCAAGTCGGCGATCACCAGCGGTTTGACGGCGTGGCGCGTGTGCACGGCGGGCGCGCTGAGGGGCGCGGCCGCTTGCACGCTGGAAGGGACGAGTGTGGCGGCCGCAACGCTGGCGGCGCTCTTCACGAAATCACGGCGGCTCGTAGTCATCCTGCACTATCGCTGATCTGGTCGCCGAGAGCCAGCGTGCCCGCGGCGGCGCGGCGGCGCGGCGGGCGCGCCGCTAGCCGCGTCGCGACGTGCGCGTAGCTTTGTGTCGATGCGACGACTGCTCGTGACCAGCCTACTCGCCGCCACTGTCGCCGATGCGCAGCCATCGCCGGGACCCACCGTGCTCCCGCGCCCCGCGCGCGTAGATGTGCGGATGGCGCAGCCGCCGTTTGTGCTCACGGACCCCGTGCGCATCGTGCTGCGCGACTCGACGCCGGAGTGGGCCGCCGCGGGCGAGATGCTCGCCGGCATCCTGCGCGAGCGCACCGGCTATCACGTCACGGTGCAGAACAACTTTACGGCGCTGCCGCGCGCGGCGACGATCGTGCTGCAGCGCGTCGCCACGGAGAACCCCGAAGGCTACACGCTCGAGGTGCACGAGGCCCGCGTGACCATCTCCGCGAGCACGGCGCAGGGGGCGCGCTGGGGCGCGCAGACGCTGCGCCAACTGCTGCCCACGTCGTTCGAGTCGGCGGCGACGATGCGACGCGCGTCGTGGCGTATCCCGCCGCAGCGAATCGTGGATGCGCCTCGCTTTGCGTGGCGCGGCACGATGCTCGATGCGGCACGGCACTTCCTGCCGGTGGCGGACGTCAAGCGCCATCTCGATCTGATGGCGCGCTACAAGCTCAACGTGCTCCATTGGCACCTCACGGACGACCAAGGCTGGCGCATCGAGATCACGCGCTTTCCCGAACTCACCCGCGTCGGGGCCTGGCGACGCGAGGCCGATGGATCGCGCTACGGCGGCTTCTACACGCAGGCGGAGATCCGCGAGGTCGTCGCGTACGCGGCGGCGCGGGGCATCACGGTGGTGCCGGAGATCGAGCTGCCGGGCCACAGCGTGGCGGCGATCGCGTCGTATCCGGCGCTCGGGTGTACGGGCGCGACGGTCGAGGTGCCGCGCACGTGGGGAGTGTTTGCGGAGATCCTCTGCGCGGGCTCGCCGGTCACGTTCGAGTTCCTGACCGGCGTGCTCGACGAGGTACTGCCGCTCTTCCCCGCCCCGTACGTGCACATCGGTGGCGACGAGGTGCCCAAGGACCGCTGGCGCGCGTGTGAGTCCTGCCAGGCGGTAATTCGCCGCGAAGGTCTCAAGGACGAAGAAGAGCTTCAGCGTTGGATGGTGGACAGCATCGGGCGCTTCTTGGCGGCGCGCGGCAAGCGCCTCATTGGCTGGAACGAGATAATGCACGGAGGTCGGCTCCAGGACGGCACGATGGTGCAGTCGTGGGAGTCGGCGGAGTGGACGACGCGCGCGGCGACGGCGGGCTACGACGTGATCGCGTCGCCGAATGAGTTCGTGTACCTGAACCATCACCCGGGTGAGCTTTCGTTGACGCGGGTGTACGGCTTTGAGCCCGTGCCGCCGGGGCTCGACTCCGCGGCCGCGCGTCGCGTACGCGGTAGCGAAGCACCGTTCTGGAGTGAGCACATCCTCTCGCGACAGAACCTCGAGTTGCTCGCGTGGCCGCGGCTATTGGCCTTCAGTGAGGTGCTGTGGTCGAGTGCGCCGCGCGACACCGCGGACTTCCTGCGTCGCGCGCGCGAGGATCACGTGCCGCGGCTCGTGGCGAGCGGCGTGCAGGTGGGACCGGAGGACCGCGACCTGCTGCGGTTCGCGCTCGGCTTCGATGCCGCGGTATCCGTGGCGCGGATCGAGTACGTGGCGGCGAGCGACCGCCTCGTCGTGCGCGCCACGCGTGATGGCAGCGCCCCGACGGCGTCCTCGCCGACACTCGCGAGCGGTGCGCTCTTGCGCGAACCGGGCACGTACCGCCTGCAGGCCTTCGTGGACGGTGCGCCCGTGCGTGAGGAGCGGCGCGTCGAAGTCGTGGCGCATCGGGCCCGCGGCACGACCGTGCGCGCCACGCCGGCGGCAGACGCGCGCTACGCCGGCACCGGGCCGAACGCGCTCACCGATGGCCTGCGCGGCAGCGAGTCGCATCACGACGGGACCTGGCACGGCTGGCTGCGCGACGATGTCCAGATCGAGATTCCGCTCGCCGCACCAACTCCGATTCGAGAGATCACAGTCGGCGTCCTGCAGAGTGTGCGCAGTTGGATCGTGCTCCCGCGGGCGATCGAGATGTCGTGGACCACCGATGGGCGCACCTGGACCGCGCCGCGCGTCATCACGCACGACATCCCGCCGATGACGGACGGGGCGACGGTACATCGGCTGGGCGTCACGCTGCCGCAGGCGCAGACCGTGCGCGGGGTGCGCGTGACACTCCGCAGCTCTGGGCCCTTGCCCGCTGGTCATCCCGGTGCGGGGCGGCCGTCGTGGATCTTCGCGGACGAGATCGAGATTCG
>CAYPYY010000144.1:3069-5874 GCA_964414995.1 uncultured Gemmatimonas sp.
CGACGCCCGGCAAACTCCAGATCCTCGAGCGCGAAGCGCGTGAAGAGATGCAGCGGTGGGTCATAGCGCAGCATCTCCTCACCGACCGTCACCGGCGCCGCCAGAAACTCCGCGCGCGCCTCGCGCCGCTCGCTGAGCAGCGCCGCCACGCCGTTCCCGATCGCGTGCACCGTGGCCTCGTGCCCGGCATTCAGCAGCAGGATCGCGGTGGTCACCAGTTCGTCGGTCGAGAGGGACTCCCCGTCGGCGGAACGCGCGACGAGCAGTTGCGACAGCACATCGTCGCCGGGCTGCGCCCGACGCTCCTCGAGCAAGGCGCGCATCCAGTCGCGGAAGGCGATCGTCGCAGCCACGGCGCGATCCTCGATCGCGCGATCGCGACGCACCTGATAGATGGCGACCATATCGTGTGACCACGCCAGCAACTGCGGCGCCATCGCTTCGGGCACGCCGAGGAAGCCGGCGATCACCAGGACGGGAAGGTGCCGCGCGAAGTCGGCGAGCAAGTCGCCCTCGCCGCGCGACTGGATGTCGTCCACCAGCCGATGGGCAAGCGCGATGATCGCCGGCTCGAGTCGTTCGATGGAGCGCGGCACGAACGGCCGATTGACCAGGGCGCGGATCCGCGTGTGCACCGGTGGCTCGAGCTCGAGCAGCGAGTGCGACTCGAACGCATCGAACGGCGCCAGGTGCGCGGCCGGCGGCGGCCAGCCCAGCTCCTCACGCGTGGCGAGGTGCAGGATCTGCCGCCCGAAGCGACGGTCCCGCAGCAACGCATTCACGTGCTCGTGGCGAAAGAAGCAGGTGTAGCCCAACTGCGTCCAGTCGGCGACGGCGTGTGCGCGCCGGAACCGCGCGTACGCCTCGTACGGATCGCGGACGAACGCCGCGTCGCGCGGATCGAGGTCGATCGTCGGCAGTGCGCTCAGCGGCCGCGCTTCCACGCGTCGAAGCGCATCCGCAGCGTCCGCACGGGATTCGCATTCTCGTGCCGCGCGATGTTCTGGTCGTTCACGTCAATCACGTGGACGTACTGCCCGTCATTGAACGACGCGCCGTTGGTGGAGCTCCTGTCGGCGATGGCGATGTACGCCACGTGCGCGGTGCGCGCCGTGCAGGCCGCCGTCGTCTCCGGCACGGGTGCCGTCTCACAGGTGCAGCGCCGATCGCCACCGGCCGCGTCGGCCGCTTCCATCGCCGCCATCACGCGGTCCTCAATTGAGCCCGTCGCGGACTCGAAGGCACGCACAGCCCGCTGCACCACATCGTTCGACGCGAGGATGTTGCCTTGAATCGCGTAGAAGATCTCGGTGCCCGGCACCTGCCCCTGTACAGCGAGCGACGCCGCGAGATTGCGGCTGCCCGAGAATCCCGCAAAGCGGCCCTGCAGGTCGAGGATGCCAAACTGCCGCGTCTGAATCGCGGGATCAGCCATCAACTGCGCGAGGATGTCCGACGGATGCGTGCCCTTCTGCAGTTCCGCGTGAATGAGTGACTGGTTGGCGCGCGTGCGGTCCACGCCGGCCTGGGCGGCGGCCACACCGAAGCCCGGCGCGATGATCGCTTGCACGTCCATCAATCCCTTTGACGGAAACCGCAGCAGGTTGGCCTGCGACACGCAGGTCGCGGATGAGACCACCATTCGCCCCGTGCTGCGGTCAATCGCAATGACGGACCACGTGGCGTGCGCGACGCGCGGCACGACGAGGCTCATCACCAACGCAAGCAGGACGGACCGAATCACGACGACGCCACGCACGGCAGGCTCCAGCGCAAAGGTGCGATGTAGGGGAATCGCTCACAAAGCTACTGCCCCTCGACGGATACGCGAGTGGGCCGATGAACCTACATTCCGGTAGCCCCCACGATGACACCCAGAACCTCCACCGCTCGCGTCGCTGCTGGCTCGGTGCTGCACGGCTCCGAGCTTGGCACGCTCGTGGACACGCTGCAGGTCGGCGTGATCATCATCGACGCGCTGGGCGCCATCGAGTATGTGAATGACGCGGCGCTCCGAATGCTCGGCCTCACCGAGGAGGAGTTGCTCGGGAAGCAGGCACCGGATCCGCAGTGGCGCGTGATCCGCGAGGACGGCACGGAGGTCCCGCTCGACGAACGACCGAGTGCCCTGGCGCGCGCGAAGGGCATCGCGTCGCACAACGTGGTGCTGGGCGTGCGGCGGCCGACGATGGACGATGTGGCCTGGCTCCTGGTGGACTCGAGGCCGATCGTCGGTCCCGATGGGGCGGTCCTGCGCGTGCTCTCGAGCTTCGTGGATATCACGGAGCGGAAGGTCGCGGAGGCCCAGCGCGACGCCGCGCACGCCGAGGCCGCGCTGTTCCGCAACGCGCTCGACGAAGTGCCGGCGTTCGTGTACGTGAAGGATCGCGACTCCAAATACGTCTACGCCAACCAACCGACGCTCGCGCTCTTTGGCGTGACGGCCGAGCAGTTACGCGGAATGGGCGATGCCGAGTTCTTCCCGCCGGAGACGGTGACGCACCTGCGCTCGCTCGACCTGCGCGTGCTCGCCGGCGAGCGGACTCACGAGCACGTGGACGTGCGTCAGCCCGACGGCACCACGCGGCACTACCTCGAGCTCAAGGTCCCGCTGCCCACGGCGAGCCCGGACGCGCCGCCGGCCGGCCTGCTCGGCATCTCCGTGGACGTCTCGAAGCAGCATCAGTCGCAGGACCGCGCCGAGCGCATCGGCGCGTTCTACCACGCCCTGGCGCAGTCCCTCGAATCCATCGCGTTGGGCGCGTCGGAGCTCGACCTCTTTCGCGCCATCTGCCGCGCGGCGGT
>CAYPYY010000145.1:0-5871 GCA_964414995.1 uncultured Gemmatimonas sp.
GCGACGAGCTCGCGGATGAAGTCGCGGCGGGGCGCGAGGGCGTCTGGGGCGGGCGAGGAATCGGACACGGGCGGGGCGTGGGAGAGAGACGAGCAATTTAACCCGCCGCGTGCGCCCCTACCGTGCGATCCTCCGGATGGTCGTCCCGGCCAGCACGTAGAGCGCCCCGTCCGGCCCCACCGTCATCCCGGTGATGGTCGTGCCGAGCTGCGCGAACGTGGACGGGGCCCACTCGCCCCGCGCGTCGAGCCGCGCAATCCAGCCCAGCGCGTAATCGGCGAAGAAGTAGTCCCCGGCAAAGCGCGCCCCGAAGCCGCCGCCCGTCGGGTAGAAGGCGCCGCCAATCACGGCCGTGCCCCCAAAGAACGGGCCGATGTTGTCGTGGTGATAGGCAAAGAACGGGCCGTCGAAGGGCGCAGCATTGGTGGGCCCTTCGGTGTTCGGCCAGCCGTAGTTGGCGCCGGCGCGCCCGAGGTTCACTTCTTCCCAGGTGCCTTGGCCGACGTCGTTGATGTGCATCCGGCCCGACTCGCGATCGATCGTGAACGTGAACGGGTTGCGAAAGCCGCGCGCCCAGATCGCGCGGTTGATGCCCGTCGTCTGGTCGTAGAACGGATTGTCAGCGGGGATCGTCCCGTTGCGATTGAAGCGCAGAATCTTCCCGAACGGGTTGTCGAGCGCCTGGGCGATGGTGAACAGCGTCAGGTCGCCGGTGGCGAGGTAGAGCTTGCCATCGGGCCCAAAGTGCATCGCGCCACCGTTGTGCTTCTGCGTCTCGTCGCTCATCGGCGGGAGCTCCGCCAGCACCACGAGACTGCCGGGCTGCATCCGGTCGTGCGAGGCGTCGGCGGTGACGCGCACGAGGCGGTTGCGCGCCAGTCCCCCGCCTTCGCGGCTGGTATAGAAGAGGTAGATCCAGCGCGTGGTTGCGTAGTCGGGGTCGATCGCGACGCCCAGCAGGCCCTGCTCGCCATCGTCGGCCACGGGCAGCGTGACGAAGGGCTCTGGGAGCAGCGCGCCGTCGCGCCAGACGCGCATTGTCCCGCCCTGCTCGGTGACGTAGAGCCGTCCCCCGAACCCGAACGCCAGCGCCGTGGGGCTGCCCACGAGTCCGGTGGCGACGGTGGTGCTGGTGAAGCCGGGTTCGAGCGTCGTGGCACCCCCGACGGAGATCTGCCGTCGCGTCCACGGCGACCAGTTGCCCGCCGCGTCGCGCGCGCGCGCCGCGGCCGAGTGCACGCCACGCGTGAAGGCCGTTACGTTGGGCAACGTCGTCTCGTACGGCGGGGCGCCGAGCGTCGCGACAACGGAGTCGTCGAACGCAAGCTCCACGGCCGTGACGGCGACGTTGTCGGTGGCTGTAGCGGAGATGGTGAGCGCCCCGGTGAGTTCCCAACTGTCAGCGGCGGGTGCGGTGAGGGCGACGTCGGGCGCGAGCACGTCGCTGCCGTCGGCAGCGAGTACATCGAGTTCCACCGCGGTGCTCGTGCGGCGGGCGCCCCTGGCGTCCTCGGCGCGCGCGGTGAGCCGATGACGGCCGCGCGCGAGGCCCTCAAGTGAGGTCGAGAACGGCGGCGCGCTGTCGGCCGCCACCACCACGTCGTCCGCGAGGAAGCTGACAAAGACCGCATCGCCTTCAGGGTCCGTGGCGGCGGCGGTCACAGGCACGGCCGTGCCTTCGGTGACCGTGCTGCCGTCAACCGGCGCGGTGATGGACACGCTGGGCGCGGCATTCGCCGGACCAATCGAGTCGTAGAGCGCGGTGAGGGCGATCGGTGCGTCGGTGAGAATCACCTCGCGCTCGAGCGCACCACCGTCAGCCCAGGCGCGCCACGAGTAGCTCGTGCCGCCAATCTCCAGTGGGTCAATGCCGCTCACGCTCCGGAGCATTCCGACAACCGAGAGCTCGCTGTACGGCAGCGTGCGCGGCTGGCCGTCGAGCGTCGCGCGAAGCCCCGCGGGCACGCTGGAGAGCGAGATGCTTGTGAGCCGCGGAGACACATCGAGGCTGACGGTGTCGGCCGCGCCCGTCTCATCCACCGCGCGCGCATACAGACGGATGAAGATCGTCGGCTCCGCGTGCCCAAGTCGCGAGATGCCGAGCCGACCGGTCGCGCCGGTGCTCACCGGCGCCAGTGGATGCGTGTGCGCATCGTGGTGCAGTTCCGCCCACCAACTGAGCGCGCCCGCATTCAAGGCACCTTGCTCGGGGTCAAACGCGCTGATCGCAATCTCCAGCGTGTCGCCACCGGCAAAGAGCAGCGGCAGCGTCGGCGAGAGGAACCCGACGACGGGTGGTTCGTTCGGCCGCGGCAAGGTCGGCCCATCGCGGCACGACCCGAGCGCGGCGGTCAGGACGACGAGCGCGCCCACAATGCGCCAACGGAAAAGCGACTTCACGGACATACCGAAGTCTAACCGATTCGACACGGCTCGCCCCGGCTCTGAAACGCCCTGCCCCGCCTGGGGGCGCGCCGGGGACCGGCGCCGTCCGCTGGTGCTACATTCGCTGGGTGATTGACCGCGTCCTGATCGCCGACGACGAACCGCTCGCCCGCGAGCGCATCCGCGAACTGGTGCGCGCGCTGGCACCCAGCGCGACCTGCCGCGAGGTCGGCGACGGCGATGCCGCCGTGGCGGCAATCCAGGACTGGGATCCGCAGGTGCTGTTTCTCGATATTCAGATGCCCGGCAAGGACGGATTCGGCGTGCTGGATGCCATCGGCATCGAGGCAATCCCGCCGACGGTGTTCGTGACCGCCTACGACGAGCACGCGGTGCGGGCGTTCGAGGTCGCGGCGGTGGACTATCTCCTGAAGCCGTTCGACGACGCACGCTTCACGCGCGCGTGGGAGCGTGTGCTGTCACGGCGCGGCAGCAGCTCCGGGGCCAGCGACGTGCAGTCGGCGGCGCTGCGCACGCTGCTCGCGGCGCTCAAGGCCGAGCGCGCGTCCGGCGAGGGGCAGTACCTGGAGCGTTTTCTCGTGAAGGTGCGGGACCGCACGCTGCCCGTGGCCACGCGCGACGTAATCTGGATGCGCTCCGACGGCAACTACCTGGACCTGTTCACGGCCGCCGGCACCTACACCATCCGCGACACCCTCGCGCAGGTGGAGTCGCGACTCGACCCGGCACGCTTCGCACGCATTCACCGACGGATGATCGTGGCCATTGACCACATCCGCGAGCTGCAGCCGTGGTTTGCCGGCGACCAGGTGCTGATCCTCAAGGACGGCGCCAAGCTCCGCGTGTCGCGCACGTATCGCGCGGCGCTGATCGCGCGGATGGCGGGCCGATGAACAGCCGCGAGCGCGGCCGCGCACTGCTCCTGCTCTTCTGGATCGTGCCGGCGGCGGTGGCCACGCTCGGCCTGCGGCTGGTGCCCTCGCGGCTGAACCCGGAGATCACGCTCGTCGAGATTCTCGCCTCGCAGGTGCTCATCTGGATGCCCTGGGGCGGCTGGTCGCTGCTCATTGCCGCCGTGGGCGACCGCGTGCCTTTCGAGCGCGGCAATGTCCTGCGCGCGGTCGCGGTGCACCTGCTGCTGGCGATGCTCGTCGTGCCGGCGCAGATCCTCGTCATCTGGAACGTCGCCGTGGCGTTCGGGATGAACGAGCCACGCAGCGTCGAGAGTATGCTCTACCTCGGCCTGCGGTCATACGGCGACCTGTTGATGGTGATCTTCTGGGCCGTGGTGGGGACGCTCGCCGGGATGCGCTGGCGCGAACGACTGCAGGAAGAGCGCGTGGACGCCGCCCGCCTCCGCGAGGACCTCGCGCGCGCCAACCTGCAGGCACTGCGCGCACAACTGAATCCGCACTTCCTGTTCAATGCGCTCAACGCGGTCGTCACGCTGATTGGCCGCGATCAGGCACTGGCGCGCGATACGCTGGTGCGCCTCTCGGAGCTGCTGCGCGCCACGCTCGCCACCGGCGATGTGCAGGAGACGTCGCTCGCACAGGAGCTCGAGCTCACGGCGCGTTACCTGGAGATCGAGCAGGTGCGCTTTGCCGACCGGCTGCAGGTCGAGTGGCGGATCGCCCCGGGACTCGAGTCCGCGCGCGTCCCGGCGTTCGCGCTGCAGCCGCTGGTGGAGAACGCACTCAAGCACGGACTCGCGCGCCGGCGCGCGGCAGGCACGCTCACCATCGCCGCGCGCCGCGAGGCCGAGGCGCTCGAACTCACCGTCTCCAACGACCCGCCAGATCCCTCGGACGCATCCTCGCCCGCGCGGGGCGGGGCGGGCATCGCGCTGGCCAACCTGCGGGCACGGCTCGAGCGCCTCTACGGGTCGGCCTCACAGCTTACGTTGGCGCCTCGCGCCGACGGCGGGATGGACGCGATCGTCCGCCTGCCGCTACTGACCGGCTAGCGGACAGCGCAGCGGGATCTCGCGCAGCCACACGGCGGGCAGCGCACCACGATCCGCGAGGCGCGCACCTGACTCGGCGTAGAACGGCCACGCGCTCGAGGCGACCACAACGAAGCTGTCACCCGCGAGCGCACCGACCGTCAGTTCACCCGGTGCGTCGGCGGGCGCATCGAGTGGAGCGACGCGTTCAATCGTGCGCCCGTCGGCCGACAGCGTGATGAACAGCACCCGGTTGGGCCGCGAGCCATTGTGCACGCCAAGCAGGCCACCGCACCACGCGCGCAGACCGTCCACGCCGCGCAGCAAGGCGCCATCGGCGCGAGGCACCGACGTGATTGCATCGGTGACGAGGTCCCAGCGCAGCAGCCCGCGCGACCAGTCGGCCACGTACGCCACGGAGTCGCCAGCGAGCGTGGCGATGCCCTGCGGTGATCGGAGTGCGGCACTCTGCACGACATCCAACTGCGCCGCGCCCGCGCGCAGCCGGTACAGGCGGCTCCGCAGCCCGTCGCTCACCAGCACATCGCCACCCGCGGTCACGGTCAACTCACCGGGAATGCCGGTGCCGTCGCCGAGCGACAATCGGCGGCCCACGCGACCCGTTGCGCGCTCCACCTCGACCAGTTCCGCCGTGGCCGCGCCTCGGCGTGCGTGCGGCAACTCGGCGGTGGTGATCCACAGCCGCTCGCGGCTCGGGTCCAGCGAGACGCCCAGCACGGAACCGAGATCGCGGCCATTGCGCCCAAGGAGCGCTCGAGTGCTGCCATCAGGCGTCACCACCAGCACGTCGTGCGCGCCAATGCCGGCGATGAAGAGCGAGCCGTCCGTCGGATCGGCGGCGAGACCCTCCGGAAAGAAGCTCGTGTCGCCGGAGACGAGGCGAAGCGTCGCGGTGCGTGTCGGCTGCGCAACCGTCGCGATTCCCCCGCGGTTCTCCGTCGGGCGCGCAGGACTGCGCGCCAACGCGGTCGCCGCGGCCTGCTGCAGTTTTCGAACGGTGTTGGAGTCCACGCTCGACCCCGGAATTCGCGGTGGCAGCGCGGTCGGCTCGATGCCGGTGATGCGCTGGAAGATGACGACCGCCGACAGATACGCCCCGTAGCGGTTTGCGTGCAGTCCGTCGGAGCTGTAGGGATCAAGCGGCGGCACCTGCTCGAGGGCCGCGGTGAACGCATCGCCGGCCGGCGCGAGGAGCCCGCGCACCGCCGCGGCCGCATTCCAGTAGCTCGTGAGCGCGGCGTCGGCATCGAACCGACGCGAGGACATCGGCCAGATCTGGTACATCACCGGCTCCGCACCCGACTCGCGAATGAACGGCTCGAAGGCCGCCGCCCAGAACAGCAGGTGCAACTGACTCTCCGGCAGGGCGCTCGTGCCCTGCTGCATCACCACCCAGCGCCAGTTTGACTTCTTGAGCGCCGCTTCGGCCACGCCCATCGCGATGTGATCCTCGAGCGCAAAGTTCGGCTCGGCGATCGCCGCCGTCTCGAGCGAGTCGT
>CAYPYY010000146.1:0-5820 GCA_964414995.1 uncultured Gemmatimonas sp.
GTTCGCGGAAGGGTGTGTGAAGTGCCACGTGTGTGGGTTTAGTGAGTGCGGGTGATTCGCTTACGTTCTTGCACTCGACGATGGAAGGCTCGGGCTCGGCACATTTGGTGCCGGGCCCGATTCCTTAAGCGCTGATCCCGGAGTCTTTGAGTGTCTCGAGCTCGTACGGCTTTGCCGATTCAGACTCCGCCTTCGTACTGCGCGTGCGCGGGCGGAAAGTGCGATCAGCAGTTCGACGAGCACACGCCTACGCGGGGTGTATTCCTATATCCCAGCGAACCGACATTTATCGCGCAAGCGATTGAGGGGGCCGTCGCCGTGCTTCGACACGGAGATAGCAAGCATGTTTGGCGAACTTGGCGAGAGTTCGCACCACAAGGACAGCTCGTGTTTTGCGAGATCTGTAGGCGGATCCGCTTCACGGATGTCGTTTTCGCGGACGTAACGTCCCTTAACTTCAACGTACTCTTCGAGATTGGAGTTGCGGTCGGGTTGGATGTTCCCGTTGTGCCGCTTCGGGACGCCAGTTACGAGCGCGACAAGAGCTCCTTTGAAGCGCTCGGGCTGATCGATACGATCGGCTACGTGGACTTTCGAAACTCGGCTGAGTTAGCCCGCAAGGTGACCGAATACGGCGGCAAGCGGAGTCCGGGGCCAACAGTCTCGCTCAACTCGCGGCAACCTCTGTATGTCGTGAAGGGACCGCTCGAAACTGAAGGCGAACTAAGGCTGATGGCTTTGCTGAAACGCTCAAGTCTTCGCTTTCGCGCGTTCGACTCGAAGGAGACCCCTCGCCTGAGTCTCCATGAGGCACGTCGGCAGATTTCAGCGTCGCATGGTCTCGTGGCACATCTGATTGACCCCAATCGGACGGGAGCTCGAGTTCACAACGCGCGCTGTGCGCTGCTCGCAGGCATCGCTACGGCACAAGGCAAGGGGGTGCTCCTTTTCCAAGAGGGAACAGCGACACAGCCGATTGACTACCGCGACTTGGTGGTCGAATACGGTGATCCGGCCAAGCTTGAGCAGTACCTAGAGCCGTTCGTGCGCCGCGTTGTAGGCCTACTTCAGGACGACGAGGGCACTACGGTCGCGCGACCCTCGACCAGCCTAGAGAAGATCAATCTCGGAGACGTTGCAGCCGAGAACGAGATTGTCGCGCTCAAATCGTACTTCGTGCGTACAGCGCAGTACCACGAGGCCAAGCGTGGTGTGGCTCGCCTCGTTACTGGCCGGAAGGGTGCGGGAAAGACGGCGATGTTCTACGCGGTTCGGCACTCAATACCCGAGTCGCACGCGCATCTTGTCCTTGACCTCAAGCCCGAAGGCTACCAGTTCAGCAAGTTGCGAGAGCTGGTGCTTGATGAGCTGAAGTTGGGACTTCAGGAGCACACGATGGTGGCCTTCTGGGAGTACTTGGTGCTCTGTGAGATTGCTCAGAAGATCGTTGATCGAGACTTCTCGTGGGCGCAGTACGACCCGACTCGGCGTGAGAGATACCGCGCGGTCAAGGCTGCCAACGCACGCCACTCACGAACCGAGAGCGGCGACTTCTCAGAGCGTCTCCTGTGGCAAATCGACTCACTCGTCGACCGGTTCGCCGCTCGCGGAGAGGATGACGTCGAGTCCCACGCGTTCACGAATGAACTCTATCGCTCTGAGATTCGCGAGCTGGAAGCAGTGTTGGCGCCGTACCTCAAGGAAAAGCAAAGCGTCTGGCTCTTGGTCGACAATCTTGATAAAGGCTGGCCGACTCGAGGAGCCGCACCCGCGGACATTCTAATCATACGCGCGCTGCTTGACTCAACTCGTAAGCTGCAGCGGCAGTTCTCGCAGCGTGGACTTGATCTGAACGTCTTAGTGTTTCTGCGGAACGACATCTACGACCTGCTCGTTCGTAGTACGTCGGATCGCGGCAAGGACACACAGATTTCGCTGGATTGGAGCGACCCAGAAGTCTTCCGAGAGGTGGTGAGGCAAAGGCTAGTCAGCGCTACAGGTGAGCCTGCAAGCTTCAATGATGCGTGGAGACGCGTGTTCGATCCGAACGTGGGGCTGAGGGACAGCTTTAGCTACGTTCTAGAGCGAACACTGATGCGACCAAGGGATCTACTGAGCTTTCTCCACCGAGCTCTCGAGACGTCGATCAATCGCGGGCACGATCGAGTCTCGGAGGAGGACTTGAAAGCTGCGGAGCGGGCATACTCTGAGGACATGCTACTAGCGACAACGTTCGAGTTGAAAGACATCTACACCGACTACGGAAGCTTGCTGTATGCGTTCTCGAGAAAACCGTCCAAGCTGTCGGCGGAGGACCTACGCGAGATTGTTGGACGTGAAGTGGGAGTAGAACGAGCCGATGGGGTCGTGGAGATGCTGCTGTGGTTTTGCTTCTTGGGCGTTCTTGAACAAGGTGCGATTGAACCGCAGTTCGCCTACCAAGTACGATACAACGTTGAGAAGCTGGTTCTCGCTAGCAAGCGTGCCGGGAGTGGGTTCGCCATTCACCCCGCGTATCATCGCGCGCTTGAAGTGGCTGACCTCGGCTGACGCGCGACGGTTGCTCTCTTGAGCTGACGCAGAGTGCGCAGTCGATTCGCCGGTGCGGGTCAGCTGAGCCAGCGCTTTGCCGGCAAGGCCAAGCGTATAGGTCTAGGGCCGTGGTAGCCCCGGCGAGGTGAGTCGTGACGTATGCGCTCTCTTGCGGCGACTACGATAAAGGCGAGTGGATGAGCGTGTACACGCGGAGCAACCCGGATGTGGGTGCAATCGTGCATCAGCGCGGCCGACGCTGGTCGGCGTCGCAAGCATCGTTTACTTCAAAGCGTCGATATAGTCGCGCCAAGGACGAGCCGGCGATTCTCCACTGACTGCGGCGCTTCGTGATCCAGCCCGAGGCGCCGCGTACGAGCTTGATTCCCGGGTCGTAGTAGACCACCCCCGACGCGACTCCAGAGAGGAACGCCAGGAAGTCTGTGTTTGAGGCCAAGAACACGTGCTTGCCATAAGCGTAAGCCTTTGCGGCACTGCTGCGCTTCACGGACGGAACGTACGCTGCCTTTGCGTGCTTTCTGTTCCAGTGAGCTAGGAGACCGGCGAAGCTCCAAGAGGCGGCAATCTCACCCGATTGAGCGACGAGCTGCAATTCGCCATCCGAGCGCACAATGGTTTCGGAGTCTGAGTCGAATCCAGCGGCGATCAGCTCGAGCCCCGTAGTCGGATGCCGCTGTCCGAACCTGTGTATACCGCCAAAGTTCAAGCGGTTCAGGCGTCCACGTCGATCAGCGTAGCCGTACTTTCGGACGAACTCCGCGACGCTAACGTCGCGGTAGTAGCCGCCGGTCGGTTCTGGAGTCATAAGTGTTATCGCGCCCAGACGCGGCCTGTCGAGACGGCTCACTGTAGCCGCTTTCACCTCCCAGCCCATGAAGTCTGGTTCTGATCGTCCATTTGCGAGAATTCCGAGCTCTGACTCAAGCGTAGCGCCGACGCAATTACTTGACTCGCAGGGAGCGCGGCTGCCATCAGGCTTCAGACGCCAAGCCTCGATCCAACCCTTGCCCGAGATTTCGCACAGTCGCTGCAGCAGAATCGCCTTCGAGTCCTCGCCGCCCGCGCCGTCGGCAAAGTTGAGATCTACGAGGACGCCTTCGTCGGCTTGGCGGGTCCGCTGTCGGAGTTCCCGAGCCATCGGCGCTCCAGCGGGCGCGGCGATCCCAAGAACCCGACCGTTGGGAGCAACTCCTAGTAGTAGAACGCGCCCTCGGTCCCGCACTGTCAGCACGTCGCTCGGAGCCCACGCCGCTCCGCGCAGGAATCCAGATAGGCGAACTTCCGGATACTGCGGATACAGTATCAGTTGAGCGCCAGGGGCCGTAAACGCGCGGCCTTCATCATCGAGCCACGATAGTGCCACCGCTGATTTGAAGATCGGGACTCGATGGGTTCCACTGGTGCTCGGTACCGGCTCTCCGCCCGGGATGATCTGCAATACCTCGAAGTCGCCTCCGAGGTAGATCTGGTTCTTGCTGTTGTCATTCGGGCTCAGCAATTTGGCGTAGACGCGCTGAGCGCCCCTATCGCGTAGCAGTCGTGTAGCGGTCGCCAGCGACAGCTCGCTCACCCTTCGCACCGTGCTCTATTGACGGCGGGACCAATTGCGGACATATTGGCCGCAATGTCTCCCTCCGAAGAAACTCCGGCATCTCGGGCCGTTCGCAACGCCCTCCGCTTCTGGACGCAAGCCGAGCTCGCCGAGCGCGTCGGCGTCCAACCGAGAACCGTCCGCCGCTGGGTCGTCGGGGAATCCGTTCCGAAGTGGGGCATCGTCCGAGCCATCGAGGAGGAACTAGCACGCGACGAGCGTCCGCGCCAGCCCGATTTCACGTTCATCGACCTCTTCGCTGGCATCGGCGGCCTGCGTCGGCCGTTCGAGGAGCTCAACGGACGATGCGTGTTCACGTCGGAGTGGGACTCACACGCGGTTCGCACCTATACGGCGAACTTTCCGGACGGACACGATATCTGGGGCGACATCACGAAGAAGCGGCCGGCAGACGTGCCCGCGCACGACTTGCTCCTTGCGGGCTTCCCCTGCCAGCCGTTCAGTCTCGCGGGCGTTTCGAAGAAGAACAGCCTAGGGAGAGCACACGGGTTTCTCGACAAGACGCAAGGGACTCTCTTCTTTAACATCGTCGAGATCCTGCGAGCGAAGAAGCCCAAGGCCTTCCTGCTCGAGAATGTGAAGAATCTGCAGGGGCACGACGGAGGCCGGACGTTTCAGGTCATCACTGGGGCGCTTCGTGAGCTCGGATATTCGGTCAGCACAAGAGTGATCTCCGCTGCCGCTTGGGTTCCGCAGCGCCGGGAGCGGGTGTACCTCGTAGGCTTCCGCCGATCGCTGAAGGTGGACTTCGATTTCGAAGCAGTGAAGAAGCCAAGGCGGACTCCGACCTTGGCCGATGTCCTTCACACGCCCGACGAGGAGGCCGAGGCGCCCTTCACGACCTCCGTGCGGGGCAAGACGGTCGTCTCAGATCGCTACACGCTGAGCGACCATCTCTGGGGCTACCTCCAGGCCTACGCCGCGAAGCACCGTGACAAGGGCAACGGATTTGGCTGCTCGGTCTTCGGGCCGGAGGATGTCGCCCGCACGCTCTCGGCCCGCTACCACAAGGACGGGAGCGAGATTCTGATCGCGCAACAGGGCAAGAACCCGCGCCGGCTCACCCCGCGCGAGTGCGCTCGCTTGATGGGATTCGAGAGCAGGAATGGAAAGCGAATGACCATTCCGGTGTCGGATACCCAGGCATATCGGCAGTTCGGCAACTCCGTCGCCGTGCCCGTCGTCAGGGCCATCGCGAAGGAATTGGTGCCGAGACTGCTCCACCCGGAGAAGTATCCGGCCAGACAATCCGAGCTTGAGCTCGCGGCCGGTTAGGAGAAGGCAACGATGATCGAGTTAACTGGCGTACTGCTTCACGAGCAGGAGTTTGCACAGGCTCGGGCCACTGCTGCCCGTATGGGTGTTTCCGTCGAACAGTGGGCAACGTCTTGCATCCGAGCCGCCCTCGAGACAGAGCGCGTCGGAGGCGCGGCGCGTGCCCTCGCGGCTCTGCGCGAGGCGACGGCGCACGAGGGTCCGACCGCGGAGATCGACGACATCCTCCGAGACATCGAGCTCGGCCGCCAGTAGGGCTGTCTGCTCAGTAACTTCCGCTATGCCTCCCGGCCGCGTCTCCGCCACCCGCAGCCGCATTATGGCCGCCATCCGCGGCAAGGACACCCAGCCCGAACTCCGCGTCCGCCGCGCCGTCCACG
>CAYPYY010000147.1:0-5736 GCA_964414995.1 uncultured Gemmatimonas sp.
GTGACGGGGCGGTTGGAGACGACGTCGGCGGTGCCGTAGGTGGCGGTGGCGACGACCTGGAAATTCTCGATGATGGCGAGGGAGAGGCCGGGGACTCGGGCGGCGACGAGGAGGTCGGGGATGGATTTGCCCGCGAGGGTGGTGTCGCCGGGGGTGCGGGGGGCGGCGAGGAGCTGCGGACGAGAGTCTGGAGCTTGCTGCGCGGGAGCGAGTCGCAACGGCACGCTCAGCAGCCCAATCGTCGCTACAGCGAGCGATAATTGTAGGTGCGATCGCATGAGTCTCTCCGGAGATAGAACAGCGCTAAACAATGCGGTTCGGTCACATGAATCGGTAGGCCCGGATTTCCGTCGGGCCTATCGACCTGAATGCGCGCTCGAGTGCACATTTGCGAAGGCTCGAGGCCGGGTCGGAGGAGAAAGCGGATGACTCACATCTCATATCAGGTCTTTCAGGGCTCCACTGCTCGGCAGGAGGAAGTTGTCGCCTTCGCAAAGACGCTGCGGGGGCGCAAGCTCCGCGACCTCGTGCCAGCCGCCGGTCGCGTCGGCGAACGCAGTATCGGTGACAAGGGCATCGTTGGACAGCTGGTCGAGCGCGCGTTCGGACTGCCGCGGAGCAACGAGCAGCGGCCGGACTTTGCGGCCGCCGGTATTGAGCTAAAGGTCGTACCACTCAAACGCACCACAGGCGCAGTTCGAGCAAAGGAGCGCACAAGCGTTACGATGATTGACTACGGGGCCCTCGTGGAGGAGTCCTGGCCCACGGCGAGCGTGAGGCGAAAGCTCGAGAAGATTCTCTTCGTCTTCTACTTTCACGTCACCGGTGCCGATCCTCTTGACACTGTCGTGGAAGAGATATTGCTCTGGACGCCGCCCAGTGGTCTGCTGCCTCAGCTCGAAAGCGATTGGACGGCAGTATACGCCAAGGTGCTGGCCGGTCGTGCACACGAGATATCTGAAGGAGATGGACGCGTGCTTGGCGCCGCAACCAAGGGGGCAGGTGGCGGCCGCCTTGTGTCGCAGCCGAGGAACGCTTCGATAGGCGCGAAGCCTCGCGCCTGGGCAATCAAGCCGGCCCTGACCAGCTGGTTGTATGAGCAAGAGCGTCGTTCAGATAGGCCGGTTGTCACACTGCGAGACGCGCTACAGCTAGGCAACACACTTGAGTTCGAGCCTGCCGTCATCAACCGGCTTTCGGCATTTACCGGGATGACGCTGTCGGAGGTCTCAAGAGCAGTGCGAATTCCATTGAGCCCCTCGAAGTCAGGGGCAGCTCTGTTAGTGCGCCGGGCGATAGGCGTACTTGACGACCGCGCCTTCATTCGCGAGTTCAAAGAACGAGGAATCGAGATCAAGGTCGTGCCGGTGTCGCCATCGGGTCGTCCGTACGAAGCGATGTCCTTTCCGCGATTCGATCACATGGAGGTTTGGAAGGACGACTGGGAGGAAAGCGATCTCCTTCAGCAACTGAACCGCATTCTGATTGTTCCGCTTGTAAGGCGGACTCGAAAGACTGCGCGAGGAGAGCAGTACTGGGGCTCGGCGTTTTTTTGGTCTCCAACCGACGAGGAGCTGCGGGGAATTGAAGTCGAGTGGCGAGACTACGTAAGGCGTATTGAGGCCGGCGAGGCGCGTACTCTTCCGGGCGCTGCTGAGACGAGATTTATCCATGTTCGTCCGCATGCAAGGAACATGCACGACACCGAGCGCGCCCCGATGGTCGGCGAGGTCGTCAAGAAGTCATTCTGGCTCAATCAAGACTACCTGAGCCGAATTATCGCTGCTCACGGCGGAATCCCAGTGCTACTGCGGAGATCTTGATCTTTGGCGTCGCTGGTGTTACCTTCGAGTCGATTCCGGGCCTCGCGACGCTTCCATGACCTTCGAGGAGAGCATATGCGCTGGCTGCGCTACGCTGGATCGCGGATTAAGTACGCAGGAGTCCGAACCTCCGTCCTCCTCGGCAACAAGGTGTGGCACGCCGAATTCATTCGCATCTACGGATGTGTCTGGCCGAGCAACCGAGGGTGGTCTGCTTACTTCGAGCGACACCTGCCTGGGCAAGTTGAAGATGTCGAGCTCGGCTGGTTCACGACTGAGCGTGCTGCGCGAGCAGCGGTATGTGCGGCGCTGCGAGATCCCGCCAACTGGCCGAGAGAGGCGAGCACGCCTCTAAACTTCAGACCGCTCCGCGCACGAGCGTCCTAGTTCAACTCCTCGTGGTGATACGCCGTTCGCCGAGGCGGTCGCTCCCGCAAGGATGCTCGATGGACCGCCCCGCTCCACCTAACAACGCAGGTGCAGTGAGTCTATACCGCGCGTTGCCGCCGCCGCTCTTTCGTCGCAATTCCTGCTCGCACGGCAATCTCGACGCCGATAGACTCGACCAAGCCAACAACGAGAGCGTTGCCCATGCAGAATGCCCGCTGCGCGGCACTCATTCCCACATCGGTGTGATTTACGGGAAATCCATTGAGTCTTTCAAGCTCCACGGGCGTCAGCCGCCGAAACCGACCGTCTTCGGCCGCAACGATATGCTTTGACCTGCTGGGCGTCGAGCCACCCTCGGAGGTTAGGATAGTCCGAGCCGGCTTGTTCAATGGATCGGGGAAGGGAAGCGCGCCCTCCGTATAATGGTAGATGAAACCACTCGCCTTATGCACACGCTTCTCGGACTTCGACCCTTTGGCCTTCTGCCACCTGGGCAGTGCAGCCTCGTCAACATAGAACTCTTCCGGGACATCTTGTCCCTGGAGTACGTCGGCGAGAGTACTCGCCCGACCGGCGAAAGCGGCCTTCGGACTGTAGGTCCACACGAGTCGAGTGCGAGCTGCTCCCACTCCGTGAGACCGAGCGAAGCCAGCGCTCCCGAACCTTGTTCTCTCCACGCCTCGACCGAACTCGGCAGAAATCTCGTGAATTTCGCCAGACAGTTCGAACGTATGGGGTTCGTCGAGCGCCAGTCGGTGCTCCGAGTGAACTGGCAATGAGCTAGCGAGCACGCCAGACTCGTACACCACGGCCATTCCATTCTTCCGCGACTTGCGCTGACGCCGCGCGATGATGAAGACTCGACGTCGACGTTGCGGAAAACCATAGTCCGCTGCGTTAATCACGCGCCACTCGACCTCGTAGCCCAAGTCGCAGAGACTCGCAATCATGATCGCGAAGTCACGTCCGCGCTGGCTTGCGGGAGAGTTCAGCAACCTGTCGACGTTCTCGAGAAATACCCATTCGGCTGGGCGTCGCCTGTCCTTGAGCAACTTCAGCAAGCGGTGAATCTGCCACCAGAGGACGCCCTTCTTCCCGACTAGCCCCGCGGCCTGGCTGAGCGGCTTAGCAACTGAATAGTCCTGACACGGGAACCCGCCGCACACAAGATCGATATCCGGCAGAGGCCGCTTCCGGCGATGAATCTGGTCGAGCACCTCGGCGATGTCTTCATTGGAGTGACCACTGGCTCCGAAGCGCTCGATGTAGCATCGCGATGCGAACTGGCGCCGAGGCGAACCAGGTGGTTCCCACTGGCTACTGAACGTCGTGACAAAGCCTCGGGACGCCCGTTCCAGTCCGAGCCTAAATCCCCCGACTCCTGCGAATAGCTCAGCAACTCTAACCACGTGTGAGCTCGAGTTCATGGTCATCTGTACTGGTTCGGTTCAACGGGACACGACCAGAATGAATAGTCCTGGGTCGATCACACCATGGTCGTCGCGAAACTCCATAGTCTTACCGCATCTGCTGCCAAGCCCGCCGCGCGCTCGCGCATCGCGTCTGGGGTCCACTCAGTGAGCGCCGCCAGCTTCCTGGTCATCTTTACATTGCAGCCGAGGTATGCGGATCGCTTCAACTCAAAACTGTCGTCCTGGGCTGCCCGATTGGGATAGGACCCCCAGAATGTAATGTTTCCGATCGAATGCTTGTACTCTTCTGACGCGAATGGGCCGACCCTTGTGCTCTGCGGAGCGATGTGTTCCAGGTCCGTAAGGTCCTGCGCGTAAATCGTGTTCATCTCAAACCTGCCTGAATTCCGGTCGAACTGATCGAGCGTCGTCAGGAAGTGGAGGACGCGTCGATTGACCCGTGTGTTCCCTGGCACGTACCGAAGGCGCGTCTCGATCGCACGGCCAAAGTCGTCGTCACCGGCCTCACCGAGCACCAGTTCCCAGAGGTCAGTCTTGAACTTCTCGAGGTCGAAGTCCGCCGCCTGGTCACGCACGGTCTTGCTCATTCTGATGTAGAAGTTTGAAAGTTTGTTGGGCTCACCCTTGCAAACCTCGTATCGAAATGCAGCGAGCTCAATGTCGGTAATCAGTTTGGAGAACTGCTTCTCGTCGAGGCATTCGCGAGCCGCGAGAATCAACGGTGTCGCAGCCCGATGACCGAGCACAGACAGCAAGCGGGCATGGCGATCCCGAACCCACTTCTTCGACCTTGCATCCGAATACGGCCACTCGGGTCCGGTGGGTCGACGCCACGTTTCGAGATACCTGACTGCATCGGACATGCGTCGCACGATATCACGGATGCCGCGAGCCACCGTCAGAGAGACCTGTCCTTCGTAGTCGAAGAACTGGACCGTGCACTCCTTCAACAGCGCGTGTTCGCTAGCGCGCTCTCCAGCGTGTGAGTTGTAGAAGTCCTGCAGGAACTGCCTACCGCGATTCTCATTGTTCTTGCCGCGATCGAGGTCCACAATGGTGGACCATGCTTCGCTCAGCGACTCGGCCTCATGCTGGTGCTTGGAAACGAGAGACATCGTTCTTGTGCGCAAGAGCTCTGCGTGCGTCAAATCCTTTCCACGGGTGTTGAGCGACTCGAAGAGGACGTATATGTCTGCGTCCCGGCTCGACGTGATCAGGATGAACTCAGTGCCCGAGCGAAGGTGGTCCCGAAGGACCCTGACTTCGTCGAGCTTCTGCCTCCACGACGATGTTGTGTTAGCGAGTATGGGCCGAGACACTAGCTCGCGACGAAGCCGGCGATATGCTGCCGACACCGGACTTCTAGCATGCGCACGCTCGTCCTCGAAGATTCCCGAGAGTGCATCTCTATCTTCGCGAGACAGCTGCAGCTTTGGAGACCCAACTCGGCGCCGCTGCGACAGATCTTCCCAGAGCTCAGCTGCCTCCTGTTTGGCCTCACCCGCAAGCGTTTCATCTGACTTCGCAGTCTTCTTCGCGACGTTGGAGAACGCGTGCGCGCAGGCGGCGAGCGCAAGGAATATCGTGGTGCATCGCTGCTGGCCGTCAACCAGCTCCAGTAGTGGGCCTCGGGCTGAGTTGTTGACTACACCGATGATACTGCCGAAGAAATGCCTGTTGTCACGACGCGACATCTTGCCGACGTCACTCACGAACGAGTCGATATCACGTTGGCCCCAGGCGTAACCGCGCTGGTACCAGGCAATCTCAAGGAGGGAGTAGTTCCGCAGTAGGAAGTCGAAGTCCACCGGAACGGACTCGAAGCGCGCTCCAGCCATCTGCAATCCTCGGTTGGGGGAAGCCCAGATTCTACTCGCCGCGCGGGGAACCACGTAAGCCGCATCTTGCACCTGGCGTCCGCACATTCGGCGAACCAGCGGCGCCGCGGCTAGGACTTAATTAGCTTAATACTAAGATGCTCACCGACCCCACCCCAACCGCCCTCAAACTCTACGTCGTCCTCTCCCGGGCCGCGGAATCCCTCCACGCCCATACCCGAGCCGACATCGAATCCCACGGTCTCTCCTCGA
>CAYPYY010000148.1:0-5592 GCA_964414995.1 uncultured Gemmatimonas sp.
TCCCGGCGGCCTGCCGCATTCCCTCGTCCATCGCCCGCTTCATCGAGTCCATCATTTGCCGGCGGTCCGCTGCCGTCACCGGCAGTCGCGGATACGGCAGCGCCGCGGCGCGCCGCGCCTGCCCATTCACGCCGACAATCTCCGGTACGTAGCCCTCGGCGCGCACGACGATCACGCGCCCGTCGGGGAACACGCCCCAGGTGTCGTACTTCGGATAGCCCGGCGCCTCGATCCGCATTGCCTGCTGCGAGATCTGCGGGGGCTTCACGATGTTGAGCATCCGCGCCAGCGAGTCCGCGCGGCGCGTGCCCGGGTCCGTGCGCACGATGACCACCGAGTCGCCGAACGAGATGCGACCACCCTCGAATCGCATATCGCGACCCTCGCCGTACCAGCGTCCGCGCGCGTCCATCGCCCGCGTCATCGGCGAGCGCATCAGCGCCATCGGATCGCCCGCGCCCGGCAACGGCATCGTGCGCTTCGCGCGCCCGGTGGGATCGAGCACCAGCATCCGCTGCTGCATCAGGTCCATCACCTGCACCGAGTCGCCGGGCATCCGCCACATCCCGATCACGCTGCGGAACTCCGTCGGGCCGCTGCCTTCCTTCGCGGCCTCAGCCTGCTCCTGTGTGCGGAACGACGCCACGACCAGGCGCTTCTCGCGGCTGTCGTGCACCACGATGTCGCCGTTGCGGAGCTCCACGACCTGCAGCGGACCCGACCACGGCTCTTCGAGCTCGGCGTTGTGCGCCGGCAGCGGCCGGGCGGCGCGCGGTTGCTGCGCCGCGAGGTGGGCCGGAACGGAAACGGCCGCGATGAGGAGGTGAGCCAGCGCTCGACGGTTCATTCCTTCATTGTAGCACGCGCACTGGCCCGCGTCACAGCCTCGCGCCGAGGGGAACGTGCTCACGCGCACGGGGCGACGACGACCTACGGCTACGACGGGTTCGGGCAGCGGGTGCGGCGGACGGTCGGGGGGGGGACACGACGCGCTACGTGCTGCACGCGGGACAGGTGGCGCTGGAGCTGAGCGCGGCGGGGGCGGTGCGGGCGGCGTACACGTACTACCCGGGCACGGACCGGCCGCACGGGATGCAGCGCGGGGGCGTGCAGTACTTCTACGTGCAGGACGCGCAGGGGAACGTGATCGGGCTGGTGCGGGCGGACGGGACGGTGGCGGCGACGTCCGAGTACACGCCGCACGGGGAGCCGGTGGGAGGAGCGGGGCCGTGGAGAACCCGTACCTGTTCGTGGAGGGGGACCCGGTCAACTACGCGGACCCCAGCGGGCTGGCGCCGGACTGCGAGCTGACGATCGAGTTCCACGTCATCGACGGGCGGGTCCGGGCCGCGGTCTACTGCGCGAACGTTCCCGGCGGCCGCCTCCCGCCGACGTTCATTCACCCCCAAGACTTCAGCCGCGCCGACGCCTCGACGAACTTCCTGAGCGCGACCGGGCGCGGGGCCTGCGGGTTCTGCGGTGGGGACGGGCAGGCGGTCTTCCTGCTACTCGGGGCGGCCGCGCAACCGACGGTGAGTGCCGCCAACGCGACCGTTGAAGCGCTGTTACTGGCCTCGCAGGCGCTGCCTCAAACCAAGTTAGCGGGTGCCGCCGCACTGGGCATTGCGGTCACCGCAAGGCGGATGATGATCGAGGTCCATCATCTGCTACCTCAGGCCAAGCGATTTTCACAGTACTTCAAGCGTGCCGGCCTCAACATTAACGACTACACCATACCGTTGACTCGGGCACGCCACCGACTGCTCCCAGATGGAATCCATACCAAATCCGGACGTGACTGGAACGGAGTGTGGGATGCGTTTTTCCGGGCAAATTCTGACCCAAGTCGGACGCAGATCCTTAACCAGCTAGCGCGAATGCGCCGCGATTTTGGGATATAGATTCAGACGATGAACTTCTATCTGCTTCAAGTCGGGCGCGAGCACAAGTTCGTTGAATGCGCCGATACGAATGATTGGGAATCAATTTCGTGTGCAAAAGACCCGGGTCACCAACGAGCCGGCCAACGCCTCACGGCCCTGTGCCTCGACGTGCTCTCGCCGATTGCGGTTGACTTCTCTCGGACAATGCTGAGTGACATTGTAATCACCGATCGCGCTTTGGATGTGCTGCGCGGTGCCCGTCTTACAGGCTTTGAGGTCAAAGCAGCGCGCGTTGAGGGGCCGGCCCGCGCGCGTGGCACGTCAGCTCTACCCGCGCTTTGGGAGTTGGTTGTGCGCGGGAGAGGCGGTCCCGCTCGCAAGGACTCCGGCATTGTCGAAGTGTTCTACTGCGATTCTTGCGGGTTGGTCGAGCACTCTGCCTTTGAGCACGGGATCCAGGTTGACGAGGCAACTTATGACGGGTCCGACTTCTTTTCGGTCTCGGAGTATCCGAAGTACGTCTTAGTCAGTTCGCGAGCGCGTGACGTGATCGTGCGGGCTGGATTGACGAACGTCGCGTTTGTCGATTCGTCCGAGCTGGAGTGGCCGCGAGGAGTGAATCGGCCCGGAGAGTCCGGTTGACCCTCTCCGTGTTCTTTGATTCGGCGCTGAACCGGATAACGCGAGTCCGCAGTGCGTGAACTGCGGTCGCGATGCGCACCGAAATTTAGGCCCGCGAACTCTGTGCGAGTTCGCCGTCGACGGCGAACTGGGCCTGCGTCGCTTCACCCTCCGTCGGCCTTCTGGGATTGGCGTAGCGCACTGAGACGCTACTTGATCCGCACCTGCGAGACGAATCCAGCTTTCAGCCGGCGACACCCATTAAGGAAGTGCCGTTGGATCCCTGGGGAAACGCCTATGAGTATCAGTCACCCGGAGAGCAGCGAGTGGATTCGTACGACCTGCGATCGCTCGGCCGTGACGGCAGGCGTGGTGGCGAGCGCGAAGACGCGGACGTGACTGGCTAGGTTCCGCTCGCCTGACCGAACACGCGCGAGCGCCGCAAGCGGACGGTTGCGTCGTGACTGAAGAACGAGCAGCTCGACAACCTTTTGCCTGAGCAGCTCGGTTCCGCTGACTACCCTCCCGGCCGACGTCGACCACGCGCCAGCCGACGTTCGCGAATTTGCTCGTCCCGATAGTGCTCCTCGGCTGTCTGAAGGTCAAGCTGCTGCTGTACGATCTTGTAGATCCGGCGATCGGCACGCCACGCATCAAACAAGAATACGTCAAAACCCCACGAGAAGTGGCTTCGCGCAACGTCGGATTCGTCGAGTGCGATCTGCCCGATGAAGCGCATTGGGAGCCCATTGTACGTGGGCCACATTGCCCCAGAGACCTTCCACGACGGTGGTGATGCCAACCAAAGGGAGGAAGCGTTCTTCACCGAGGTT
Source organism: uncultured Gemmatimonas sp. (assembly GCA_964414995.1). GTDB lineage: Bacteria > Gemmatimonadota > Gemmatimonadetes > Gemmatimonadales > Gemmatimonadaceae > Pseudogemmatithrix. The sequence goes on from CAYPYY010000148.1 coordinate 3,338, forward strand.
GCGACTACAGCGTCTTCCTCCTCCTCCCCAAACTCATCCACAAACGTCACGTTCGTTTGCTGAAGGAGCCTATGTGTGTGCCCGATAATCCCGTTACGCTCCTCCACGACAAAAAACTCGACGAATGAGCCTGAACTGCTTGTGTCGCCATCACAGCGCGCTTCGGCCAAGGCATAGCGCCTCCCAAGCAGGTAGAGTCTTTCAGCCGCCGCTTCCCCAGAGAGAAATCCAAGAAGGACTGTCGTGGGTATCGCGGTTGACTCCCATTCTAGCGTCGTTCCCAACCAGCGTTGAGGCCTCGTCGCTGGAAGCGCCGCGAATGGCGGATGCATTGAAGTAGCTACGAGTACTCGCATTGGAGTTGCCTAGTATTCATTGGGGCGAATGGCAAATTGGACGGTGCGAGGGCCCATAGCGTTGTTAGGCGTCCTCACAGCGGGCCGAGGTTTGCGTGTCGGCGGCACAGATCTCGCCGTTCATCACTTTCGGGCCTGAATGACGCGGCTTGCGACAGTTTCGTGGCGCGCACTCACATACGCCTAGCCGCCGAGCGCAGTTTGTGCTTGTCAGGTGATCTGAAATCCAGCTATTCGGCGTGAATGTCGCGCGGCGTCGCGTCATTCTCCATCGCGCGCCCCTTCGTGAGGAAGTGCCGAGGCAATCCGCACCTCACTCCGCGTCACTGAGCCACCTTCGCGTAGCGAGGTAGAGGAGCCACCTGTCCCTCACGCGCCGCCGCAGGCGCCGTAAGAGTTTTGCGATTCCGGAATGAGCTCTCACGACCCACGGTCGTTCTGCAGCCTGGCGCTTCGCGTACTCGAACTGTTCCTCCTCAGCCACCGTGAGGCTCTCGCGAAAATCTTCGAAGTGCTCTACCGCAGCCTCGTATCGATGAAGGCGCAACGCCTCCCTCGCCCTCGGACGCAACTGCTCAGCGCGCACCTCCCATTCATACTCTACAGCCCACTCTTTCCTCCTCCGGTCGAGTTCGCTGTAGAACATGGGGTCGTCTTTCAATGCACGCTCGCCGAACCTCATCAAGATTTGCTTTAGGCCTGCGAGTCCCTCCCACACCCCGGCCTCATCCTGTGGGATATACTCTTGATACGCGAGCGCAGCCTCGCGATCCGCAGCACGAATAATCGTGGAAGTGTGGTATTTCTGGCCTCGCCGTACGATTTCCATCGCGACTGCCCGCGACCGCCGACCGAGAAAAACCCGCAAATAGGTCTCACCAAACCGATACACCACGAGGTAAGGCTCAACGCGGGTCGGGGCAAACCCCTTAGGAATCAGATAGCTGAACGTCTCAACGGCGGCTCCAGAGAAGCACCGAGACCACACCGGCCACGACTCACCCGTTGAAAGCCCCATTCAGCGAACCTCTGAGCGGAAGGAACCAATGGCGAGTGGAGGCCTCGTACCGGCAGTGCCAGGCCCGGAGCAACTCGCGCTCAAACTGAAGGAATAGTCTTCCGGCAAGCCCGGGCCGATACGAATTCTGATCTTGGCGCACTCCAACTAGGGATCGGCGGCCACAATCTCAATCATCTCGCGCTGAAACGTGCGCTCAGCATCCGGATCCCCATCAAAATACCGTTCCCAGTATCGAGGGTCCGTCCAAGACATAGTAGTGAGTTCGAATACGCCCAGTGCGTTCCACGACACGACCCAGTTCGGCGGAATCTTCTGACTGACTACATCAAACTGCTCGAGAGGGAACAGGCCGACGCCTCGTTGAGAATCTGTGTTCAATCGCACACACCATCTCCCATGTGTATCGAGGATGACAGAGAGGGCGTGGTACGTCCGGCCTACAGTTAACCACGAAGAACTGGTTACCGGATTGCCTAGCGTATCGACAAGCCTTGCGCAGCGAACTTTCATTGACCAAAAGTGGAGTTCACCCACTCCCGTGGAGACCTGAGTTAGCCTGCCCTGCACACCTGCTCCTCGTACTCCACCGGGGCGCGAAAGCCGAGCCCCGTGCATCACCGGCGCGGTCCTCGTTGGCGCCTAGTTTGCGCCACGTGGGCGCCGCTTTCAACTCACTGACATACCGCCACGGTCTCGCTTCACCTGCTCACGCGACTTCTACTCCCCCGCCCCCAACTCAATCTGCTCATCCGGCCCACCGGCCTCGCCCTCGCCGTCCTTCTCATCATCCGACACCACGCGCGCAATCGCCGCGACCACATCCCCCATCTCGAGGTCCTTGAGCCGCACGCCCTGCGCCACCCGCCCCGTCTCGCGGA
>CAYPYY010000149.1:0-5555 GCA_964414995.1 uncultured Gemmatimonas sp.
AGCCCCCTTCTCCGTCGGCTCGCTGCAGGAGATGGGTGTCCTCGTCAGCCCTCCACCAGAATGCTTTAGATCCTGCCAACCTGCCCGTCCAAACCATGTCGCGGCCTGCAGAACATGAAGCGGGGTACACTACGGCGAAGGAATGCCCAAGAAGGAGGACAGTTTGCTGGCAAACGCTCGCTCCTTACTTTCGTCACTCGCGAGCCGCAACCCGGACTGAACGACGTCAAGAAGTGCATCACGCTGCCTATCACCGTTTCCGAACCGCAACACATCGAGAGCGGCAGCGTATTCCCCTTGATCGGCCCATTCTCGGCCAACGTTCAGCCAATCGAGGTCGCGAGGTGCGCCAACTTGCCGGAGGCCTTCGAGGTCGAACGCAACGTAACGGTTCTCGAAATCAAGCGCGTCTTTGAAAGAGCTGTCTGCTAAGCTATCGCGTATACGCTTCTCGAGTTCATCGGAGCGGAGATTCCATCGCGCGAAAGTCATCAGTGTGCGTAGCGAACTCGCATCGTTAATCAACTGTACTGCAATATTCGCGGCAGCGATCGCATGCTCATATTGCTCCTTCTCGGAAAGCATGCGGGCGACACCGTAAACTCTCCAGAACTCATCGAAGAAGGTGCCTTTGATGACGGTCGCTGGATCCCCTCCGGCGATGATCGCCACGACGGCACGGACCTGCTTCAGGTATTCGTGGCATGAATTGTAATGGGGAAGCTGGAAATCCCCTATCCTCGACAGCACGCGGGCCGCATGCTCCGCGTCGCCGAGTTCCGACAGTTCAAACCAGAGATCGACGCCGTCTTCGCAAACGGAATTCTCGTCCCCCGGTTCGAGTTCGCGCCACACCCTCCACCCTTCGGTTGCCGCTTCGGCCGCGGTCGCTTCGTCGTGCCTCATTCTGAGGAATCGAACTATGGAGAGCAGTGCCGCTAAACGATATTCCTTGTATTGAATCCTGTCCGTAGCACGAAGAATCTCATCGCCACTCAAGGCGCCCCATACGCTTTCGAGAACGTCAGCATGAAAAAGCTCCTTCGCTTGAACGTTCCCAAGGGCCTCTTGCCATCGTGCCGCAGCGGCTTCGCTTCCGTCGAGGACGCTCGCCAGGATGACGTACTCGCCCTCGCACCATGCCGGAGCACTCCATCGTCCCTCGTTGAACAATTCCTCGCAGCGCGGAGTGATACTCGCCAGAACCTTTCTTGCTTCGGATTTCTTCCCTCGAGTCGCCAGGAAGCGCGCCAGCGCGAACTTGACCTTCGCGATATCCTTTGGGTCCAGGTAGCGGGGGTCGGCGGCGACGCGCTCGAGTACGAGGTTCACCGCTGCGGGAACGTTTGTATGGAAATAGCGTCGCCTGAGAAGCTCGATCTGATCGACGAATTCACGCAATCGCAGTTCGGCTATCTGCCAATAGCTCCCCTTGTCGCGCATCATAAAGGTCGCATCGACCTCTCCGTTGTAGGTGCCGATGTGGAGCACCACGCTCACGTAGGCGATCTTTCCTTCCTGCCTGATGCCTTTGAGCCTTACGAAATCGATGTTGTCGATCTGGACTTCCTTGGCGAACTTCGCGAGGACGCCGTCGTCGGTCAGTTCGCGGTCGAGGTGCCCGCGCTCGATGAACGTTGCGACGGCGGTCTTTACAGAGCGCACGATCGTTTCCTTCGCGAACTCCTCGAACAGGCGAAGCGCTCCCTCGCCAACCAGCTTTGCCGCCTCGTGACCGCTGAATACGCCCGGAAGCTCGGCGAGCAGTCGCAGCACGACGCCCTCGACGTCGACGTAGTGCTCGAAGCTGGTGATGTCGTGCTCCTCGACAGATCTCTGGATCCGCATCAGTGAGTATTCCGGCGACGTGTAGAAGCGCCAGCCGTAGATTGCTGCGGCCGCTGCGACAATCAAGAGGACTACAACTGGGGTCCACTTCTTCATCGGCTTCGCTACAGTACTCGTCTAACGCTCCTGTCGATCCAACGAGGGGCGCTCTAGTGGCAGTCTGTCGATGCTTCTCGAAAGTTACTTACCGTCGTTGACTTGCTTGGGCAAATTGTCGACGGATTCACTGCCATCCACGGCTCGATCAGCTTTTCCAGGGGTCGATCCGGAAAGCAAACGGACTCTCAGAACTTGGTTTCGTTCCCGGTCTGAAACATAGAGAAACTTATCGTTCACAGCGAGGCCAACGGGTTTTCTCAAGGTACCGAGTTCCGAACCGAATGAAGCCACTTCCGGCACGACTTGATTCCCACGATTCGCGAGGATCATTCCTGCATAGGAATCAGTCGCCCAGATCCGTGAACCTGCGGTGGCGAGGTACGGTTCCGTGTAGTACTCCGCCCAGCCTGAGACGAGCATCTGCCTTAGGTACTTGCCTGAGGGAGCGAAAACCTGAATCCGTCGATTTCCCGTGTCGGCGACGACGATCTCATTGTCTTCCGTCCAAACCACCCCTACGGGTTCGATGAACCTACCCGGCGTGCTTCCTTCCAGTCCCCAGCTCTGCCTCACGCGGCCTTCATGATCGAAGATGACAACGCGCTTCGAACCCGTGTCGGCAACGACAATACTGGCACCATCCGGGGATACTGCGATACCGCGAGGCCCCCACATCGAATTCTCGCCCACAGGCTGGATGATTTTCTTTAGTACGCCATCGGCGTCGAAGACCTGCACCCGATGGTTCCAAGTGTCCAAGACGAGGACGTCGCCGTCTCGGGTCACAGCCACGTCGCAGGGGTCATTGAATTCGCCATCGCGGTTTCCCTGCTTACCCCAAGCCGTGATGAACTCAGCTTCAGGGCCGAACTTCACAACACGATTGTTCTTCGTATCGGCGACATACAGATTGCCCGCGACGTCCAATGCGATACCTCTCGGTTCGTTGAGCCTCGACTGCGAAGAGGCAGTCCTGTGCGCAAGAGAAAGAATCGTCAGAGAGTCGGAGCTCGCCGCAAGCTTGGAGCCAGCGCTTGCATGGGCATCTCGATTGGCGCACCAGAGCTGGGCCGTAGCAAAAGTCGCCTCTTGCTGCATGGAGATTCTCTCCGCTGCATCCATGATTTCAGTGGCGAGCTTGCCCTCCCTCTTCTCGTCAGCGCCAGAGCCGGCGACAGCAGCTAGCAGCAGATACTCAAAGGCTTCCCTGCGCGGACTACCGAACTTCCGACCTGCATACGGAGTGAGCTCCAGCCAATCGGGCGGCCACATTAAAGGCTTGTCAATCTGACGTTGTCCGGCAAATTCGATAAAAAGGTTCTGGAGGCAATACAGCCGGTAACAACCCTCAATTGCGCCTCGGCACATCTCCATCCGTGACGCGAAGCTTGCTGACGGGTGGAATGCGAGGGCTTCGGACAAGTGCTCTGATGCAAGAGTGCCGCTGAGAGCCGAGGCTGTGGCCAAGGCTTCAAGCCCTTTCGGGTTTTGGATCGCCATTCGCCTTAGGACATCAAGCTGGAGTGCACTATCGCCAAATCCGTCCCGAAGATTCCTGCCGAATCTTGCCATGAGTAGGTTCTCAAGTTCGGCCGGAGAGATTCCTGCCGCCGTGAGCGCAATTACCCATTCTTGGTAGGCAACCTTCGCGATATCAGGGTGCTTCAGCAAGAGAAGCTCGTTCAGGAAAGTGCGACGGCCATTGAAACCACCACCTAACACCAGACCTTGAAGAAATGCCTCCGCGTCATCTGCGCTCTCTGCAACTCGTACGACGTCGTCGAGAGCAATCGACTTCCCTGACAGGTAGCCAATGTCCCTCCAATAGGAACTCCGCCAAAAGGGTGACTCTGACGGAGCGTCAGCCTCAGAAAGGTAATGCGCTGCTCGAAACGCATCGCCCCCAGCCGCCCTGATAAGTGCGTCTGCGATCTCCTGATGCGAGGGCTCGAGATAAGATCGCAAAGAGTCCGCATCGCCGCTTGGAAGCTCTCCTCCCTCGATGAGATGAGTTCTCAGTACCCGCAGAACCAGTTCGGAGTAATCCTTGGGGCCAAGGTTGGCGTGATTCCTATATTCTTCAATCGTATTAATCGCTTTCGTAATCTCTCGCTGCTGGGCATACGATTCCGCCCACATGCTCACGACATTCTTCAGCGACCCGCGAAAAATGCCCGGCGGCATGGCGGATGAATCGAGAGTGTCCGATACGCTCAAGAATAGTTGTCGCCAGAACGGCGTTGAGCTGAAGGACCGGCCCCTGCCGTGATGCGGTATCCACTCCAGCATGAGAGCAGCAGCTCTCGGACCTCGTATCTTTCTCGCAAGCTCAACGGCGAATGCCGAAGAGAACTCTCCAGCCTCCAAGGCTATCCCGAGCGCACGCTCGGGACGGCTGAAGTATTCCCCAGGCGTTTCCGCTATTCGTTTTGTGATCTCCTGGATCGTGCCCGACAACCTCCGATAGGGGAAAGAAGTAGCCAGTGCACCCACTTGTGCTACGAGCGAGTCGAGATCGCTCAGTTCCGCGATCTGCCAGTAGAATCCCTTGTCTCGCATCATAAAGGTTGCGTTGATCTCGCCGTCGTAGGTGCCGACGTAGGCGATCACGGTCACGTAGGCGATCTTTCCTTCCTGCTTGACCTCCTTGAGCCGAACGAAGTCGATGTCGTCGATCTGTACTTCTTTCGCGAACTTCGCGAATACTCCGTCGTCGGTCAGTTCGCGGTCGATGTGCCCACGCTCGATGAAAGTCGCGACCGCAGTCCTAGCCGACCTGACGATTGTCTCTTTCGCGAACTCTTCGAACAGGCGCACCACCCCCTCACCGACCAACTTCCCCGCCTCGTGTGCGCTGAAGACACTAGGGAGCTCGCCGAGAAGTCGCACCACGACACCCTCGACGTCGACGTAATGCTCGAAGCTCGTGATGTCGTGCTCCTCGGCGGACTTCTGGATCCGCATCAGCGAGTATTCCGGCGAGGTGTAGAAGCGCCAGCCGTAGAACCCTGCGGTCCCTGCAGCGAGAACCACGCATACAAGGAGAACCCACTTTTTCATGGCTTCGGCCTTCCCTGCTCCTGGGCCAACCTCCGCAACAGGGCAAGAATCTCGCCCGTGTGGTCAGCAGAGTCGACTGAAGCGCGAGTGAGCTGCGCGGAACTGACGAGCAGGATGCCAACCGCAAAGAATACCGCAGACGGGACGAGCGCGATTAGCGCTCCCTGCGAACCTGCGGAACTCAGGCCTGCTAGGAGCAACAATGCTGCGACTCCTGCAATGACCCAACCGATGGTGGCGACAGCGCGCGGAACCGCGCATAGTCCAGAGCATTTCCGCCGGGAATAGAATTTATCGGACGTAGCATGGGGGGGGCGGTAGACTCGGCTTCGTTGGCGATTTTGGGTTGTGGACTCGTTCCCATTCCGGCTTTTTCCTGCACGGTCACGACTAGGATGGCTCGGCACGGGCTGTCAATCGGAAATTTGCCTGCGTTTCGCGGGCGGCGGGCACACGGGACCCTGCCTCGGTGTTTGCCGAGGTGAGCAGGAGACCCCTCAGACCCAATCGTCTTGGGGCATGAGGCCCGGGAGCCAAGTCAGCGGTTG
>CAYPYY010000150.1:0-5513 GCA_964414995.1 uncultured Gemmatimonas sp.
GGCGACCCGATCAACGGCACCAACTTCATTGACTGCCTCGCGGCGTTCGAGAAGGATCCGAACACCAAGGCCGTGGCGATGATGGGCGAGATCGGGGGCACGGACGAGCAGGAGGCCGCGCAGTTCGTGAAGGAGCATATGACGAAGCCGGTCGTCGGCTTCATCGCCGGTCAGACGGCGCCGCCGGGCCGCCGGATGGGGCACGCTGGTGCCATCATCTCGGGCTCCGCGGGCACCGCCGCCGAGAAGATCGAGGCGTTTGCCGCTGCAGGAATGGGCGTCGCCAAGCGCCCGATGGATTTCGTGGACCTCATCAAGGCCCGTCTCAAGTAGCACGCATCTGGGCCGGTTCCGCTCGGGGCCGGCCCCTCACACATCGACTTGCAATGGCTCTCAACTATACGTTCAGCATCATCAAGCCCGACGCCTTCAACGCAGGCAAGGCGGGCAAGATCATCGCGCACCTCGAGGCCCAGGGCTTTGTCCTCAAGGCCGCGCGCGTGCTCCAGCTCTCGAAGAAGCAGGCCGAGGAGTTTTACGCGGTCCACCGCGGCCGCCCTTTCTACGGCGAACTCGTCGAGTTTATGAGCTCGGCCCCGTGTATGCCGTTCATCGTGCAGAAGGACAACGCGGTGCACGCGCTGCGCGAGGCGATCGGCGCCACGGACCCGGCCGAGGCCGCCGCTGGCACGGTGCGGAAGCTCTACGCGGAGTCCAAGGGCAAGAACGCCATTCACGCCTCGGACTCGGACGAGAATGCGGTGCGCGAGAGCCGCTTCTTCTTCGCCGAGGCGGACGCGCTCTAGGGCGCGGGTAAGTCGTACTCCAACAGCGATTTACCTCGCGTTGCCAACTTGACCCCAGCCCTCGGCTGGGGTTAGTTTTCTCAGCTATGCTTTCGTTCTCCATTCGCACCCTCGCGCAGGGGGCGGTCCAAGTTGATGCGGATCTCCCCTCGGACGACGCGGTGTGGATGGAGGGCGATGTGCGTCCCGTGCAGGCAGTCCGGGTCACCGGGCGGCTGAGCGGGGCGGGGGCGGGACGGTTCTACTTCAGCGGTGGCTTCCGCGGCACCGCAGCGGGAGAATGTCGTCGCTGCCTCGCGACGGTGGAGTTCGTGGTGCAGAACGAAGCGCACCTGCTCTTTGCCGACGCCGACGACGAGAACGCCGACGAACCGGATGTCTACTCCCTCGGAGACGCGGGACTGACACTCGACCTGCGGCCGGCGATTCGTGAGCAGTGGTTGCTGGATGCCTCCGGGCTGCCGTTGTGCCGTCCCGACTGCAAGGGACTGTGCCCAACGTGCGGCGCGGACTTGAACGCTGGACCCTGCGCCTGCCTTCCGGCCGTGCTGCAGGGCTGAAGTTTCGACGAATCACTCTTTAGCAGACAGAGACTCCGATGGCCGTCCCGAAGCGCCGTACCTCCAAGCGCAAGAAGCGCGCGCGCAACACCCACAAGGCTGCGCCGAAGATCAACATCCAGGCCTGCCCGAAGTGCGGCGCCAGCAAGCGTCCGCACCACGTGTGCGAGGAGTGCGGGTACTACGCGGGTGAGCAGCGGGTCGCGGCGCGCGAAGCCTAGGTATGGCGCGCATCGCGCTGGACGCGATGGGGGGCGACCACGCGCCCCAGACGCCGATTGCGGCGGCCCTCCTCGCCGCCGCTGAACTCGGCACCACGCACACCCTGCAGCTCGTCGGACAGGAAGCCGTCGTCCGCGCCGAGCTCGAGAAGCAACTCGCCGCGGCCTCTCCGGAGGTCGCGGCGCTTGCCGCGCGCTTCGAGATCATCGACGCGCCCGACGTGATCCTGATGACCGACAAGCCGTCGGTCGCCATCCGCGGCAAGCCGAAGTCCTCGATGAGCATCGGCCTGCGCTTGCAAGCGGAAGGCAAGTCCGACGCGTTCGTCTCCGCCGGCAACACTGGCGCGCAGATGGCCGCGTCGGTCTTTGTGCTCAGGTTGCACGAGGGGCTCGAACGCCCCGCAATCGGCACCGTCTTCCCGACGGCAAAGCAGCCGGTCGTCGTGCTCGATGCCGGCGCCAACGTGGACTGCTCGCCGCAGGAACTCGTGAACTTCGCCCAGCTCGGGCACGTCTACGCCAAGGACATCCTGGGGCGTCCGACGCCCGCCATCGGCCTGCTCTCCGTGGGCGAGGAGCCGGAGAAGGGCAACGCCGCCGTCAAGGAGGCGCACCAGTTGCTCCTGCAGAGCGGGCTCAACTTCCTCGGCAACGTCGAGGGACGTGATATCCCTGCGGGCGCCTGCGACCGCGGCGCCATTGACGTCGTCGTCTGCGACGGGTTCACGGGCAACGTGCTACTCAAGTTCTACGAGAGCGTCGCCCCGGTGATCATCGGCATCCTGATGAAGTCGGGCGTCTCGAAGGAGCAGGTGGCTGGCGCGATGGGCGCGCTCGACTACGCCAAGTACGGCGGCGCGCCGCTCCTCGGCGTGAAGGGCGTGAGCATCATCTGTCACGGCAAGTCGAGCCCCGAAGCCATCAAGAACGGCATCAAGGCCGGCATCCGCGCCTTCGAGTCCGGGATGAGCGGCCACATCGGCGATCGGGTGCACGCGTGAAGCGCCCGTACGCGATGCTCACGGCGACCGCCCACGCGGTGCCGAAGCGTGCCTTCCACAACGACGAGTTCGCGTCAATCGGCGTGGACACGAATGACGAGTGGATCCGCGAGCGCACGGGCATTCGACAGCGCTACGTGGCGGGCCCGGGCGAGAATCTCACCTCGCTCTCCGCGCAGGCCGCCCGCGAGGCAATGGCCGCGGCGGGCGTCACGGCGCCGGAACTCGACGCCATCATCCTCGGCACCGCGAGCCCGGATCGTCTCCTCCCCTCGACGGCGGTGGAAGTCCAGGCCGCGCTGGGCGCCACCCGCGCCGTCGCGTTCGACATCGACGCCGCCTGCTCGGGCTGGCTCTACGGCGTGCAGATTGCCGAGGGCCTCATCGCGACGGGCAGCTACGAGACGATTCTTGTGATCGGTGGCGAAGTGCTGAGCCGCGTGATCAACTGGAAGGACCGCAACACCTGCGTGCTCTTCGGCGATGGCTCCGGTGCGACCATCGTCAAGAAGGCCACCAAGGGTCGCGGCATTCTGAGCGCGTATATGCGCTCGGACGGCACCCTCGCCGACCTGCTCCAGCGCGAGAAGGGCGCCGGCAACGCGCCGATGACCAACGAGATCCTGCTCGAGGGCTCGCACTTCATCACGATGGCCGGCCGTGAGGTCTTCAAGAACGCCGTGCGCTCGATGGCCGATGCCTCGGACCGCGCGCTCGACGGCGCCAAGCTCTCGGCCTCCGACATCGATGTGATGATTCCGCACCAGGCGAACATCCGCATCATCGAGGCCACCGCGAAGCACGCAAACATCCCGATGGAGAAGGTGTTCGTGAACGTGGATCGCTACGGCAACACGTCGGCGGCGTCCATTCCGATAGCCCTCAGCGAAGCGATGAAGCAGGGCGTGGTGAAGGAGGGCACGACCGTGATGTTCGTGGCCTTCGGCGCCGGCTTCACGTGGGGCTCGATGGTGGTGCGCTTCTGATGATTCTCCTGTTCCCAGGTCAGGGCTCGCAGAAGCCGGGAATGGGGAAGGATCTGGCGGAGGCGTTCCCGGCCGCACGCGAAATCTTCGACCGCGCCGATGCCGCGCTCGGCGCGCCGCTTTCGCAGCTGATGTTCGAAGGCCCCGCGGAGGAGCTGACGCTGACGCACAATGCCCAGCCCGCGCTCCTGACGCACTCGGCCGCCGTGTGGGCGGTCATCCGAGCCAAGGTGCAGGACCAGGTCACCGGCGCGTCGGGCCACTCCCTCGGCGAGTTCTCCGCCTATCACGCGATGGGCGCCCTCAACCTCGAAGATGCGCTGCGCCTGGTGCGCACGCGCGGCCGCCTGATGCTCGAGACCGGGCAGCAGGTGCCGGGCGCGATGGCCGCCATCCTCGGTACGCCGTCACGCACGATCGAGGAGATCTGCCGTGACGCGGCCAGCGCAGGCGTCGTGGTGCCGGCCAACTACAATGCCCTCGAGCAGGTCGTCATCTCTGGCGAAGTCGCCGGTGTCGAACGCGCGATGGAGATCGCCAAAGAAGCGGGGGCGAAGAAGGCGATGCGCCTCCAGGTGAGCGGTGCGTTCCACAGCCCCCTGATGCAGCCCGCGGCCGCCGGTCTCGCCGTGGCCCTCGGACAGCCCCAGTGGCGCGACCCCGTGGTCCCCATCTGGAGCAACGTGACCAGCGAAGCCGTCGGCGACGCCGCGACCGCCCGTACGCTGTTGCTCCAACAGCTGACCTCCCCGGTCCGCTGGGTTGAGGTGGTCCGCAATATCGCCGCCCGCTTTCCCGGCACAACCTTCGTGGAAGTCGGCCCAGGCGCCGTGCTTAGCGGCCTCGTGAAGCGCCTCGCCCCCGACTGCAAAACGATGACCTGCGGGACAGTGGCCGAGGTCGAGGCCGTACTCGCGATGTAGCGCGGGGCCGAGAAGGTCCGGGGCGATTTGCCTTCTCCCGGTCCCTTCGACCCTTCACCCCTCGCTTTTCACTCTTCGCTTCTCCCTCTCGCTCCTCGTTCCTCAGAGAGATTTCAATGAAGCTCGACCTCTCCGGCAAGGTAGCTCTCGTCACTGGCTCCACCCGCGGCATCGGCCGCTCGATCGCCGAGACGCTTGTGGCCTGCGGCGCCCGGGTGGCGGTCGTGGGCCGTGATCTCGCCAAGGCCGAGCAGGTCGCCGCCGAGCTCACCGAGGCCCGCGGATTCGCCTGCGACATCCGCGATCCCGCCGAAGTGACGATGCTCGTGCAGACGGTCGAGGATGCCTTCGGCTCGCTCGACATTCTCGTGAACAACGCCGGCATCACCAAGGACAACCTGATGTTGCGGATGAAGGATGAGGACTGGAACGCGGTGCTCGACACGAACCTGCGTTCGGCCTTTGTGGCCATCCGCGCCGCGCAGCGCGGGATGATGAAGCGGCGCTGGGGCCGGATCATCAACATCGCGTCGGTGGTCGGACTGATGGGCAATGCGGGGCAGGCCAACTACGCGGCCAGCAAGGCCGGCCTGATCGGCCTCAGCAAGTCCGTCGCGCGCGAGCTCGCCAGCCGCAACATCCTGTGCAACGTCGTCGCCCCGGGCTTCATCAAGACCGATATGACCGACGCAATGACGCCGGAGCAGGTGAAGGCGCTGTCGTCGCAGATCCCGCTCGACCGCTTTGGCACGCCGCAGGACGTGGCCGGCGCGGTCGCGTTCCTGGCCTCCGAGTACGCCGCCTACATCACCGGACAGGTGCTGACGGTGGACGGCGGAATGGTGATGGCCTGACCCCCGTGCGCCCGCTGTGACGGGCGCACCCGCCAGTTATATTTCTGTCTTCGTTCAGCGGTCCCACCACCCACGGAGTTTTCGTTCAATGGCCGACCATTCCGCGAAGGTCAAGGACATCATCGAGAAGGAGCTCGGAGTCGAGCGCGAGAAGCTCAC
>CAYPYY010000151.1:0-5501 GCA_964414995.1 uncultured Gemmatimonas sp.
GGCATCACGCGCTCGCTGTGCACGCTGGAGTTCAAGGACAACCGCGACATCTACGACTGGCTCGTGGCCGAGGCCGGCTTCACGAACCCGCCGACGCAGATTGAGTTCGCGCGGCTCGAGCTCGACTACACCGTGCTCTCCAAGCGCAAGCTGCTGCGATTGGTCAACGAGGGGCACGTCAGCGGGTGGGACGACCCGCGGATGCCGACCATCGCCGGCCTGCGGCGCCGCGGTGTGCGGCCCGAGGCCATCCGGACGTTCGCCGAGACGATCGGCGTGGCACGCAAGGACGCGCGCGTGGAGATCTCGATCTTCGAGCACGCGGTGCGGAACGACCTCAATATGGAAGTGCCGCGCGTGCTGGCCGTGCTCAAGCCGCTCAAGGTCGTGCTGACGAACTATCCGGACGGCCAGGTGGAGATGCTCGAGGCGCAGGACTACCCGCACGACGTGCCCAAGACGGGCACGCGGCAGGTGCCGTTCTCGCGCGAGCTCTTCATTGATGCCGACGACTTTATGGAGAACCCGCCGAAGAAGTTCTTCCGGCTCTCGCCGGGGAACGAGGTGCGGCTGCGCTTCGGCTACATCATCAAGTGCGAGGACGTCGTGAAGGACGCGGCGGGCAACATCACCGAGCTGCGCTGCACCTACGACCCCGAGACCAAGAGCGGCGGCGCGAACAGCGATCGGAAGGTGAAGGGCACGATTCACTGGGTGTCCGCCGCCCAGGCCCTCACCTGCGAGGTGCGGCTCTACGACCGCCTCTTCTCGGCGCCCAATCCGGACGACGTGCCGGAGGGTGAGGACTTCATCAGCACGCTCAATCCCGAGTCGCTGGTGGTGATTCCGAACGCCAAGGTGGAGCCGAGCGTGGCGGCGCATCCCGTGGGGAGCCGCTTTCAGTTCGAGCGAGTGGGTTACTTCTATGCGGAGCCCGAGGATAGCCGGCCGGGCCGGCTCGTGTTCAACCGGATTGTCGGCCTGCGCGACTCGTGGGCGAAGGAGATCAAGAAGGGCTAGCGCGGCGGGCCTCACACCGCGCAAGTCGCTGGCAGGAGAGGGGATACGCGCACTGGAGTCGGGGTTGCCCGAGGGGGCTTGGGCGGATTAGGTTTGAGGTTCCCCGTCGGTGACGGGGGTACTGCCCCTTAGCTCAACTGGCAGAGCGTCTGACTCTGGATCAGAAGGTTCCTGGTTCGATCCCAGGAGGGGCAACTGAAGGGTGCGAACGGGGCGTTCCGCAGGGGACGCCCCGTCGTGTCACTGGGCCACCAGGTTGCGGGACAGAATGCTACGAAGTGCGGTGCCGAGTTCTTGACGGGTGGGGCGGCCACGCATAGCGTGTAGAAGAACAGGCGAAAGCCAACGAAGCGTCTCAAAGGTTCCTCCTCGCTGACCAGACCCCCAGGGGGTTGCTCGCAAGAGCTAGGCGGGGAGGTCGCTTTTTTGGGGGGGGGGCTTTTGAGCACGCTTCACATCTACCTCGACGAGGCGGGGGATTGGGAGTTCTCGCCGAAGGGCTCGCGCTTCATCGCGATGGGGGCGCTGTGGACGTTCGCCCCGTCGCCACTTGCAGGCGCGCTCACGACGCTGCGCTTTGAGCTACTTCGAGAAGGGCTCGATATCGAGTCCTTTCACGCGTCGCCCGACCGTCAGTCAACGCGGAACAAGGTTGTGGCAGCGTTACGGTCGTGTCCGGACTGGAACTTCAGTAGTGCGCTGATGGAGAAGCGGAAGGTCAACCCGTCGATCCGCGATCCACACCGTCTCTATCCGACGATGGCGCGCCCGCTGCTTCGGTTGGCGTTGCGGAGCGTGCCCAACGCGGAGATCTCTCGCGTGCTCGTGTTCTCGGACACCATTAACGTCCACACGAAGTCCAAGCGCGAGGGTGTTCTCAAGGCAATCAAGAGCACCTGCGCTGCCGAACTTCGTCACTCACAGCCGCACTTCGCCTTCAGCCACGCGCGGCAATCCAACGCGCTGCTGCAGGCGGCCGACTATTGCCTCTGGTCCGTCTATCGAAAGTGGGTCGGCGGTGACTCGCGCACTTATGAACAGCTTCGCGAACGTCTGACGAGAGAGATCTGTATCACCGATTCCGGTGACGGCACAGTCTACTTCTGAAGTCTCTCCCTCAGCGCGCCGCCGCCGCCCGTCGCTCCGCCACGAGCAGTCCCCAGCGATGCGTCATCGTCAACCGCGTGTCCAACCCCGTCGGCACCAACCCCAGCACGCGCCGCCCGTCGGGGAACACATCGAAGTCCGCGTGGATGACCGTGAACGAGAACGCCCCCGCTGAGAGCGTGTCGCGCGATACCACCGCGAACTCCGGCGACGTGCGGAGCGTTGCGCGCAGCACCGAGCTCCCGACGACGTAGTGAAGCGCGCGCCCGTCGCGCGACCATACCGGCGTTGCGCCGCCGTCGAGCGACACCTGGAACCGTCCGTCCAGTGACGGGAATGGCCGGACGTACACCTGGCTCACGCCGGACTCCAACGACGTATACGCGAGCCACCGGCCGTCGGGCGAGAAGCGGGGACCGTGCTCCGCGTGTATCGAGGTCGCCACTGGGTGCGCGGTGGATTCGGGCGCGATCGACTTGTACCACACGTCCGCCACGCCGGTGGCGTCCTTCTGGAAGAGGAGCCAGCGCCCATCGGAGGAGATGACACCCTCTTCGATGCGGGCCACCGAATCGGCGAGCAGCAGTCGCGCGCTCCCGCCGTACGCACCCTGCAGCCACAGCGAGTTCCTTGGGCCGCGACTGCTGCGATACAGCAGCGACCGGCCGTCGGGTGTCCACTCCGGGCGATCGTTCGTGATGCCCGCGTCGGAGATCTTCACGAGCGGGCCGCTGGGCATCGTGTACACCCAGATGTCCGTCTGCCCGTCCTGCGAGATGGTCATCGCGATGCGGCGTCCGTCCGGTGAGAGCCGCGGCCAGCGCACGTTCTGCGCGGCGACATTCAGCGCGCGCGGCTGCGCCCCCGGCTCGGCGATTGCCAACTGGCGCAGACTTGACCCACTGACCGCGAGCAGGTCGCCCTGCGCCGACAGCGCCGCAAACGGCTCGCCGGTGGGTTCCATCTGCACCTGCTCGCCGAGCGCCACGGGCGATCCCGTGAGGCGGCGATTGCGGCGGTCGAGCGGCGCACCCATCATCGCGCCGGCGGCGGTCACGAAGATCAAGTGGTCGTCGAGGATGCCGAGCGCGTAGGCGCCCTGTAGCGGCAGGATCGTGGATTCTCCAGAGGAGAGCGATGCGATGCCGATCTTAGCATTGCCCGGCCCGCCGGTCGAGAAGCTGCTGTAGAGGATTGTCTCGTCGTCGTCGAGCAGGATCGGCAGCAACTGCGCTGTCTCGCCCGCCGCCGTGTCGAGCGTGGTCACGGGGCGCCACGCGTTGTCGTCGAGCCCACGCACGACGATGACGCGTCCGTCCGACTGCACGAGCTCGTCGCGTCGCGACCACGAGGTGCGGCCCGGGCCGGCGTCCGTCACGAGCGCGACGCCCTCCTGCCCCTCGACCGCCGCCTTGAAGATCTGCGAACCGCGGAAGAACGCGAGCCATCGGCCGTCGCGACTGAAGAACGGGTTCCGCGCGTTGGTGCTGCCGGGAATCGCGCGAAGCACGCCGTCGTTGGCGCGGCGCAGGTACAGCGTGCGCGCGCCGTTGGGCTCGAGGCCGGCCAGGGCGATGGCGGTGCCACCCGGGGCAATGGCGAGGATGTTGCCGATGCCCACGTAGCCGAGCAGCGAGCGCGAGACCTCAATGTTGTAGCGAATGGGCGTCGCGGTGTCGCCCGCTTGCGCCCCGGGTCGCGCGACGGCGACGGCAGCGATCACCACCGCGACGGCCGCGATGGCCCAGGGCAGGGCGGCGCTGCGACCGCGGGCCGCCGTCGCGGACGAGGCACGCGTGCCCAACGTCGTCCCGAAGCCCGGGGCGCCGAGGGCGTCGGCGAAGTCCTTACCCGTGGCGAAGCGATCCGCGGGCAGCTTCTCGAGCGCCTGCGCGATGGCCGCCGCGACGTTGCTCGGCACCGCGCGCCGCAAGGATTCCACCGGCCGCGGCGTCTCGGTAACGATGCGCGCGATCACCTGCTGCGAGGTGCCGCCGCCGTGCGGCGGTTCGCCGGCCAGCATTTCGTAGAGCACGCTGGCGAGCGAGTAGATGTCGCTGCGGCCGGAGATCTCGCGGTCGGCGGTGGCCTGCTCCGGGCTCATATAGTGCGGCGTGCCGAGCGAGAGGCCGGTCTCGGTCATTCGCGAGCCCGCGGCCGCGGAGACCGCGAGCGCGATGCCGAAGTCGGCGACGAGCGGCCGGCCGCCGGCGAGCAGGATGTTCTCGGGCTTGATGTCGCGGTGGATGACGTGGTGTTCGTGCGCGTAGTGCAGCGCGTCCGCGACTTCGCGGGCGATGCGCACGGCCTCGTCCACCGAGAGCTGGTGCTCACGCTTGAGCCGCGCGCGGAGCGTCTCGCCCTCGACGTAGGGCATCACGTAGTAGAGCAGCCCGTCGGCCTCGCCGGAATCGAAGAGCGGGAGGATGTGCGGGTGACTGAGTGCGGCGGTGGTGCGGATCTCCTGGAGGAAGCGTTCGGCCCCGATGACGGCACCGAGTTCGGGGCGCAGGACCTTGATGGCCACGTGTCGCGCGTGGCGGAGATCCTCGGCGAGGTGCACGGTGGCCATTCCACCGGCGCCGAGTTCGCGAATGATGCGGTAGCGGCCGGCGAGTGCGGCGGCGAGGCGAGCGGAGATGTCGGTCACGGTGCTAGAACGTGCGGCGAAAGGGGGGAAAGCACAACGGCGCCTCTCCCGGAGGAGAGGCGCCGTTGTGTCGTCCTACAGAACCGCGTGGCTTACGGGTGCGTCACGACGATGTTCACGCCGTTGGCCGCGCCCGCCGGGCTCCAGGCGTAGAGTCGGATGCGATACCAGCCCGCCGCCGCCGCGCCGATGTTGCAGACTTCGGTGTTACCCGAGTTCCACGGACGGCAGACCCAGTTCGAGCCGCCGCCATCGGTTGTCGTCCAGTTCGTCACTCCCGGGGCGATGACGTACATATCGGCGTCGCCGCTGCCACCCGACGTGTTCACCACGAACGAGGCCGCACCGACGCGGTCCGCGCTGAAGGCGAAGTTCGTGCCCTGGCCAGCCGCGATGTCCGGAGCCGTCACCGTCACGCCATTGATGAGCGTGGTGGCCACTTCGAACGCCGTCGTACCAGCGACGTTGGCACCACCAGCGCCGGCGCCAGTTGCGGTCGCCGTGATGGTGAGATTGCCCGTGCCGCCCGCGAACGTCACGACGCCCGAGGCATCAACCGTGGCGATTGCCGCGTTGTTCGTGCTCCAGGTCAGCGGCGTCACGATTGTGTTGCCGAGGCCCGAACGCGCCGTGCCGGTCAGGTTCACCGTGCCAACGTTGCCGCGGAAGCCGCTGCCGCCGGTGACCGTCACCGTCGACACCACGGCGTCACCGTTCACCGTCA
>CAYPYY010000152.1:0-5440 GCA_964414995.1 uncultured Gemmatimonas sp.
TCGAGGTCCTGCCAGTTGACGGCGACGATCTTCAAGCGAGCCGGCCCATTCGGCGGGCCAGCGCGTCGAGCACGCCGTTCACGAACCGCGCACTCGGCCCGGAGCCGAATCGCTCGGCGAGCCGCACACACTCCTGAATCACCACGCGCGGCGGCGTGCCGCCCTGCAGCAGCTCGGCCGCGCCAAGCCGCAGCACGCAGCGCTCGATGTGACCGAGGCGATCGAGGCGCCAGTTCGTCGTCACCTCGGCGAGCTCGGCGTCCATCGTCGCGCGGTCGGCCGCGATGAGCTGGATCAGCGCGTGGGCGAACGCTCGCTCGTCGGGGGCGATGGCCAGGTCGTCCCACACCGTCTGTGCCACGCGCGGCAACGCCACCTTGTCGCCACGAACGTCCCACGCATAGAGTGCCTGCAGGGCGCGGGCGCGCCCCCGTGTCTCGAGCCGCGGCATTACTCGTCCTGCCCGGACATCAGATCGAGCCGGCCAAAGAGATCGGCCATCTCGAGCGCGGCGAGCGCCGCGTCCCATCCCTTGTTGCCGTGCGCGCCACCGGCACGCGCCTCGGCCTGCTGCATCGTGTCGGTCGTGAGCAGCCCGAGGCCGATGGGCACACCGAACTCGCCCTGCAGCAGCGCGAGCCCACGATTGGCCTCGCCTGCCACGAAATCAAAGTGCGGCGTCTCGCCCCGCACGACGGCGCCCACGGCCACGACGGCATCGTAGCGCTCGGTCTGCAGGGCCTTCATCACGGCGGGCGGCAGCTCCCACGCGCCGGGCACCCAGATGGTATCCACATCTTCGAGCTTGGCGCCGTGCTTGAGGCAGCACTCGAGCGCGCCCTCGGCGAGCTTCTGCGTGATGTGCTCGTTGAAGCGGCTGGCGACGATGACAATTCGCCGGCCCTCGGCCGTCGGGACTCCGATGAACTCCGCCATCAGACCGCCCGCAGGTGACCCAGCTTGCTCCGCTTGGTCTCGAGGTACTCAGCGTTCTCGCGGTTGGCCGGCGAGACAATCGGCACGCGCTCACCGAGCCGCAGGCCATAGCCCTCGAGCCCGACCAGCTTCTTCGGATTGTTGGTGATGGGCCGGATGCTCTTGAGTCCCAGATCGAGCAGGATCTGCGCGCCGATGCCGTAGTTGCGCAGGTCCGGCGCGAAGCCGAGTCGCTCGTTCGCCTCGACCGTGTCGGCGCCCTCATCCTGCAGTTGGTACGCCTTGAGCTTGTTGAGCAGACCGATGCCGCGGCCTTCCTGGTCGAGATACACGATCACGCCCTTGCCCGACTCGACCACGAGGCGCATTGCCTCGTGCAGTTGCCAGTGGCAATCGCAGCGCAGCGAGTGGAAGGTGTCGCCGGTGAGGCACTTGGAGTGCATTCGCACCAGCACGTCCTCGCCGCCGGCGACCTCGCCGTAGACGAGCGCCACGTGCTCGTGCTGGTCCACGTCGTTGCGGTAGCCCACGAGGCGGAACTCGCCGAACTCGGTGGGGAGCCGCGCCTCGGCCTCGCGATGCACGAGCCGTTCGTTCTGCAGCCGGTAGGCGACGAGCTGCGCGACCGTGATGAACGTGAGGCCGTTGTGCTTGCTGAATGCCTCGAGGTCCGGCCGCTTGGCGGTGGAGCCGTCGGCGTTGAGAATCTCGCAGATGACGCCGGCGGGCTGAAGGCCGGCGAGGCGCATCAAGTCAACCGCAGCCTCGGTGTGCCCCACGCGCTGCAGCACGCCGCCCTCGCGGGCGCGCAGCGGATGCACGTGCCCGGGGCGCCGCAGGTCGCTCGGAACGCTCTTGGGATCGGCCGCGAGCCGGATGGTCTTGGCCTGGTCGCTGGCGCTGATGCCCGTGGTCACGCCGTGACGCGGCGCGCCATCGATCGTGACCGTGTACGCCGTGCGCAGCGCGTCGGTGTTCTCCGAGCCCATCATCTCGAGCTCCAGCTGCCGCACACGCTCCGGCGAGAGCGCCACGCAGATCATTCCCTTGGCCTGCATCAGGAAGTTCACCATCTGCGGCGTGATGAACTCGGCGGCGCAGATCAGATCGCCTTCATTCTCGCGATCCTCGTCGTCCGCGACGACAATGAACTTGCCGGCGCGAAGGTCTTCGATGGCCTGCTCAATGGTGCCGAACATAGGTCAATGCGGTAGAAGTGGCGCCGCGAGGCGCTTGAGATGCTTGGCGAGCACGTCCCCTTCCAGATGAACGAGCGAACCCGCCGCCACGCTCCCGAGGGTGGTGTGCGACAGCGTGTGCTCGATGATCGAGACCCGGAACACGTTGGGTTCGGGCAGTTCCACGACGGTGAGACTCACGCCGTCCACGGCGATGCTGCCGCGCGGCACGAGGAGCTCGTCGAGCTCGTCGCTGCAGCGGATGTCGAGAAGCCACGCGTCGTCGCGCCGCGCGGCGCGGACCACCTGCCCCACGCCGTCCACGTGCCCCTGCACGATGTGGCCGCCGAGTCGGTCGCCCACGGCGAGCGCGCGTTCCAGGTTGAGCTTGGAGCC
Source organism: uncultured Gemmatimonas sp. (assembly GCA_964414995.1). Taxonomy (GTDB): domain Bacteria; phylum Gemmatimonadota; class Gemmatimonadetes; order Gemmatimonadales; family Gemmatimonadaceae; genus Pseudogemmatithrix. The sequence continues at coordinate 2,511 of CAYPYY010000152.1, forward strand.
CACGCGCCAGTTGGCGATGGTGGTGCGGTCAAGCGTGGTGACGACCGCGGCGACAGTGAACGTCCCCTCGCCAACGGCGCGCACCGTCAGGCAGCAGCCGTTGCAGGCGATGCTCTCACCGAGCGTGACGCCGTCGTAGGGTGCAGCCACGACAAGCTCGCGCCCGGCGTCCGTGTCGGACACCGCGACGATCTCCCCGACTGCTGTGATCAACCCCGTGAACATCGGCGAAACGCGCGTGAGAATCAGCGAGACACCGGCCGGTAGGTCGTGCAACGGTCCGGCCCAAAACTGCGGCGCGAGACCACCGTCCATCCGGCCAGCCCCCCCGCGGACGGCAGCGCCGTGGCCAGACGAAGGGCGCCCTCCCCGAGCGGGACAGGCGTCTGAAAGATAACCCACCGATCCACGAATCCGCCCTGCAGAAACGCGTCCGCCACGGCGGCGCCGCCCTCCACGAACAAATGGCGAACCCCCCGCTCGCGGAGGCCCGTGAGGTGCGCGGCGAGCGAGGGGGCCTCATAGACGGCCACGCCCACCGATTTGAGCGCCGCGACGCGCTCGGGGTCCGGCTGTGCCGCCAGCACCTCCACCGGGATGGACTGCGCCGTGCGCGCCAACTGGGAGTTGCGTGGCAGCGTGGCCCCGCGGTCGAGCACGAGGCGCCGCGGCGGCACGCGTGGCGCGCGGCCGTGGCGCACGGTGAGCGCGGGATCGTCCGCCATCGCGGTGCCGATGCCCACGAGGATGGCGTCGGCGCTGGCCCGCAACCGGTGCACCTCGCGCACCGCCGCCTCACCGCTCAGCCAGCGCTGCGCGCGGTCGGCCGGAGCCAGCGCGCCCTCACGCGAGAGGGCCAGCTTGAGCGTGACGAACGGCCGCGCCGCCTGGGTGTGCGCGAACAGGAACGCCGCGTTGAGCTCCCGGGCCTTCTCCGCCTCCACACCCGTGATGACCTCAATGCCGGCCGCGCGCAGGACCGCCGCGCCGCCGCCGGCAATCGGATTGGGGTCCTCGACCGCCACGATCACCCGACGCACTCCGGCGGCAATGAGCGCGGCGGCACAGGGCGGCGTCTTGCCGTGGTGATTGCAAGGCTCGAGCGTGACGTAGACGTCCGCGCCGCGCGCGCGTGCGCCGGCCTTGGCCAACGCCGCCGCCTCGGCGTGCGGGCCACCGTAGCGCGCGTGGTAGCCCTCGGCGATGACCTCGCCATCGCGAACGACGACGGCGCCGACCAAAGGGTTCGGCGCCGTCTGCCCCCAGCCGCGCCGCGCCAACTGCAGCGCGCGGCGCATATGGGCCCCGTCGTGCGGGGCGGCCGCTGGGGTCACGTCTGTCGCGTGCTTAGAAGCTGATCCGAACGCCCAGGCTGCCGTACATCCGCGATGCGTCCGCAGCCGTGTCAAAGTCGTTGAACGTGGCCAGCGTGCCGCCGCTCACCTGACCAACCTCGCCCACGACCTTGAACAGGAACAGGTTGATGCCCAGTGAGCCGTACATCGTCGTGCGCGTCATCGCCTCGGCCGCGTTGAACGCGGCGGTCTGCGTCACGGCGCCTTCGTTCACCGTCACACTCGCGCTCGTGGAGAAGTCGTACGTGTCGGAGCCATAGCCGCCGCCGAGCTGGAAGATCAGGAAGTTCTTCTGGGCCGAGATACGCCAGGAGGTCGTCTTCACGGTGAAATCGTTGATGGCGAACGAATCACCCGTGCCCGACGAGGCCAGGAAGTCCACGATCGGCAGGTCGCGCTTGAGGTACGAGAACGACACGCCGGGGATGATCGCCGACTGCTCGAGCAGGCCCACGCGGGCGCCGAGGCCGATGGCGAAGTTGCCGTCCTGCGGGGTCAGCGTGATGTCGCCGTCGTCGAGCTTCGGCACGTAGGTCACGCCGCCGATGAGGTCAATGCCGCCGATGCGCGTCACGCCCACATTGATGCCCTTGGTCAGGCCGAGCGCGAAGTCCACGGTCGGGAGGCCGATCGGCGTCTCGGTCGTGGTCAGGGAGCGCTGCTGGGCCGGGCCCGCCGCGACGTCCACCATATTCGGCAGGTTGCCCTGCATCCCGTTGACGCGAAGCGCCACGGCGAAGTGCGGGAAGCCGCCGAGGTTCGTCCCGACGCCGAGCGTGTGGCTGCTGCCGGCCAGCGACGTACCCAGCTGCGGGGCGAGATAGCGGAAGAAGTCGCGCCCCTGTGCGCAGGCGTCGCCGGTCGTGGCGTCACCCGACGTGCAGTGGACCTGCGCGCCGGCGACCGAGGCGGACAGACCGAGGGCAAAGAGACTGACAAGGACTCGACGCATAAAGGACTAGCTCCGTGCTACACGAGGTGAACCCGCCCGCTGCCCGGGCGAGTGTGGCCAATGATCCAACTATCGACTCCGGCCTGCGCTGCAAGGTCACGAATTCGGGCGGCGCCTGCGGTGTCTGCTATCACAATCATACCCACGCCCATATTGAAGGCGCGGTACATCTCGGCGCGCTCCACCTGCCCCGCGGCTTCCAGGACTCGGAAGACCGAGGGAATCTCCCACGCCGACGTGTCCACCACGGCATCCAGGTGTGGCGGCAACGCACGGTCCAGGTTCCCCGGAATCCCGCCGCCGGTGATGTGGGCCATCGCGTGGATGTGACCCAGCTCCGACTTGAGGATCGGGAGGTACGAGCGGTGGACCGCAAGCATTACGTCTGCAACAGTCTTGCCACCGGACTCGGGGAATACCTGATGCGGGGTGAGCTTGAGCCGCTCGGCCAAGATCCGCCGCGCCAGCGAGTACCCGTTCGTGTGCAGACCGCTGCTCCCGAGGCCCACGAGAACGTCGCCGTCCTGCACCCCGGCGGAGGTGATGACGCGGTCCTCTTCCACCCACCCGACGATGAACCCGGCGAGGTCGTAATCCGGCGGCGTGTACACGCCCGGCATCTC
>CAYPYY010000153.1:0-1303 GCA_964414995.1 uncultured Gemmatimonas sp.
CCGCGAGAGATACTCCGGCTCCAGTGGGTGCAGCTCGCGCTCCACGAACGCGCGAATCTCCTTCAGCACCGGCAGCAACGACGCCTGCATCGAGAAAGTCTCCTGGCGCGGTCCTAGCCGCGCCGCTGCGAATCGTCGCGGGCGTTGGCGCCGCGCGCCGACGCCTCCAGCGCCGCCCACTGCTCGCGCGTGAGCGACGACATCCACGAGAACTGCCCGCCGCCCTTGAGCTTCTCACCACCGTCAATCGCGATGCACTCGCCGTTGATGTAGCGCGCCGCATCGCTCACGAGAAACGCCGCGAGGTTCGCGAGCTCAATGAGTTCGCCCGCGCGGCGCACGGGAATCCGATCAATGGCTGCGTCGAGAAGCGACGGATCCGGCAGCAGCCGGTCCCACGCGCCCTTGGTGGGGAATGGGCCCGGCGCAATCGCGTTGCACGTGATCCCCTTCGGCCCCCACTCCACCGCCAGTGATTGCGTCATCGCCAACACTCCCGCCTTCGCCGCCGCACTGGGCACCACAAACGCCGAGCCGCCCTCGGCGTATGTCGTGACGATGCTCAGCACCGTGCCGCGCCGGCCAGACTCGATCCACTTCTTGCCCAGCGCGAGCGTGCAGTAGAACGATCCGTGCAGTACGATCCCCAGCACCGCATCCACCGCGCGGTGCGAGAGCCGCTCGGTCGGCGAGGCGATGTTGCCCGCGGCGTTGTTCACCAGAATGTCTACGCCGCCAAAATGCTCCCACGCGCGCGCGACCAACGCGTCCACCGCCGCCGCATCGCGGATATCGCAGGGCACCGCCAGCACCTCGCCGCCGTGCGCAGCCATCATCTCGCGCGCCGCTTCGGCGAGCACCGCCTCGCGCCGTCCGCAGATCACCAGCTTGGCGCCCAGCTCGAGATAGCGCTCGCCCATCGCGCGGCCGAGTCCCGAACCGCCACCCGTGATGAGCGCGACCTTTCCGGCGAGCAGGTTCTTCGAGAAGATCTCCGTCATCGGCGGGCACGGGACGCGCGGGCCTCGTCCACCATCGCCTTCACTTCGCGCAGCAGCGTCGGGCCGTGGTACGGCATCCCACCCTTCACCGTCCACTCCACGCCCTGCGTGCGCGACTCCACGCCGTCCACCAACCGCGTGGTGCCGCCGGGATACAGCACCTTCATATCCTCGAGCGGGTTGCCATCCACCACGATCAGGTCAGCCAGCCAACCCGCGCGAATGCGGCCGAGCCGCGACTCCTCGCCGAGCAGGCGCGCGTTGTTGCCGGTGCAGTGCTCGATGACCTTGAGCGGATGGAA
>CAYPYY010000153.1:1403-5429 GCA_964414995.1 uncultured Gemmatimonas sp.
ACCATCATCGTGAGCACGGAGTCCAGCCGCGTCGGATCGGCTTCACGCCACAGGCGACCCGCCCAACGAAAGCGATCCGTCTCGTCGTTGTAGTTATAGTCGCTCGGAAAGTGCTGGCGCCGATCCAGGATCGCCGCGTCCGGCACGCCGTACCAATGTTCAATGGTAGTCGTGCCGCCCGCGATGTCGTCCCACACCGTCGTTTCCTCAACGCCCACGTGGTGGGCCACGCGCAGCCCCACCTTCTTGGCTTCGTCGAGCATCGCCATCAGGATGTCGCGGTCGAGGCCGGCGATCTTGATGCCGTCCGCGCCCATCGCCTTGAGCGCGCGCACCCGCTCGCGCGCCATCTGCGGCGTACGCACGCTGCCGAGACGCAGGTACGCGTACGCCCGCGGCGCCACCATCGTCCCCGCCCGCTCGGCGGCACGCACCGCGAGCAGGCCGGCGTTTGAGTCGGTGCCCACCTCGCGGAACGACGTGATGCCTGAGGCCAGCCAGAGACGCAGCGTGTAGTCGTAGGGCTGCGGGATGCCGCTGCGCTCGTGCTGCAGGTGTGCGTGCGCGTTGATCAGGCCGGGCAGCACGAACTTGCCCGACGCGTCAATCTCGGCGTCTGCCTGCGGGCGACGCGCACGACCCGAACGCACCGCCACCGGGTCCAGCCACACCACCTGTGCGATGGTGTCATTGACGATCAGGATGTCGGCCGGCCCGCGCGCGGGCGTGCCGTTGCCGTCCACGATCGTGGCGTTGCGGATGGCCAGCGAGCGGGTGCGCACGTTATGGCGCGCGGTGGTCGTGGAGCCCTGCGCATCGAGCGCGAGGGGAAGGGCGAGCAGGGCGGCGGCGGCGAGGCCGGCCAGAGGACGAACACAGGTCACGTGCGGACTCTCCGGTGCGGGATGTGGCTCGCGAAGGTTACGCGCCCCCGCGCCAGACCGCTATCGGGCGAGCCGAGCGTCCTCGTCCGCCATTTGCTTCGCGGCGCAGGAGTCGCAGATGCCGTGCGTCAACCGCACGTCCGCCCGGTCCGCGAAATACTCCTCGATCTTTTGCCAGTATCCCTTGTCCGTGCGCACGTTGTGGCACCACGCGCAGATCGGCAGCAGACGCGCCAGCTCGCTCACCTTGTGCTCGGCCCGCAGCAGGCGGACCGCGTGCAACTGCACGAAGCCGAGGAGCAGGCCCACGAAGAGCGAGACCATAAAGACGGACACTTCGATGTCGCCGGCGATCTGAATCCAGTTCGGCGTCGTCTGCCGCACCGACGTGATGGAGAGGAGGGCGAACGACGTGCGCAGCACGTGGAAAGCACCGTGCAGCGCGAAGACCAGCGCCGGCATCGCCATCGCATCGCGCACCGCCTCGTCCTCGGCGCCGCGCAACACCGTCGCGGTGGCAAACGAGAGCGAGGCCCAGATGGCGCCGTTCAATACGGTCCGCGTGGCCGACGAGCCGGCGCCGAGTTCGAGGAACAGCGCCAGCGCGATCGCGTGGACGATGACCACGCCAACCATCAGTCCACGAGACATCGTACGTGCGACCACGCGCTGCGCGGCAATCAGCATCGTCGCTTGGCCTATGGTGACGAGCAGCGTGGGATAGAAACGCGCCGCCCAGAACGGCAGCGAGGGCCGCAGATAGAACAGGATGTCCGCGATCGCCAGCACCCAGGCGGCGATGGTGAAGCTACCCATTCCGCGTTCGCGATCACCGCGCCGCCAATGGTAGGTGAGCAGCACCGCGAGCACGATGCCGATCAACACATTGACGAGGTAGACGGCCGTGGTCGGGGACATTCTGCATAGAAACTAGCAAGGGCCGGCCCGCTCTGCGGACCGACCCTTAAAAAGTGTTGCGCGAGAACGCCTTACGCGGCAGCCGGAACCGCGGCGACGGCCTGCGCCTCGATGGTGAGCTTCACCTCGTCGGAGACCAGCACGCCGCCCAGCTCCAGCGCCTGGTTCCAGGTGAGGCCCCAGTCCGAGCGCTTGATCTTGCCGGCGACGTTGAGCGCGGTGCGCTGCAGGCCCCAGGGATCCTTGGTCGGCGTGCTGAGCTCGCCGGTGAGCGTGACGGACTTCGTTACGCCGCGGATGGTGAGATCGCCAACGATCGTGAGCTCGGCGGGCGTGCCCGAGATCTTGGTCGCGGTGAAGGTGAGCTTCGGGTGGTTCGCGACGTCGAAGAAGTCGGGCGACTTGAGGTGACCGTCGCGCTGCTCGCTGTTGGTGTCGATGCTCGCGGCATCGATTTCCATCGAGAGCGAGGTGGGGAGGCCAGCGTCGTTGGTCTCACCGGTCGCGGTCATCACCTTGAAGGCGCCGCGGACGGTGGAGATGCCCATATGCTTGACGGAGAAGTCGACGTTGGTGTGGGAGGCGTCCAGGTTCCAGATCATGGTGGGGTGCTCCTTTCTGTGTTGTGAACTGCAGTTGTGAGTTGTGAGTCGTGAGTTGTGAGGGTCAGGACCTGCGAGCTGACACTCACTTCTCACAGCGGCTTGCGATTACTTGAGCGGTCCGAGGGCCTCGGCGATCTCGTCGCGTTCGGCTTCGAGCCACGGGGGGAGTTTTAGTGCTTCACCGAGTTCCTCGGCCGGTTCGTCAACGGCGAAGCCGGGGCCATCGGTGGCGATCTCCAGCAGTTGCCCGTCGGGCGCCTGGAAGTAGATCGACTTGAAGTACTGCCTATCCATCACGGGCGAGACCTGCAGCCCGATTGAAGTGAGGTGCTCGCGCCACGCGAGTTGTTCGTCGTCGCTCTTGGCGCGGAAGGCGACGTGGTGGGTCTGACCGATGCCGGGGCGCGCGTGCGGATGCCGCGGCGACCAGCCGAAGAGCGTCCACGAGCTGCCGGGCAGCACGCGGGTGCCGTCGTAGTTCGCCCAGAACCAGTGCGGGGTGTCGGGATCGTCCTGGTTGATGGTCTTCTTCACGAGCCGGAGGCCCAGCGCCTCCTCATAGAAGTCCGAGGTGCGCGCGATGTCGTCCGTCATTCCCGTGATGTGATGCAGGCCGGTGAGGGCCAAATCGGGCGTGATGGTCGGCACTGGCTCCGGATGCGTGGTCGCGGCGATCGCGGCCTCGTCACGCGTGCCCGGCAGCTGATGCGGCTGCTGGCCGAGCACGGCGGTGCCGAGCGACGCGATGGGTTCGTCCACGTCGTAGCCGGGGCCCGCGGTCGCGATCTCGAGGACCTGACCGTCGGGATCACGGAAGTAGAGCGAGTTGAAGTAGCCGCGCGGCATCGGCCCCGAGACCGGAATGCCGAGGTCTTGGAGGCGGCGCTTCCACTTGAGCAGCGTCTCGTAGGTGGGCGTCGAGAAGGCGAGGTGATGGACGCCGCCGACTCCGTAGCGACCGCGCGGGGCGGTGGACCACTCGAAGAAGGTGACGAGGGTGCCCGGCGCGCCGGCCGCGTTGCCGAAGTAGAGGTGGTACGACGACGGGTCGTCGAAGTTGACCGTCTGCTTGACCAGTCGGAGTCCGAGCACGTTGTGGTAGAACGCGAGCGTGCGGCGCGCGTCAGAGGCCACGAGCGTGATGTGATGGAAGCCGAGAGTGGTGGGAGCGGAGCGGGTCATAGCAACCTCTACTGGTTAATGTCTCACTACTAAGATACTAAGATCAGGTTTAGTTCCCGTCAAGGTCGGGTTGGAGTTGGGGCCGGTTGTGGGGGCTCGCCGAGGTGAACTCAGGGGCCGGCGGGTCAGTTCCCGGCGCCGGTGGGCTGGGGTTCGATGGCTGCGGCTTCGGTGCCGAGGGCCTTGAGGAGCTCGATGAGGCGGCGCTGATCGGCGAGGCCGAGTCCGGCGCAAGCGCGTCGAATGACTTCGGCGTGTTGGGGGAAGATCCTGGCCATTAGCGCCGAGCCTTCGTCGGTGAGTTCCGCATAGCGGGCGCGTCGGTCGGTGGCGCAGAGGGCGCGTCGGACCAGGCCGCGTTTCTCGAGTTTGTCGATGAGGAAGGTGATGCCGCCGCTGCTGACGAGGATCTTTTTCTGGACTTCGCCGAGGAGCAT
>CAYPYY010000154.1:0-5346 GCA_964414995.1 uncultured Gemmatimonas sp.
CTGGCGATCCTCGAGCGACTCGAGCTGCTGCGCGCCGACCTGCCGTTGGGCTCGACGCCGCCGCAGGTGGGCAATCTCGTGCCGGAGGAGCTCGAGGAGCCGCCGCTCCTGCGCGTGCTGCTGAGCGGTCCGTACACGCCGGGCGCGCTGCAGCGCATCGCCGACGACGTGTTCACGCCGCGCTTGAGCGCGGTGTCCGGCGTCTCGGCGGTGAGCGTGAATGGCGGGACGGAGTTCGGCGCCAGTGTGTCGTACGATGCCACGTTGCTGCGGCAGCTCGGCGTGCAGCCGCAGGCGCTCGCGAGCGCCATCAACGAGGCACGGGTGGTGCAGGCGCTGGGCACGGAGCGGCTGGGCGCGAGCAAGCGTGAGGTGGTGCTGCGCGATCAGCCGGGGGCGCTGGAGGAGCTCGAGGCGCTGCCGATCGTCGGGCGCGGCGGTCGCGTCTTCCGGCTGGGTGAGCTGGCGCAGGTGCGCGCCGAGGAGGACACGCGCGGGCAGTTCTTCCGCGTCAACGGACGCACGGCGCTCTCGCTGACGATCACGCGCGAAGCGGGCTCGGACGCGATCAAGACCGCGCGCGGCGTGCGGCAGGCGCTGCACGGGATGGGCGCCGAGCTCCCGGCGGGCCTGCGGTGGCAGATCACGTCGGACGAGTCGATCGAACTCGATGAGCAACTCAGCGACCTGCTGTTGCGCGGCGGCATCGCGTTCCTGGCGGTGGCGCTGGTGCTAGCGATTGCGCTGCGGAACTGGCGTGCGGTCGCGCTCGTGATGGGCAGCGCGGCCATCGCGATTGCCGGCACCGCACTCGGGCTGTTCCTGCTCGAGATTCCCGCGAATATGCTGACGCTCGCGGGACTGGGGATGGGCATCGGCGTGCTGGTGCAGAACGGACTGGTCGTCGTGGAGCGGCTGCGCGGATCGCCGGATTCGGAGATGGGGCGCGCCGAGGTGGCGCGGCGAATGGTGCCGGCAGTGTTGGGTTCCACGCTCACGACCGCGGTGGTGCTGTTCCCGTTCCTCTACCTGCAGGGCAACGCACGGGCCGCGTTCTTCCCGTTCGCCGCGGCGTTCACGCTGGCGCTCGGCTGTTCGGTGCTGTCGGCGCTGATTCTTGTGCCGGCGCTGGCGAAGGGGCACGGGCTGCGCGAGACGCATTGGCCGCGCGCGCAACGCGGCTACGCGTGGATGGTGCGCGGTGCGCTGCGTTGGCGCTGGGCGACGCTGGTGCTCACGCTGGCCGCGATCGGCGGGCTCAGCTGGGTGTTTGTGAAGAAGATCCCGCGGTTCGCGTTCGGCGGCTTCGGAGTGCAACGCAACAGCGTGCAGGTGAGCATCACGTTTCCGCGCGGGTCTGATCCGGCGGCCCTCGAGGCCGCGATGCGGGAGATGGAGGCCGTGGTCGTCGGCACGGCCGGTGTGAATGAGGTGATTGCGCAGAGCCGCGGCGTGTTTGGCGCGGGAATGCGCGTCACGTTCACACCCGAGGCCGAGAACAGCGCGGTGCCGCTACAGGTGCAGGAGGCACTCACGGCGCGCGCCGTGTACGTGGGTGGTGCGAGCATCTTCGTGGCCGGGCAGGGGCCAGCGTTCAGCGCGGGCGGCGGCTCAGGGCTCTCGAGCAACTTCCAGATTCGCGTCCTGGGCTATTCGTACGCGGCGGTGGCGGAGCTGGCCGAGGACATTCGTGCGCGGCTTGAGCGCATTACGCGCGTGCGGAACGCGCGAGTGCAGAGCGCGAGCTTCTTCAGCGGTGACAAGGCGTTCGCCGTGACGCTCGATCCCGATCGCAACGCGTTGGCGAACTACGGCGTGACGGCGCAGGCGTTCACGCAGGCCGTCTCGCGCGAGGTGCGCGGGCCCGTAGGCGGTCAGCGGCTCGAGATCGGCGGCGAAGAGATTCCGGTGACGGTGAAGGCGCGCGGGGCGCGGGAGCGCTCGCTGGACGAGCTCCGCGATGCGCTGGTGCCCACCGCGCGCCAGACGCCGGCGCGCATCGCCGACCTCTCGCGCGTGGACGAGCGTGAGCAACTCGCGGCCGTGACGCGCGAGGACCAGCAGTACATCCGCGTGGTGGCGTACGAGTTCCGCGGTCCGAACCGGCTCGCGCAGCGCACACACGCGGCGTTTATGGAGAGCATCAGCGTGCCGCCGGGCTTTACGGTGGAGGACGCGCAGTTATTCCAGAACACCCAGGATCAGAGTCAGAAGGGGCTGTGGCTGGTATTCGGGATTGGCGTGGTGCTCGTGATTCTTTCGGTCGCGATGGTGTTTGACTCGGCGTGGGGCGCGGCGATGGTGTTTGCGTCGCTGCCGATTGCGCTCGCCGGCGTAGTGGCGGCGTTCTGGCTGGCCGACGCGGCCTTCACGCGAGAAGCGGCCGTGGGTGTAATCCTGGTGGTGGGACTCGCCGTGAACCAGAGCATCCTGCTGGTGGATGCTGCGCTCGAGCGACGGAGGCGCGCGGGACGTCTCGTGCCGGGCGCGGTGCTACGCGCCGCGCTTGATCGTTCCGGAATGATCGTGATGGTGACGCTCACGACCTTGGCGTCGCTGGTGCCGTTGGCTGTCGGCACGAGCGCCACCACGCTCTTTGGCGCGATTGCGCTGGCCACGGCCGGCGGTACGCTCGCGGGAACCGTGGGGGCGATGCTGGTGCTGCCCGCACTGCTGGCGGGTCGGCGCGCGCGAACCTAGCGTTCGCGGGTCCCAAGCCCCGCGCCTATGTCCTCCGTCCTCCTCCGCACGACCCTGCTGCTCATCGCCTCCAACGCGTTTATGACCTACGCGTGGTACGGCCATCTCAAGCACCACCAGCACCGCGCGTGGTATGTCGCGGCACTGCTGAGCTGGGGCGTCGCGCTGTTCGAGTACCTGCTACAGGTGCCGGCCAATCGGATCGGCTTCACGGCGCTCTCGCTCGGCCAGTTGAAGATGCTGCAGGAGGTGATCACGCTGGCGGTGTTCGTGCCGTTCGCCGTGGTCTTTATGAAACAGCCGCTCAAACTCGATTTTCTGTGGGCCGCGCTCTGCCTCTGCGGTGCGGTGTACTTTGTGTTTCGCGGCGCGCCGACGCCCTCCTGACCCTCTCCTTCTCAGACTCCAATGCGCTCTCGTCTTCTGCTCGCCCTCGCCCTGCTCGTGGCCGCGCCGCTCACGCTCGCGGCGCAACACGAGGCCGCCCACCATCAGCCGGGCCAGCCGCACGAGGAGCCCACGGTCGTGATCTTCGTGCGCCACGGCGAACGCGGCACCACGCCCGCCAACGATCCCACGCTCACGCCCGCCGGCGAGCAGCGTGCACTTGCGTTGGTCGAGGCGTTGCGTGCGGCCAAGGTGCAGGTCGTGCTCCACACGCCCCGCGTGCGCACCCGCGACACCGCGCTGCCGGTGGCGCGGCACTTTGGACTCACGCCCGAGATCGTGCCGCTGGCACCGGGCCGGGCGCACATTGACTCACTCGCGGCAGCCGTGCGTCGGCACGCGGGCAAGACCATCCTCGTGGTTGGGCATTCCAACACGATTATGCCCTACATCGCCGCCCTCGGCGGCCCCCAGCGGGCGGACCTCTGCGATCATCAATACGAGGGGCTGTACGTGCTGACGATGATCCACGGGAACGTGTCGCTGATCGAGGGTCGGTATGGAGCGCCAAACCCGCCTGCCACAGAGGCTTGCGCATCGATGATGGCGCCGCCGGCGCGCCCATAAGCCCTCCGATCCGCCCGGGCGCCACCGCCACCGGGCAACGCGGCGCAAATCGTTGCGAATAGGGGGGTCGAGGGGCAGATTACGCCCCACCTCCGGCCCCCCGCAATGACCACCGCAATCTCGGCAGACACGCTGGTTTCGCTCGAGGAGCTCCGCGCTGCGGCATCGCTCCTCCGCGGTGTCGCCGTCCGCACACCGCTGCTGCCGTCCGATGCGCTCTCCGAGCGGCTCGGCGTGCGCGCGTTCGTGAAGCCGGAGATGCTGCAGCGCGGCGGTGCCTTCAAGTTCCGCGGTGCGTACACGTTCCTCGCCAAGCTGGACCAGGCGGATCGTGCGCGCGGCGTCATCACAGCGAGCTCGGGCAACCACGGCCAGGCCGTGGCGCTCGCGGCCAAGCTCTTCGGCGTCAACGCCACGATCGTGATGCCGACCACGGTGCCGCGCGCGAAGCGCGACGGCGCCGTCCGGCTCGGCGCGCGTTGCCTGTATCACGGCATCACCACCGCCGAGCGGATGGAGCGCGCGCAGGAGATTCAGCGCGCCGAGGGGCTGACGTGGGTGCCGCCGTTCGACGACACGACGATCATCGCGGGTCAGGGCACCTGCGGAGTTGAGATTGTCGAGGATCTGCCTGAGGTGGGCACCGTATTGGTGCCGATTGGCGGTGGTGGGCTGAGCAGCGGCGTGTCGCGGGCGATCAAGCTGCTGAGCCCGCGTGCGCGTATCGTGGGCGTCGAGCCCGAAGGGTCGCCCAAGTACACACGGGCGCGCGCGGCTGGCGAACCGGTGACGATTCCCGCGAATCCCGATGGACTCGCGGACGGTCTTCTGGCCGTGCGCATCGGCACGCGCAACTTTCATCACCTGCAGGCCTGCGTGGATGAGGTTGTCACGGTGCCGGACGCGTGGCTGCCTTCGGCGATGCAGTGGGCGATGGATCGACTCAAGCTCACTGCGGAACCCAGTGGCGCCATCACGCTGGCCGCGCTCTTGAATGGACGTGTCGAGGCACGCGGCCCGACCGTCGCCGTGTTGAGCGGCGGCAATATCGAATACGACGGCATCCGCGCCCTGTTGGGCGCGGGCGCTGCGGAGGAATAGCAGCGATGCCAATGCGCTGCCCGAGCTGCGGCACCCAGTATCCCGACGAAGCGCGCTTCTGCACGAAGGACGGCACCAAGCTCACCGCCGGCCTTCCGCAGGATCGCGCGACGGCGGTGCGTACGGCCGGTGAAGGCCCGAGCGCACCAAAGCCGGAGTCGCGACCCGTCACCAGCCACGCGAATATGGCGGGCCAGGTGCTCGACCGTCGCTACGCCATCGTCAAGAAGGTGGGCGAGGGCGGAATGTCGTACGTGTACCTCGCGCGCGACGTCTCGAGCAACCAGCGCTACGCCATCAAGATTCTCTCGCCGGCGCTGGCCAAGGACGAGAACGCGATGGCCCGCCTGCGGCGCGAGGCCGCGCTCGGCATTCGGCTTGCGCACCCGAACGTCTGCCACATCGTGCGGATGGGTGAGACGGAGGACGGGCTGGCGTACGTGGTGATGCCCTTCGTCGAGGGCGAGATCCTCTCGGACCGCAACTATCGCGTCGGCCAGACGACGCTCGCGGACACGGCGAAGTTCATCA
>CAYPYY010000155.1:0-5330 GCA_964414995.1 uncultured Gemmatimonas sp.
TCCTCGACCAATATCTGACGACCGTGCAACCGATGCATCTCCAGTTCGTCGAGCCGAGCAAACGCTACGCCGACCTGGTGATTCCCCGTGGTGGCGAGAACGCCATCGCGATCGAGCTCTTGCTGGCGGCCATCGAGCGTCGCCGTTTGGGGTCTCCGACGTGAACGCCGCCGCCGGCGCGACCACCGACCGTATCCTGGTCGTGGACGATGAACCCGATATCGTCGCGCTCGTCGTTTATCACCTCGCCAAGGCCGGCTACAAGGTCTCGTCGGCTTCCACCGGCACCGATGCGCTGGCCCTCGCCAAGCGCGACCGGCCCTCGCTGGTGGTGCTCGACCTGATGCTGCCCGGAATGTCGGGCTTCGATGTGCTCGGCAAGCTGCGCGAGGAACCCTCCACGTCCGGCATCGCCGTGCTGATGCTCACGGCGCGCAAGGAGGAGCCCGATCGCATCCGCGGACTCGAGCTGGGCGCCGACGATTATCTCACGAAGCCGTTCTCGCCGCAGGAGCTGGTGCTGCGGGTCGGCGCGATCCTGCGTCGCATCGCCGCCTCGGGCGACGTCGGCGACATCCTGCAGATCGGCCCGATTCGCGTGGACCGCACCGCGCACCGCGTCACGGTGGACGACCACGAGGTCGAACTCACGCCGACGGAGTACAAGCTGCTCCTGACGCTCGCCGAGCGTCGCGGGCGGGTGCAGGCGCGCTCGCACCTGCTCGAGACCGTCTGGGACGCCGCGCCGGACATTCAGACGCGCACCGTGGATATGCACATCCAGCGCCTGCGGACGAAGCTGCATCCCGCCGGCGACCTCATCGAGACCGTGCGCGGATTCGGCTACCGACTGAAGGGCGGCAAAGACAGTTGAGGCTGACCCAGCGCCTCCTGCTCGGCGCGCTGGTCGTCGTCGGGTTCCTGGCGGTCCTGATCGTGACGTTCGTCGATCGCCAGCTGCGGGAGCGGCTGCGCGAGGACGCGGAGCAGTTCCTCGCGCGCGAGGCGCGGCTCACGGGGCAGCTCTGGCAGCGCGACAGCGGCGACGCGGACGCGCTGGCCGACCGCATCGGCGCGGCGCTTGGCCGCCGCGTGACGCTGATCGCGCCGGACGGCGTGGTGCTTGGCGACTCGGAGTTCGACGGAGACGCGCTCCGCGACCTGCAGAACCATCGCACGCGTCCTGAGATTGCGCGCGCGTTCACCGATTCCATCGGCTCGTCGCTGCGCCCGTCGCCGTCCACCGGCGACGAAGAACTGTACGTGGCCCTCCGCGTCGACAATCGCGGCGTCGCCCGGCTCTCGCTGCCGACGGCGAGCCTGGAGGCCGTTACAGACTCGGCGCGGCGCGACGTGCTTGGCGCCTCGTTGTTCGCACTGCTCGGCGCGCTGGTCATCGCCTTCCTGTTCTCGCGCTCGGTGTCGCGCCCCGTCGAGGAGCTACGCGACGTGGCGCAGGCATTGGCCGACGGCGATCTCGCGCGCCGCCCCACGATGCGCGCGCCCGGCGAGGTTGGCGACCTCGCCGACGCCCTCCGCGAGCTCGCTGAACAGCTCTCGGCGCGCCTGCGGGCGCTCGAGGCCGACGAGACCCTCCTCGTACAGCTCACCGAGTCGCTGAACGAGGGCGTGATCGCGGTGGATACGTCGAAGAGCGTCGTGCGCATCAACGAGACGGCACGTCGCCTGCTCGGGGCGCGCGCGCCGCTGCCCTTCCCCGTCGACGAGCTTCCGCGCGATGTGGCGCTGCGGGATCCGCTCGAGTCGGCGCTGGCCGGCGAAACCGTGGAAGGCGCCGAGCTGGTGATCGCCGGCCGTACGCTCAACATCACCGCGCGGCCGCTCACCGGCGGCGGCGCCGTGCTCGCGCTCTTCGACCTCACGCGCGTGCGCCGGCTCGAGGCCGTGCGCCGCGACTTCGTCGCCAACGTCTCGCACGAGCTGCGCACGCCGCTCACGATTGTCGGTGGCTTCGCTGAGACGATGGTCGAGGAAGAGGTGCCGGGCGACGTCCAGCGCCAGTTTGCCGAACGCATCCTGGGCAACACGCGCCGGATGCAGCGCATCGTGGACGACCTGCTCGATCTCTCGCGCATCGAGTCGGGCGGCTGGGTCCCGAACCCGCAGGAGATCCCGCTCGCCGGCGTGGTCACCGACGTGCTCGCCGCTGCGCGCGATGCGGCAGAACGCAAGGGTCTCGAGCTTGCGACCGCGATCGCCCCCGACGCCACCGCCGTCTATGCCGACGCGACCGCGCTTCGCCAAATCCTCGGCAACCTCGTGGACAACGCGGTGCGCCACACCGCGACCGGGCGGGTGGAGGTCTACTCGGAGCCCCACGAGCGGGGGGTCGTGGTCGGCGTGCGCGACACCGGGACGGGAATCGCTGCGGAGCACTTGCCGCGGATTTTCGAGCGCTTCTACCGCGTGGATCCGGGGCGTTCACGGGAGGAGGGCGGGACGGGCCTCGGACTCGCCATCGTGAAGCACCTCGTCGAGGCGCACGGCGGGCGGGTCAAAGCCGCCTCCGAGGTGGGCGCGGGGACCAGCATCAACGCCCTGTTCCCGCGGGCATTGTAACGGGCCGTTACACGTTCGTTGCAGGTCCGTAGGGGGTCCGGTACGGGACAATCGGAGCTTTGAGGTGCTC
Source organism: uncultured Gemmatimonas sp. (assembly GCA_964414995.1). Taxonomy (GTDB): domain Bacteria; phylum Gemmatimonadota; class Gemmatimonadetes; order Gemmatimonadales; family Gemmatimonadaceae; genus Pseudogemmatithrix. The sequence continues at coordinate 2,651 of CAYPYY010000155.1, forward strand.
GGTGGCTGGTCGCGCCGGGCCCCGAACCTCTGACTCCCTCACGAGACGCCAATGCGCCGTGTTTTGAATGTGTTGCTTGCTGTGCTGATTCTCCCGGCCTCGGTCGCTGCGCAAACGCAGACGACTGGCCGCATCACCGGTCGCGTGATTGACGCAGCGACTGGGCAGGGCCTCTCCGATGTCGGTGTGCAGGTGGTCGGCACGACGACCGGCACGCTCTCCGGCGTGGACGGCCGCTTCAACCTGAACCTGGTCCCGGCCGGCACCGTCACGCTGACGGTGCGCCGGATCGGGTACGCGCCCAAGACGATCACCGGCATCTTCCTCGAGGCCGGCAAGACGGTCGAGCAGAACGTGTCGCTGACCGCCGCGAGCGTGGAGCTCTCGGCGCAGGTCGTGACCGCGGCCGCCGAGCGCGGCACCGTGAACGAAGCGCTCGACACGCAGAAGAACTCGGTCAACGTGGTCAACAGCGTGACCGCCGAGCAGATCGCCAAGAGCCCGGACGGCGATGCGGCGCAGGCGGTGCAGCGTGTGTCCGGCGTCAGCGTGCAGGACGGCCGCTACGTGTTCGTGCGCGGTCTCGGCGAGCGCTACACGCAGGCCTCGCTCAATGGCGCGCGCATCCCGTCGCCGGAGCCGGAGAAGAAGGTCGTGCCGCTGGACCTGTTCCCTGCCGGGCTGCTGCAGTCGGTGACGACGATCAAGACCTTTACGCCGGACCAGCCGGGCGACTTCTCCGGCGCGACGGTGGACATCCAGACGCGTGAGTTCCCGACGCGTCGGACCTGGGCGATGAGCTCGAGCATCGGCGGGTCGGACGCTGTGGTCGGCCGGAACGTGCTGATGCCGGGCCGGGTGGGCGGCGACCTGCTCGCGCTGGGCTCGGCGCCGCGCGCGCTGCCCAGCTTCATCCAGCAGTTCGGCAACTTCGCTTCGACGGCCCCTGCGCAGGCGGACTACAACCGGATGGTCTCGGACTTCCGCAACGCGTGGTCGCCGCGGGCGCAGGAAGGCGGCGTGAACGGCTCGACCTCGATCTCGGTCGGCGGCAACGACCCGATCTTCGGGCAGCGCGTCGGCTACCTGATGAGCGGCACCTACTCGTACGGTCAGGAAGCGCGCCTCGACAACGTGCGGGCGCTCGCGCTCGCGCAGAGCGGCACGCAGCCGTCGGAAGTGGATCGCTTTGAGGGCACCTTCGGTCGCGCCACGGTGCTGTGGGGCGGTCTCGCCAACTTCAGCACGCTGCTTGGCTCGCGCACACGACTGGCGTTCAACAACACCTATAACCGCACGATGGACAACGAGGCGCGACAGGAGAGCGGCCTCTCCGAGAACCTCGGCATTCCGTTCATCATCACGCGCCAGCGCTACGTGGAGCGCAGCGTGCGCTCGTCGCAGCTCTTGCTGCAGAGCGACCTCACGGCGCGGCAGAAGCTGGAACTCGCGGTCAGCGCCTCGGGCGTGACGCGCAAGGAGCCGGACCGTACGGAGTTCGTGCAGGCGATCTTCAACGATCCGACGACCGGCGCGCCGATGGCACCGCAGTGGTTCTCCAACTCCAACGAAGGCGCCGTGCGCACCTTCGCGGACCTCAGCGAGTCGGCGTACGAGGCGCGTGGCCACTGGCGGATGCAGTTCGGCCAGCCGGGCCGCGTGACGGCGCTCAAGGTCGGCGGCCTCGGGCGCTACGCCCGCCGCGATGCGACCAACACGTCGTACAGCCTCAACGCGACGGGCCTCACCCAGGCCGAGCGCGAGCAGCGCCCCGAGCTCATCTTCGCGCAGTACCTCGGCGCCTCGGACAGCAAGTGGCGCGTCACGCCGATCGGTGTGGGCGGCTCGTACGATGCCAACGACTACCTGTTCGCCGGCTTCGCGATGATCGAGCGCGACCTCGGCGCCAAGTGGCAGCTGATCACCGGCGCACGCGCCGAGTACTCGGACGTGCTCGTGACTGCGGAGCCGACGGTCGGTGCGCGCACCGCCACCAACCCGACCTTCCTCGACGTGCTGCCGGCCCTGGCGCTCACCTACCGGCCTGGCACGCGGACGAACTTCCGTCTCTCGCTCTCGCAGACGGTGTCGCGCCCGGAGTACCGCGAGCTCGCGCCGATTCAGTACCGCGAAGTGATCGGCTTCGACAACGTGATCGGCAACCCGGCACTCAAGCGGGCGCTGATCCAGAACTACGACCTGCGATGGGAGTTCTATCCCTCGGCGGGCGAGATCTTCAGCGTGGCGGTCTTCGCCAAGCGCTTCACCAACCCGATCGAGCGCGTCTACATCGGCTCGAGCGGCACGCGCATCATCACGTTCGTGAACGCCCGCGGCGCCGACAACGTCGGCCTCGAGATCGAGGGGCGGAAGTTCCTCGACTTCATCACGCCGGCGCTGGCCAACGTGGCGGTGACGACGAACGCCACCGTGATGTCCAGCGAGATTCGCATCGACCCGACCTCGGCGTCGGTGACCAACGCCAACCGCGCGATGGTCGGCCAGGCGCCGTATATGTTCAACGCCGGGCTCGCCTGGTCGTCGAACACCGGCAGCACCAGCGCCTCGATCCTCTACAACGTCGTCGGCCGGCGGATCACCGACGCGGGCGAGATTCCGCTGCCCAACGTCGAGGAGCTCGAGCGCCACATCGTGGACTTCTCGATGCGCTTCCCGCTCT
>CAYPYY010000156.1:0-2783 GCA_964414995.1 uncultured Gemmatimonas sp.
TCACGCCGTCGCGTACGAGGTCCTCGAGGTGCTGGTCGAACGTCTGCATTCCGTACTGCTCGCGACCCTGAGCGATGTAATCACGGATCTCATTGACCTTGTCGCGATCGAGCATCAGGTCGCGAATGGTCGGCGTCACCACCATTACCTCCAGTGCCGCCACGCGCCCCTGCCCGTCCTTCCGCGGCAACAGGCGCTGCGACACCACCGCGTGCAGCGACTCCGCCAACCGCACGCGCACCACGTCCTGCTCCTCCGGCGGGAACATCGCCATAATCCGGAGCACGGTGCTCTGCGCATCGGGCGTGTGCACCGTCGAGATGAGCAGGTGGCCCGTCTCGGCGGCCTTCATCGCGGTATCAATCGTCTCGGCGTCGCGCATCTCGCCAATGAGCACCACATCCGGATCCTGCCGCAGCGCGGCGCGCAGGCCCATCCGGAAGCTCTCCGTGTCCACGCCGATCTCGCGCTGCGTCACCGAGCTCTGCAGGTCGCGGTGCAGGAACTCGATCGGGTTCTCCAGCGTCACGATGTGCTTGTTGTGATGCTGGTTGATGTGGTTGATCATCGCCGCCATCGTCGTGCTCTTGCCCGAGCCCGTGACGCCGGTGACGAGGATCATGCCGCGCTCCGCCTCGGCGATCTGCTTGAGCACCGGCGGCACCGCCAGCCGCTCGAAGCTCGGCACCTCGAACGGGATCACGCGCATCACGATCATAAAGCTCGAGCGCTGCCGCAGGATGTTCACGCGGAAGCGCCCGATGCCCGGGGCGCCCCACGAGCAGTCGTAGTCGGTGATCTTGTCGATCCGCGCGCGATCGTCCTCGTTGGCGATCAGCCGTAGCGCGATGCTCCGCGTCTGGTCCGGCGTCAGCGCCTGCTTCGTGAGCGGCACCAGCCGACCGTCAATGCGCGCGCGGAACACATCGCCTGCCTTGATGTGCAGGTCGCTCGCGCCGCGTTCCACTGCCGCCTTGATGATCTTTTCCATCCCGCCCTCAGTAGCCCGCGCGCTTGTCCACGAGGTTCCGCAGCGCCCGCCCCTCGCGATACCGCGTCCAGTTGTCGAGAATGAGATCCTGGAACCGGTCCCAGAACCGTCGCGGCGACACGCCGCTCACGTGCGGCGTCATCACGACGTTCGGAAGATGCCACAGCGGACTGTCCCCTGCCAACGGCTCCTTGGCAAAGACGTCGAGCACCGCGCCCCGTAACCGACCGGCTTGCAACGCCGAGACGAGTGCCGGCTCGTCCACCAGGGCGCCGCGCGCCACGTTCACCAGGATCGTGCCCGGCCGAAGCAGTGCCAGCCGCGTCGCATTCAGTACCTGCCGCGTCTCGTCGGTCAGCGGGGTCGCCAGCACCACCACGTCCGCGAGAGGCAGCAGGCCGTCCAACTCACCGAGGCCGTGGATCTCCGCAAATCCCGGCGGAAGGCCAAGCCCCGGCCGCCGTCGCACCCCGATCACGCGGGCGCCCAACGCCTGAAAGCGCGTCGCGATCTCGCTGCCCAGTCCGCCGGCGCCAATCACCAAGACGGACAACTCGTCCACCTCGCGCACCAGCGCCCGCGGCGTCGCGAAGGCGCTCTGGTCCCACGCGCGCTCGGCGCGCATCTCCGCCGCCAGGTCGAACGCGCGCAAAAAATGCAGCACGCCGGCGAGCGTGTGCTCGGCGATGGTGGGGCCGTAGAGCCCCGCGGCATTGCTGAGTTGCACGGGACCGCTGCGCATCTCGTCGAATAGCAGTGTTGCCACGCCGGCCGTGCCGGTCTGCACCCACTTCAGCCGCGGCGCCGCCAGAAACAGGCTGCGCGGCATCCCGAAGCCCACGTAGACCTCCGCATCGGCCACGGCACGCAGCGACTCCTCGCTCGGCTGCTGCGCGCCGTCGCCGAACGAATCGGTGACCGACTCCACGATGTGCACGCGCCAATCGCTGGGGGTCGCACCGTGAATCGCGCGCGCCACGCGCTCCGGCAGGTTGAACGCCTCCGCGGTCGAGCGAAGGTCCACCACCATCCGGCGCTGCAGCGGACTCACTTCTGCGCTTCGTCAGAAGCACGCCGCCCGCGTCCGCGCGCGTCGAACTCCGAGGGCGGCACGCCCTCGTGATTGTCGTGCGCGTGCGGGAAGAAGCGACCCTCCGCCCACCCGAGCCCACGCAACACGAACATCACGGTCACCGTCGCGGCCAGCGCCTCAAACAGCCGACCCGATCCCGCCGTCAGCCCGATCGCCGCCACAACCCAGATGGTCGCCGCCGACGTGAGACCGGTGATCGTCCCCCGCGTGTGCAGGATCGTCCCGGCACCGAGGAAGCCGATGCCTGTCACCACCTGCGCGGCGATGCGCCCGGGATCGCCATCCATACTCATCGACAGATCCATCAAGAGCGCCGAGCCGAGGCAGATCAGGATGTTCGTGCGCAGGCCCGCCGGCTTGCCACGCAGCTCGCGCTCCACGCCAATAGCGCCGCCAGCGATAATCGCAATCACGAGCTTGGCCCCGAGGTCGAGCCGAAAGACCTCAATGAGATCACGCAGTTCGGCGAGGCTAGGCACGGGCGTCGAGCCCCATCTTGTCTTTCACCGTGGCCATCGTCTCCCGCGCCACGACGCGTGCACGGGCCGCACCGTCGGCGAGCAGCGCGTCCACGCGCGCCGGATCGGACTGCAACGCCTCGGCCCGCGTCCGAATCGGTGTCAGCTCAGCCACCATCTGCTCGTGCAGCACCTTCTTGCAGTCAATGCAGCCCCACTTGGCGCCGCGACAGTTCTCGTC
>CAYPYY010000156.1:2883-5145 GCA_964414995.1 uncultured Gemmatimonas sp.
TCCTCGCCCACCGGCACGGTGTCGGCCCTATACAATAGAATGTCGGCCGCCTGGAGCACCGGATAGTTGAGCAACCCGGCCATCACTTGCTCCTGCTTGGACGACTTGTCCTTGAACTGGACCTGCCGCTCGAGCTCACCGAGCGGCGTGACCGTGTTGAACACCCACTGCAACTCCGTGTGCTCGGGCACGTCGCTCTGCACGAACAGCACGCACTGCGCCGGATCCAGCCCCGAGGCGAGTAGCGACACCGCCATATCGCGCGTGCGCCGGCGCAGGTCCTCCGGCTGATATGCGATCGTGATGGCGTGGTAGTTTACGATGCAGAAGAACGACTCCTGCTGCCCCTGCAGCGCGACCCAGTTCTTGACCGCCCCCAGGTAGTTGCCGATATGCAGTTCGCCCGAGGGCTGGATCCCGCTGAAGACACGCGTCATCACTCGAAGTTACGGAGCGCTGGGTGGGCTATCAACAGGAGAATGCCGCACTGCTCGCGCTGGCGGTGCGCGCCGCCGAGCTGGGGGCGGCGGTGATACGCGAGGCCGCGCCCCGCGCCCGCTCGCTCGACTGGCGCACCAAATCCCCCACCGATTTCGTCACTGAGGTGGACCTCGCGGCCGAGGCAGCAATCCTCGGCGTGCTCCGCGCCGAACTCCCCAGCGTCACTGTCCTCGCCGAGGAGTCAGCGGCGGGCACCAGCGCCGCAGCCGTCCGTCAGGGACTCGCGCTCGTGGTGGACCCGCTCGACGGCACGACCAACTTCATCCACGGCTACCCCGAGTACGCCGTGTCCGTGGCCATCCTGCGCGACGGCGAACCGGTGGCCGGCGTCGTGCACGACGTGCCCGGCGATGAAGTGTTCACGGCGACGGCCGGCGGCGGTGCCTTCCTGAACGGGACGCCCTGCCGCGTCAGCGAGATCCACGAGCCGAAGCGCGCGCTTATCGGCACCGGATTTCCATTCAAGGATGCGTCCGACATCGAACCCTACCACCGTCAGATGGCTGCCGTGATGGCCCAGGTGAGCGGCGTCCGACGACCGGGCGCGGCGAGCATTGACCTCGCCAGCGTGGCCTGCGGACGCTTCGACGGCTTCTGGGAGATGGCGCTCTCGCCCTGGGACTTCGCCGCCGGGATGCTCCTCGTGCGCGAGGCAGGCGGCGTCGCGACGGACCTCGGTGGCCATCACCTCACGGCGCACGCGCCGTCCTCCGTGCTCGCTGGGAATCCGGTGATGCACGCCTGGCTCAAGCAGACGTTGCGACCCTGACGCCCTGTCGCGCTCACGCGACCGCGGACCGCCCCCGCACCTTTCGTGCTAGGTAGATTGTGACACACCACAACCCGCGCCGATCCAATGTCTCTCGTTGAGTGCGTTCCGAACTTCTCCGAAGGCCGTAATCCCGACACCATCAGCGCCATCCGCGACGCCATCGCGAGCGTCGAGGGCGTCGTGGTCCTCGACGTGTCCAGCGACGCCGACCACAATCGCACCGTTGTCACCTTCGTCGCCGCGCTCGACAAGGCCGAGGAAGCCGCGTTTCGTGGCATCAAGGTCGCGAGCGAGCGCATCGACCTGACGAAGCACACCGGCGAGCATCCGCGCATTGGCGCCACCGACGTCTGCCCGTTCATCCCGCTCGAGGGCGCTTCGATGGAAGACTGCATCGGGCTCGCCCGCTCGCTCGGCGAGCGCGTCGGCAAGGAACTCGGCATTCCGGTGTTCCTGTACGAACGCGCCGCCTCTCGCCCGGATCGCGTGAACCTCGCGGACATTCGCCGCGGCGAGTTCGAGCAGGCGCGTGACGAGATCGGCAGCAATCCCAACCGTGTCCCCGACTTCGGCCCCAACAAGATCCACCCGACGGCGGGCGCGACCGTCATCGGGGCGCGCCCGTTCCTCGTCGCCTACAACGTGTACCTCGGCGGCAAGGAGAACCTGCCCGTTGCCAAGAACGTCGCGAAGGCCGTGCGCGGCTCGAGTGGCGGCCTGAAGGGCGTGAAGGGCCTCGGCCTTGAAGTGGACGGCCAGGCGCAGGTGTCGATGAACCTCGTGGACCTCGACGTCACGCCGCTGCACCGCGCATACGAGATGGTGAAGATGGAAGCCGAGGCCCAGGGCGTGACGCCGACGTGGAGCGAGGTCGTGGGCCTCGTGCCCGAACGTGCGCTCTTCGAGACCGCGGCGCGCCACCTGCGCTGGCGCGACTACAAGCCCGACGCCGTGCTCGAGCGCAAGGTGCGCGCCGCCATTCAAGGCGG
>CAYPYY010000157.1:0-5096 GCA_964414995.1 uncultured Gemmatimonas sp.
GGCGTGGCCGCCCACCCGCGTTTCATTTGAACGGCCGCAGCAGAAGCCCACGTTAGGCGGACACCCACGCATGCGGGGTGTGGGTCGCACGGTCCCTTCCTTCTTATCGCTCGATGCCCTCACGCATACTCTCGACGGGCCTGTTGGCGGGGCTCGTGATGAACGTCTTTGGGTGGCTTGGCAATCAGCTCTGGCTCGGACGCGAATGGGACGCCGCTATTGCTGGCTCTGGCTTCGCCGCGGCGCGCGAGCGCACGTTGTGGCATGAGGTCGGCAGCCTGGTCCCAGATTTCGTCTACGGCATCGCGCTCGCTTGGCTGTGCGTGATCGTCGCCAAGGCGTACGGAGACTCGCGCGGCAGCGCGTACCGCGCTGCCGGCCTGCTCTGGCTGGTGGCGATCGCCACGCCCCTGCTGGGCACGGCAAATGCGAGCCTCGTGCCCTGGCGCGTGACTCTCCTGACGCTGGCACTCGCCCTCGTCATCATGCTCCCGGTGACGGAACTCGTCTGGCGTCGGCTGGTGCGCGCATCGCCACGCGGGTCGACCCGCGCCGCCTAACGCCGCTTGCTGCCGACAGCCACGCTGTTGAAGCGCCCGCTACGCGGGCGCATCTTATGGAGTGGCTGCAGCAGAAGCCCACGTTAGCCAGACGGAGACTTTCTTCTGAGCGAGCCGATACTGTTCATCTGCCGCCTCGCGGGAGAACCCGGGCCGCATCCCGAGATTGGCGCGTCGTTCGCGCTCCTGAAGACGCCGCATGGAAGTGTGGCCCAGGCCTTCGAGTCCGAATCACTCGCTCGCGACGTGTGGGCCTTCTACGGCGCGGCCGAGGGGGTGTTTATGCTCCCCGAGACGCGACTCACGCCGGAACTCCGGCATCAACTACGCGCGCTACCGGTAGTGATCTATCGCACGGCCAAGGACTACACCGGGGCGACCCTCGACACACCATCGTTTCCGTGGCCAGACCGTCTCGTGCACTACGGGATGGACGCTCTCAGCGATCCGAATGCTTCGTCGCGCTGACGGCGCGGGCGCCGGCACTCGCTCAGCCGCAGGCTAACGCAGCTTGCTGCCGACGGCCGAGCTGCGGTAGCGGGTGGGCGGCCCCGCCTTCATCTTCGAAGGGTGGGGCGTGGCCGCCCACCCGCATCTCATTTGAACGGCCGCAGCAGAAGCCCACGTTATGCCGACAGCCATCGCGCCTGCCATGACTCGCATTCTACGCGGACTCTTCCTCTTGCTCACGCTCGAGAGCGCCGGTGCGCAGGAGAGCGAGTCTACCTCGTGTGCCGCGGCAGATTCGTTGCTCGGCGCAGCGTCCGCACGGGAGCTTCGTGCCCCGGTCCGCCAGGCTACGTGGCCCGACGGCAGCCAGTACGCTCGCACAGGCACCAACCGGCCAAGTGCGTCCGGACTCAGCATCTCTGCGCTCCGCTCTGTCGTCGACCCCGCCCGCACCGAAATTCAGCTCGAACTATCGCTGCCGGCCAGGCGCGTTCGAGACATTCTCGTGGCGCAGGACAGTCTCCTGCTGCTCATTGACGACCTGCCCGCCATCTCGCTCGGCGTGCCGTCCACGGCCCGTAACGATGCGCCGATCGTCATAGACCTGCCCCTTCTCGCGCCGCTCCCCTTCCCCGCGCTCTTGGCCCTCGCGCGTGCACAGTCGGCGGGGGTGCGCGTTGGCAGGACACGCGCGCACTTCACGGCCAGCGATCGCGAGGCGACGCGACGCATTGCCCGCTTGCTCATCTGTGCCCGTCCCGCGGCATAACGCCGCTTGGTGCCGACGGCCGCGCTAGCGAAGCAGGCGAGCGGCCGCGCTCTGGCGTACCTTGTCGGTACGGCGCGGCCGCTCACCTGCATTTTATGACAGCGTCCGCAGCACAAGCCCACGTTAGACCGACGACACATGGATCTCTTCATCAGTCACGCGAGTGAAGACAAAGACTTGCTGGTGCGCCCGCTCGCCGCTCGGCTGAGATCGCTTGGCTACGAAGTGTGGTACGACGAGTTCACGCTCCGTCTAGGAGACTCTCTGCGTCGCTCGATCGACAAGGGCCTGTCACAGGCGCGGTACGGCTGTGTCGTGCTCAGCGAGAGCTTCTTCGCAAAGCAGTGGCCCCAGTACGAACTCGACGGCCTAGTCGCTCGTGAAAACGGGTCTGGATCGAAGGTCATACTTCCCGTGTGGCACAACGTTACACGCGATCGCGTTGCCGAGTTCTCGCCAACGTTAGCAGACCGCGTCGCGGTCCTGTCGAGCCGAGGGCTAGATGTGATCACTGACCGTCTGTGTGAAGTGCTTGGGCCGGTTGCAGCCCAGGTAAAGGCATCTGCTCCCGCGACCGAATGGACGTCCCAAGTCGGACCAGACCTGCTCTGCCCAAACTGTGGCCAGAAGGGGGAGGAGTTTGGTTACGAGGGTGGTGATGGCGATGAGTTCCACTGGTTCGAGTGCGGGGGCTGCGGTCACTTCGAGCCGATTCCTTGACGCGCGCAGCCTGACTCGGACCTGCACTTTCTGCAGCGCGGTCTAACGAAGCTTGCTGCCGACGAGCGCAGCGAGTGTAGCGGTTGTGGGGCCTCGGCATCATCTTCTGTAAGGTGTGCCGAGGCCCCACAACCGCATTTTTTGTGGGAGCGCTCGCAGCAGAAGCCCACGTTATACAGACCGGATGGATTCGTGATTCCCATAGATCAGGCCGAGTTGCGGCTCGCGACAATACTCGCGGAGCATGGCTTCGATGCGGACCAACCCGACGTCGCCCTCGCCATTCGCGCATTTCGCGCGTTTGCATCCGAGCCCGTTGACGCCGCAGGCGATGCGCTACTCTTCCAAACCGGCGTGTTTCCGCACATCGGCGAACCAGACTTCCAGCTCGATTTCACACGGCAGTTTGAGATCGAAGCGGACGGTGAGTATGACGGGATGCAGCAGTTGCACCTCACGTTCTACTTCGCAACGACGCCAGAGCTGGCTGCGCTGCAGACCACACTGTGGTCGTTCGACTGCGACTCGTTCGACGACTTCTTCGCGCGCGTCGAGACGCTGTCCGAGTATCGCACTCCGCTGGGCGGGTACCGCCCGCTGCGCTTCGAGATGTTCCAGGAGGAAGTGTAGCGCGCGCTGTATAACGACGCTTGCTGCCGATGAACGCGGTAAGGATGCAGTTGTGGGGCGCACGGTCGCCGTGCATGGGCCGGCCTAGCGGCCGCCCCACAACTGCGTCTTATTGAAGCGTTCACAGCAGAAGCACACGTTAGCCTGAGGAGAGAAAGTACGTGGCGGAGGCCGAGATTGACTACCAGCGTCTGCTCGCCCTCGCAAACGAGTTGCAGTCTCGCTGGCGTGAGTTGCAGGCCTTCTACTTGGACGCAGCCGCCGGCTTCCTTCTCGTCGGCCGAGCAGCGAATGATGAGCGAGAGTTCATACTTGGACTCACGTCCAGTAACGGACTAGATCCGCTGGACTTTGTGGACGATGTCCAGTGGGGCTACGAGACAATCTTTTCCGAGCCCTTCTGCACGTCAGGTATCCATCAGGCTACGCTTGCGGACGTGCGCAGACGTAACGCGCCGCAAGGAGAGAACTTCCGAGAGCTCGGCAATCAACTTGTAGTCGCGCTCTACACGTTCTGGAGCGAGTACTTCAGACGCGAGTACGTAGTGGCGAAGCGAGGATTGGCGCCAACCGAAAATGATCCGGACGTGGTGCGCGAAGCGCTCAGGCTCCACGCCAGCTTTGACCTCTGGGGGGACATCTCATACATCCGCAATGACATCGTGCACTGTCATGCCGTGTCGACGCGTAGAAACGCCGCTCGCTGTAAGCTCATCAAATGGTTCCCGGAAGGAGCTCAAATCATCCTCGGCCCGGCCCAAGTCAGGACGTTGCTCTTGGGCGTTCTGCGGTTCCACAACGATGTGTATGCGGAGAGCCTGCCGCCCTCACCTGGCATTCGAGTTCCGCGACGCGAGCTTCGGCGCGACCCAGGCTAACGACGCTTGCTGCCGATGGCCGCAGCTAAGGATGGGTTGGGCGGGGCCGCCGTGATGACCTCGGTTGGTTGCGGCGACCCCGCCCAACCCTTTTTATATGAGCGTCCACAGCAGAAGCACACGTTAGACCGACCGGGGACGCATTGGAGCAGCTCACGCTTGGCACTCTCCTCCGCGCGCGTGAAGTGGGTGTCGGACAGTTCGGAGGGTCCAAAACCGCTCGAGAGACGGTGGACTTCCTCATCGATGGCAAGTCGTTGTTCGAGATGGCTCGCGGCCCCGACTTCGATCTTTGTGGCGTGTTGGATCGTTCTCGCGTCGAGTTCAGCCGTGTGGCGATCTCTCGCCTTCTGCTGGAATCGCCCTCGCTCGTCCCAGGCGGCCGCCAGATGATCTTCGTCTGCCCAGAATGCGGAGACCTTGGCTGCGGCGCGATCACCTGCGAGGTCGTCCGCGAAGGGGAACTGATTGTGTGGCGCCGGTTCGGCTTCGAGAACGACTATGACCCGAAGATGGCCGACTTCGAGACCTTTGCCTCCCTCGGGCCCTTCCGATTCGCGTGGGCCGCGTACCGACAGACGCTCGCGGCGGCGGTCTAACGTAGCTTGCTGCCGACGAGCGCGGAGAGTGTAGCGGTTGTGGGGCCTCGGCTCCATCTTGTTGAAAGGTTCGCCGAGGCCCCACAACCGCATCTTATGGGAGCGCTCGCAGCAGAAGCCCACGTTATGCGGACGTCCCGGACGTCCAGCATCCTCGCGCGGAGCTCTTGATGGGTAACCGCAAACAGCAGATTCCGGTGTTCGCGCCCGCGAAGAACTCCGGCCAGCGCCCCACGGGACCCGCACCCGCCGCGCCTCCGTCGCGCGCACCGCGTCCACCAGCGATCAAGCCGCAGGCCACCTCGGCGAAATCAGGGCGGCGGGGCTCCTAGCGGTACCGACGGTGCGCCGCACAACGCCGCTTGCTGCCGACAGGTGCACTTGGTAGCGCGGGCTGCGCCCGCGCATTCTATTGGAGCACCTGCAGCAGAAGCCCACGTTAGCTGGACCTCGCACACGACTGTCACTCCATGACTGCTCGCGCCACGCT
>CAYPYY010000158.1:0-5020 GCA_964414995.1 uncultured Gemmatimonas sp.
TTCTCCGGGCGCTCACCGGTCAGCCGAGTGACCATCCGGAAGTGATGACGGTGCCGGAGACTGGCTATCTCAAGGGCGCGCTGCTCGAGGCAGGCGACTAGCCGCGCAGGTTGCACCGCGCGCGCGGAGCGCCGGCTAGCGTGCCTGGCAGCGCGGGCAGAAGTACGTGCTGCGACCGGCTTGCACGATGCGCGCGACGGCGGCGCGGCATCGGGGGCAGGGCTCGCCTTCCCTATCGTAGACGTTGAACGGCAGCGTCCGCTCGCCCCGATGGTAGCGACCGGCATTGGTGTGCCCGTCGGCGAGTGCGCGGCGAATGCCAGCAAGCAGGCGTGCGACCCGCGCGGACGAGAGCCTTGCGGCGGCGGCGCGCGGCGAGATGCGCGCGAGCCAGCAAGCCTCGGCGGCGTAGATGTTGCCTACGCCGGCGATGACCGATTGGTCGAGCAACACCGCTTTGATGGGTCCTCTACGCTTCTCGAAGCGTCCGCGAAGACTCACGGCGGTGAGCGTGGGGTCTTCAGGTTCAGGGCCGAGGTCGAGGAGCGGCGGCGCGTCGCACGCGTGGTAGGTCACCGAGCAGAGCGCGCGGGAGTCCACGAGGACCACGCGACGCCCAGACGCCAGCTCGAACGAGACGCGCGCGTGCCGCGGCAGGTCGTCGGTGACCCGATCAAAATGCCAGTCACCATTCATCCGGAAGTGGACGAGGACCGTCGCGCCGTCGTCGAGCCGAAGGATCTGGTGCTTGCCGCGCCGCTCGACGCCGGCGATGTCTCGCCCCGTGAGCAGTCGCGTCGCACGCGCGGGTAGCAAGCGCCGCTGAGACGGGTGGTGGGTCACGACGCGAGCGAGGCGAGCCCGTGTCAGGAATCGCCGGAGCCGGCGTACGGCAAACTCTACTTCCGGCAGTTCAGGCATTCGGCGAGACTTGAGCTATGCCACGTACCAAGGGAATCCAGCGGACGCTCGCGATCATCTTGGTCCTGAACGCCGTGGTGGTCGCGGTGAAAGTGATCGTGGCGCTGCGCACGCGGAACCTCACGGTGCTGGGCGCCGCGCTCGAGAGCTTCCTCGACGCGCTCAACAATGTACTCGCGATCATCGTCGTCGCCTTCGCGGCCCGCGGACCCGACGACGACCACCCGTACGGGCACGACAAGTTCGAGACGATGGGCGCGCTGGCGATTGTCGGGTTCCTCTCGATCTCCTGCTTCGAGCTTGTGCGCGGCGCGGTGACGCGGCTGGTGACGGGAACGCCCCTGCACGCGGCGACCACGGCCGAGCTCGCGCTGCTCGCGTCGACAGCAGCCGTGAACGTGATCGTCGTCGCATACGAGCGCCGCAAGGGACGCGAGCTGAACAGCCCGCTCCTCCTGGCCGACGCCTCGCACACGACCGGCGACCTCTTCGTGACCGTGCTCGCCGTGGCCTCGTTGGTCACCGTGCGGCTCGGCCTCAGCGTCGTGGACCCGATTCTGACCATTGTCGTGGCATTCCTGATCGCGTGGAGTGGATGGCAGATCCTGCGGGTCACGGTTCCCGTGCTCGTGGACGAGCGCGCGGTGGATGCCGACCGCATTCGCGCGGCGGCGAGCGCGGTGCCAGGCGTGACGGGCACGCGCACGGTCCGTTCCCGCACGAACAGTTCGGGGATGGTGTTCGCGGAGGTGACGATCACGGTGGACGGACAGGCGACGGTGGCGGCGAGCCACGGCATCGCGGACCGCGTTGAGGTGGCGGTGCGCGAGGCGCTTGCCGGGACGGCGGACGTGGTGGTGCACATCGAGCCGTCGTAACGCCCCGCGCAAGGCGGGGTTGTCCGGCTGACGAAAGCCCCTAGCTTGCTGACAACTCCCCTCCCGCCCCGCCACCGCTGATGGTGCAGCGCTCCTCTCCAAGATCCCTTCGCGCCGAGTACCAGCAGTTCGTCGAGCGCGAGATCGAGGACTACAAGAACTCCGTCTCGACGTTGTTCCTGCACAGCATTGCAACCGAGGCGGCGCGCGCGCTGGACGAGAACGCGCAGCTGGGAATGCGCGAGGTGATGCTCGCCGACGAGGTGGACCGCATCATCGCCAAGCGGCTGCGGCTCCCGACCTACGAGACGTGGCGTCGGCGTGTGCTCAAGAACGCGAACGAACTGCGCCGCCCCGAGCATTGGGGACTGCGGCCCGACACGCCGCTGGCGCAGGCCATCACGCCGGGAATGCGCGCGGCCTCGGTGCTGGTCGCGGGCCCGCGGGTCGAAGGCTCGGCGCTCTACCTCGCGGCGAATGGCTGCGAGGTGACCGCCGTCGAGTCGGAAGTCGCGGTGGTGAACCGCGTGCTGCGCGCCGCACAAGAGTCTGGGCTCACCGAGAAGCTGCGCGGTTTCGTGGCGGACCTCGTGAGCTTCACGCCGGATGGTCCGCTCGCGGCTGTCGTGTGCACGCCGGCCGCGTTCGCCGGACTCTCGCCCGTGGAACGCGAGCAGGTGATCGCGCTGCTGCAGCGTGCCACAAGTGATGGTGGCGTGCACTTGATCGAGACGCTGGTGGCGGGCCAGGCCGTGCTCAGTGAGGAAGAACTGCGGCGGCGCTACGATGGCTGGGAGATCAAGCTGGTCCCCGAGCCCGGAGCGACGAAGACGTTTATGGCGAGGAAACAGGTCGCGTAACGATTTGACACAGGGAAGGTCTGAGCCGCCGTGTCGCCGTGCGACACGGCGGTTTTTTCGGGTCCGGACTGAAGAAGATAACTGATTGATATACAAGGAGTTGCCTTGCATCAGAAACTGGCAAGTGAATTGCCGAGTCTATCATATGAAGAGCAGCGCAGGTGACGGTGCTCGGCAGGTCTCCCAGTCCCCAACAGGAGGGGACGTCAAATGGTGGAAATCGCGATGAAGTCGGATCTGGAGCAGGAGCCGGTGGGCATTGTCATTTCGCGCGGCAGCCGAGATGAGGCGACGCCGCGGTTTTCGGCGTATGTGTGGGGGCCGGTGCCGGATGAGCCGCAGACGAGGGATTCGGGGAGCAACAAGGCGGCCTGATTTCTGGGACTGCAACTGCAGTCGTGAGTTCTGAGTCGTGAGTTGTGAGAATCAGGCGGGGCGGCTCGGTGAGCTGCCCCGTTTTCTTTTTGCCTGGCACGGTTCACTCAGTACTCACGACTCACGACTTCAGTTGCCGTGTGCGCTTCGGGCTCCGAGAATGCCACGAGGGGACCGGAGCAAGCTCCGATCCCCTCGTGTGTGAAGCTGGACCGCTTACTTCTTCTTCGCGGCCTTCTTCTTGGTCGCCTTCTTCGCGGCCTTCTTCTTCTTGGCAGCCATTGTACTATCTCCTGGAAAGGAGGGGTTCATCCCGGCCGATTCCCCGGTGAATCGGTGGGTCATACGAAAGTGTCACCACTTTCGTATTTCGTGCGATCCGGAGCATCCCGGACCTTGAATCAGACAGCCTCGGAGAGGCTGGTGAAGTTGAAATCACGCACCTTCAGTGCCGGCATCACGACGCTTCCACCGGCTTCTGTCCCTGCGAGTCGCTCTGCTGCGCCAACCGATTCGAGGTTGTTCAGCATGAACAACGGTGACTCATTGAACCGCAAATTACGAATTGGACGAGAAATTCTTCCCTGTTCGATAAGAAAAGTCCCGTCGCGTGTCAAGCCCGTATAAAGAATGGTGCGTGGATCGACTTCGCGCAAATACCACAGTCGCGTCACCAGGATTCCGCGTTCGGTGCTGCGAATCATCTCTTCGATCGAACTCGTTCCGCCCTGCATCTTGAGCGACGTCGCACCGCCCGTCGCCACGCGATTCTGCTTCTTCGCCCAGAAGCGCGACGTCTGCAACTGCTTCAACACGCCGTTCTCGACCCACACCTGACGCGCGAGCGGCATTCCTTCGCCATCGAACGGCTGCGCAAGCAACTGCGGATCCGATGGATCGGAGAACAGCGTCACCCGTTCATCGACGATCTTCTCGCCGGTTTTGTTACCGCCACCCTGCTTGGAGAACGGTGACCGGCCCTCGTCCGACTGCCGTGCGTCGGCGTAGAACGCGATGAGCTGCACGAGATCGCCGACCGCCTGCGGCTCGAGGATCACCGTGTAGCGGCCCGGTTCGACGGCCTGCGGCTGGCGTGAGGCACGCGCCTTCTCGATGGCGCGCGCCGAGACGCGGTTGAAGTCAATCTGTCGCCAGTCGGGATGATCGGCCGCGGCCCAGCCCGAGCCGGTCCCGTCGCTGGTGCGCACCGTGAGCGTGTAGTTCACGTTCGTGCTCCGGTGGTAGGCGAACATCCCCTTGCTGTTGGCGAGCGCCGTCGCGCCGGCGCCCATCACGAGGAAGCCCGCGGCCTTCAGGTCGCCGGCGCGGCGCGCCGGCCCAAGCGCGGTCATCGCCGCCTGCGCGCGCTCGGCGGCACCGATCGCCTCGGTGGCGGTCGAGTAGGCCGCATCCACGCGCTGGTACTGCTGCCGCTCGAGCAGCGGCATCGCCTCCGGATCCTCCGGCGCGAGACGCGCCAGCACTTCCGACTGCTCGACGCAGCGACGGATGGAGGCTTCCGAGAGATCGTTGGTGGTCACCACCGCGTGCTTGTTGCCGAACCAGCTCTGCACAACGAGGCCCGCATCAGTGAGCGAGCCGGCCGTGCTCATCTGGTTGTCCGCAAAGCGCACGTTGGTGTTGTGATTGGAGCCGAGGTTCACGTCGATCCCATCGGCCTTCGAAAAGCGCATCGCCCGCTCGGCGATGGCCTGCGCGTCCTCGCGGGAGAGCACCGCCCCCGCCGGAACGCCGTCACGGAGTCGCTTGGGGGCGCTCATCCCTTCCTCCCGGTGTTGATCACGTTGACCTGGCGGAACCGCGCCGGCGGCGAGCCGTGGCTCACCGCGTTCACCTGCCCCGGCTGGCCCTTGCCGTCGAAGAACGAACCGCCGAGCTCATAGCTCGCGCGCCCACCGATGGCGTCCATTGAGTTCCAGAAGTCCGGCGTGCGGATCTGGTAGGCGACGTCCTTCAGCATTCCGC
>CAYPYY010000159.1:0-4953 GCA_964414995.1 uncultured Gemmatimonas sp.
GCGTCGAATCGCCGTTGCTCGCGGGCTACCGCAAGTGGATCAGTCCTGATCTCGAACCGACGCTGACACTCCCGGGCGTGACGATCGTCGGCCTCAACTCGAGCCACGGCGTGCGCACCTACACGCTCACCACGCGCGCCCGCGATCTCTCCGTGGTGGGCTGCATTCGCGACGAGCAGTGGGAGCGCGCGCGCGCCGCGTTTGCCGCGGCGCCGGCGGGCCACCTCAAGGTGCTCGTGTTTCACCACAACCTGCTGCGCGGCGATCTTTCGCGGCGCTGGGGTTTGGTGAACCGCGGTGAGGGCATCGTGCAGGCGCTCGGTACGGGCGCCAATCTCGTGCTCAACGGCCACGACCATCAGACGCGCATCGAGGAAGTCACGCTCGGCGACCGCCGGATGGTGGTGTCGCACAGCACGTCGTTCTGCGAGCGCACGCGCGGCGGGCTGCCGGCGGCGTTCCAGGAGATCGAGGTCGAGTCGGACCGTCTCATCGTGCGCGCCTGCGTGTGGGAGGCGGATCAGCGCGACTTCTTCCCGCGCAACGACCGAGTTTTTGCGCGATGATCGAGCAGTTGGGACTGTTGCTCGGCTTCGCACCCGCGGCGCCGGAGCCCGAGATCGACGAAGAGGCAGCCGAGGATGCGGACGACGCGGAACGTGCCGCGGGGCAGCTGCTCGCGACGCTCCGTGGCCTGGGGCTCCGGCACATCAAGTCCCTCGTGCTGACGAACAACCGCAGCGTGGTCATCACCCTCAAAGGCTTTGAGCTGCGTGTGCACGAGGGGTTCTGCACCGCCCCGCGCGAGATCCACGAGCAGATCGTGCGGTTCGTGACGGCGCGCCGGAGCTGGGAGCGTCAGGCGGCGCGGCAGGCGATCCTGGCGTACCCGCTCCCTAGGCACACCAAGCCCCCGCGCGCGCCAGAGCGCACGCACCCCGATGATGAGCCGCTCGCCGAACGCCTCGCCGAGTGGCACACACGGCTCAATGGCGAGCGGTTCGGCGCGCAGTTGCAGACGGTGCCCATTCGCGTCTCTCGCCGGATGCTGCGGCGGCTCGGGCACTATGCGCCAGGCGTGGAGGGCGGCGGTGCCGAGATCGCGATCTCGGCGCGGCACATCCGCCGTGACGGATTCGCCAGTGCCGTGGAGACGCTGCTGCACGAGATGGTGCATCAGTGGCAGCACGAGCAGGGCCTGCCGATCGATCACGGGCTCGAGTTCCGGCGGAAGTGCCGCGAGGTCGGCGCAGTGCCGCGGGCCAAGCGGCCGGCGTGATGCGGCGGATCGCTCCGCTGCTCCTCTGCTGCGCGCTCGTACCCGCAGTCCTCGAGGCCCAGCGCCTGCAGGGTGAGATCGTTCGCGCGGACAGCTCGCCGGCGGCGCGCGTTCTCGTCGAGTGGCGCACGCCGAGCACCGCAGCCCAGCGCGTCGCGACCGATGACGCGGGTCGGTTCGCGGTTGTGCTGCCGCGCGCGGACACGGTGCGGCTGCGGATCCTGCGCCCGGGGTTCCGTCCGCAGGAGATCGCGGGCATCGCGTTGGCCGCGGGCAGTACAGAGGTCGCGCGGTTCGTGCTCCGCGATGAAGCCGTGACGCTCACCGCCGTGCGCGTGGAGGAGACGCGTGCCTGCGGCGCGCGGGGAGAGTCCATCGCGTGGACGCTGTGGGAGCAGGCGCGGACAGCGCTCGAGTCGGTGGTGCTTTCCGAGCGCGATACGAGCGTGCACGTCGCGGCGGTCGCCTACGACGCCACCGTGGACTTCGACGGCTCCTTACTCGTGCGCGACAGCACGATTCGAGTGGTTGGTCTCGACCGCCCGGCCTCGCGCGCATACGTGGATTCCACCTTTCGCGACGGATTCGTGCGGCGTGACGCTGACACCACCACGTACCACGCCCCAACGATCCGCATCGTCACCGACGACCGCTTCGCGGAGCGCTATTGCTTTGAGCGCGTGTGGGACGATGTGGCCCACCCCGACTGGGTGGGCGTCAAGTTCGAGCCGGCGGCCCGCCCGGGGCCAGGCATCGCCGACATCACGGGCGTACTCTGGCTCGACCGCGAGCGCTTGCTGCTCCGCCAGATCGACTTCGCCTTCATCAACGTGCCGTACCGACATCGTATTGACGGACTCGGCGGGACCCTGCGGTTCGAGTCGCTCCGGACGGGGCATTGGCTACTTGCGTCGTCACTCGTACGGCTGCCGCGGATGAACACGGCGAGCCGCGAACGCAGTGCGATGGGGCTCTGGGCGCAGGGTCGGCAGGTGTATCGGGTTGAGCGGCAGGGCCGGGTGCTGTACGAGAGTCCGGCGGCCGACTCAATCCGGCGGCGAGGGCGTTAACGCCTCCCTCGGGGGGCGGAGCTCTCGCAACGTCCACCTCGACGCGGCCGGTGTCCGCACGTAACGTCTCCGGAATGTTTCTCGCGCACATCGATCCGCGCCCGCTCGCCGATCGGGCCCCGGTTGGCATCTCCGCCGCTGATCTCTTTCTTGGAAAGAGCGACAGTCCGCTGCAGTTGGCAGTGTTCCGCGGTTCGCGCATTCCGACAAAGAGTGAGCTGCGATCCCTTCACGATGACCGCAAGCGCGGCGGAATCGCGCCAGTCGTGATCGTAGTCTTGCACGGGACGGGCCGGGCCTCGCTTGCGACGGACACCGGCACCGACTTCGTCGCCTTCGAAGACCTCGAGTCTGCCCAAGTCGAGCGCATCTGCGCCGCCGCGCTCGCGGCACCGGACCGTCACTCTGCATATCGGTTGCTTGCTGCTTCCCTCGGCCAGCTGGCCTCGCCGGTGCCCGGCCTGCGCAACGCCGGCCTCTTCGCGATGCACGAGCTGGAAACAGGCGTGCCGCAGCGCGCGGATTGGGTTGCCGCCTGCACCAACGCCAAGAGCCTGTTATCGCTCCAAGGTCGGACGCTTATCGAACGACTCGGCTTCAAGCGTGAGGCCTTGCCCGGACCCGCCGAAGTGCTCGTCACCGCCAACCGCCGCGTCGCGGTGGCGGTGTTCCTTGAGCGCCCCGACCAGATCGAGCCTGCGGGTCCGCTGTTCGATCAGCTGTCGCCCATTTCGTACGCGCTCGCCAAGGCTGACGAACACAACCTCGAGTACGTGATCGTCACGGCGGGCACCACGCTCCGCGTGTATCCGGTGAAGCCCGGCGTGGGCACGGGACGTCGCGGTCGCACCGAGACCTACGTGGAGCTCGATCTCTCGCTGCTGCGGGAATCGCAGGCTGGCTACCTCCACCTGTTGGTCTCCGCTGAGGCGCTCGCAGCCGAGGGGAGCTTCGTCTCGATCCTCAACTCTAGCAAGGAGTTTGCGGTCAAGCTCGGCGCGCGCCTGCGCGACCGCGTGTACGAGGACGTCGTGCCGACGCTTGCGGCGGCCATCGTGAAGGCGCGGCGGTTGCGGAATCCGACGCCCGAAAAACTGGCCGAGACCTACGAGATGGCCTTGCTGACGCTGTTCCGGCTGCTCTTCGTGGCCTACGCGGAAGACAAGGAACTCCTCCCGCTGCACTCCAGTGAGTCGTATCGCGCGCACTCGCTCAAGGCCATCGCGCTCCGGCTCGGGCGGGAGCGCGAGGAGAACGTCACCTACGGTGCCGGCGATCACTACTGGACCGAGGTGCGGCAGCTCTGGAAGGCCGTGGATCAAGGCAACGCCGCCTGGCACGTGCCCGCGTACAACGGTGGGTTGTTCGCCACCGACAGCACCGCGGCCTCCCGCGCGCTTGATGCGCTCGCACTCCCCGACTCGGCCTTCGCCCCGGCGCTGCGCGCGCTGCTGCTCGACGAAACCTCCGAGGATGTGGTCGGTCCCATCGACTTCCGTTCGCTCGGCGTGCGGGAGTTCGGCACCATCTACGAGGGCTTGCTCGAGCAGGAGCTCGCGGTCGCCGAGCGCGACCTCGGCGTGGACCGGAGGACCGGCGCCTATGTGCCCGCCGGGCGCGGAGCGCCGGTGGTGGTGGCCGAGGGGCAGGTGTACCTGCACAACGCGAGCGGTGCGCGGAAGTCGAGCGGTGCCTACTTCACTAAGGACTTCGCCGTCGAGCACTTGTTGGAGCACGCACTCGACCCTGCACTCGATGACCACTTGGCGCGGCTGAGCGCGAAGTACGATGAACGGGACCGCGCCGAGCTGTTCTTCGACTTCCACGTCGCGGATATCGCGATGGGGTCGGGCCACTTCCTCGTGGCCGCGATCGATCACATCGAGCGCAAGCTCTCGGGATTCCTCGCCAAGTATCCCTTGCCGGGTGTGCGCGCAGAGCTGGAACGGCTCCGGGCCTCGGCGCGCGAGGCGTTGGGGGATGAGTACCGTGGCGATGCCATCGAGGATACGCAGTTACTACGCCGTCAGATCGCGCGCCGCTGCGTTTATGGCGTGGACCTGAATCCGCTGTCCGTGGAGCTCGCGCGGCTGTCCATCTGGATCCACACGTTCGTGCCGGGGCTACCGCTGAGTTTCCTCGACCAGAACCTGGTGGTCGGAAACTCGCTCGTCGGCATCGCAACGTTTGAGGAGGCCAGAGACCTGCTCGGCTCCGCCGATGACCTGTTCGCGATGACAGCCGACGAGTTGCTCGCTGGGGCGCGCGCGCCGTTGGAGCGGCTGGCCAAGCTTGCGGATGCGACGGTGGCGGAGGTAAAGGAGGCGAAGCAGCTGTACGCGGCGGCGCGGGATGCGATCCGGCCGACGGAGGAGTTGCTGACGATTCTCGCGGCGTCGCGGATCGACCGGCCGGAGGCTGGGGATACCGCGCGGGAGCGAGAGGCGCGGCTCGCGGGTGTTGTGGAGTCGAAGCAGATCACGGCACTGCGGGCGCAGCAGCGGGATGCGTTTACCGAGCGGTTGGTGCGTCGGGCGGAGCAGGTGCTGGCGGGGCTCAAGCCGTGGCGGTTCCCGGTGGCGGTTCCGCGGGTGTTTCTCGGGG
>CAYPYY010000160.1:0-4939 GCA_964414995.1 uncultured Gemmatimonas sp.
CGGGCTGCGCCCGCGCGTTCTATTGGAGTGTCCGCAGCAGAAGCACACGTTATGCGGACTATCTCACAGAGGTGGCAACTATGAGACACTCGACGCAGCGGGCACTGTGGCTGGCCTTCGCTTTCGTGTCATCGGGATGTACGGGGGAACGGGACCAGTCGGGACACGTTGCTCCAAACGTCGTCGCACTGTCCGCCACCGATGGCGCGTTCCACGCGCCTGACACCATCGACGCGGGCTGGACCAACTTCCGCTTTACCAACCACGGCACCGACATCCATTACGCCCACTTCGTGCGACTGGACTCCGGGCGAGCCGTGCCGGAACTCATTGCTGCATACGCCGAGGCCATTCGCACGTCGGGAGCGCGTCCGAAGTGGGTGACGCGTTTCGGAGGTCCCGGTGGAGCGGCGCCGGGTGATTCGTCCGCTCTGACACAGTACCTGGAGCCCGGCAGCTATGTGTTGATTTGTCCCATCGAGGATCTCGGCGGCAATCCGCACTTTGGAAAGGGAGAGTTCCGAACGTTGGTCGTTCGTCCCGCGGGCCCAGATGCGCCGGGGCCGGACGCGGCGCCGACCGCTACTGCCTCCATACGTCTCTTGGACTATGCGTTTAGCGTTGAAGGCGCACTCGCAGCCGGCGACCAGACAATCCGAGTCACGAACGCCGGCGCGGAGCCGCACGACCTGGTCCTCCTACGGCTCGCTCCCGGCATCACCGCGGAGGAGGTCGTGAGAGCGATGAATCCCGAGCGTGCGCGCCGCACCGGTGAGGCCGCTGAGCCGCCTCCGCCCTTCGAGAGCCTCGCGACTCTCGAAGGCGGCAACGCGGTGATCCGGTCTGGAATGGAGGTCTTCTTCACCACCACGTTAGCCCGTGGTGAGTATCTGATCCTCTGCATGACGACTGCGCCAGACGGGCGATCTCACATCGAACACGGGATGGTGCAGCAGGTGCGCGTCCAGTAACGTCGCGATGACCGGCACACGCCGCGAGGGCTTTGGTCGATCTCCGACCTGTGCTCGCGTCCTCGGAGTGCGCCGCATAACGATGCTTGGTGCTGATGGCCGGCTGCGGTAGCGGCGCCTGCGGCGCCGCATTCCATTTGATCGTCCACAGCACAAGCCCACGTTATGGCGACCTAGCTGGCACCCTGCATCCTCACGGCCTATGCAGTTTGCGCAACATTCGATCGAGATCGCGGCCTCGCCCGAGCGCGTCTGGGACGTGCTGACGCTCACCCGCTATATCCGCGAGTGGGACGACGTCCCTGCCGAGTACACCGACGACCGCATCGCGCTGGGCGCTGAGCTCACCTGGCCTGGGCACGCCACGCTTACGTTCACGCGCGTGGAACCACCCGTGCGGCTCTACGCCGCGCTCCGCGTCCACGCTTGGGCGCGGCCGCCGCGGGGGCCCGTCGGCTACGAGTATCTGGTTGCACCCTCGGGCCACGGCGCGCGTCTCGAGCTGCGCGTCGGCGACTTCGCCCACGTCCCCGATGGCGCCCAGTTCCGCGAAGTCTCCGAGGAGTTCGTTCTCGCCGCCGCGGCCACCATCAAGCGCCTGGCCGAAGCGGCATCGTAGCGCGGCGCCATAACGACGCTTGCTGCCGCCAAGCGCAGCTAGTGTGGCGGTTGTGGGGCCCCAGCCTCATCTTTGGAAACGGTCTGCTGGGGCCCCACAACCGCATTTTATGGGAGCGCTTGCAGCAGAAGCCCACGTTATACCGACACGCGCGCATGAAGCAGCGACATCAAGCTCTTGTACTCGCACTGGCACTCGTAGCCGTCTCGGGAGCCCGAAACTGGGATTCGGAGCTGCCTCGGACGCTGCGTGCGGACGCCGCGACTCGCGGCTGTACGCCGGTCGCGGACTTCTACGACAAGCCTGGGCGCGTCGATCCGCCCTTCGTGTTCGGGTACCTCGACTCCGAGGCCGATCCCCACGGCGAATGGAGCGCGGTCTACTGGTGTGAGCGCACTCAGGCCGAGGAGCGGTTCCTGCTCGTCGTTTGGATCGGAGAGCCGGCACTCGAGGCCGTGCATTCCTGTCCCCGCACACTTGAGTGGCGCAACCCACCGGCTGGACTCTCGATTCAACGCCGAGCGCGCGTCCAGCTCAGCGCGTACTGGCCGCGCTCGAATCCGCAGGCGCGTGGACCCAACGTGGTCGCCACCGGGCCGCTCATCGTCGATTCATATGACGGTGCGGGCGCGTCCTTCTTCTGCCACGCTGGCGAATGGTACGTACAACAGCACCACTAGGACGGGTGCGGTATAACGACGCTTGCTGCCGACGGCCACGCTATGGTGGCGGCCGCTGCGCGGCCGCATCTTATTGAGTGTCCGCAGCAGAAGCACACGTTATACCGATGCGGGTGTCGTCATGATCGAGTCGACCATCTACGCAACGAAGGAGCAACGCGCTGCGTGGCCACGGCAGGCCGCTCGCTTGGTGCGCCAGTTTCCTCGCCTGTTCGATGCGGATGACCTCCGTCTGACGCGAACGCAGCCGAGGAATCACTTCAGCGAGTGGTTTGCAGCAATCCATCTGTTTGCAGGCACAGGCGTGCGCTCGCTGGTGCAAAAGTATGTGTTCGACGATGCACATCCGCGGAAAGCCGAAGCGCTTCGTGCGATCCTCGACCTCGATGAGTGCAAGCGGCTTCGGGCCCTGTGCGACCGCAACGGATGCCAGCCGCCCGACCTGCTGCTCTTCGACGCGCGGATGAAGCTGGCAGGATTCGCAGAGGTGAAGGGTCCCGGGGATCGGCTCAAGCCTGCTCAGAAGCGGTTGCTGCCGGCTCTCGAACGCGGCTTCGGTGTGCCGGTCCAGGTCATTCACGTTCGTATCGTCGCCGGATAGGCACGGTATAACGCCGCTTGCTGCCGACAGCTGCGGCTGCGGAGGCAGTTGTGGGGCGGCCACCCGGTAGGGCATGGGCCGGCCTAGCGGCCGCCCCACAACTGCATCTTATTGGAGCAGCTGCAGCAGAAGCACACGTTAGCTGGACCAGGTAAGCGTTCATCAGAACGTCATTCGGCGCTCATCGGCGGCTCACTCGCGCGCCCTACATTCCGACTATGGGTCGCCTCGTCGCACGTCCGCCACTCGGAATCGTGGTCGCCCTTCTGGCCGGCCTGTTGCTCGTCCCTGGTCTGCTGCTCCACTCCGGACCGGCGGATCCCGGCGGGCCGCCGGTCTCGTCGCTGGCGTCGCCGCGTTGTCTGGTGATCTCGGACTCGACGGGACGCAGCAGCTGGGCGGCCACCGACACGCTGGTGCTCACCGCAACCCCAGCACCCTGGGGTGTCGCCGAGCGATGGCACCAGATCGAGGGACGCCAGCAGCGCGTCGTCGCTCCCGTGTGGCGCCCACTCGTTGGCGACTCCCTCGAGCTTGCCGATCACCATCAGCCGCGAGTGCGGTTCGCCGTCGGCGAGCGGTCCGTGGGCGTCGAGACGTGGCCGGAGTCATCCCCGCTGATCCTGGCACCGTTCGTCCGCGAAGTGCCGCACGCGCACGTCATCGTCCGGCAGGTACCGTGCGCGGGGCCGCACGCCCCGCCGGCCAGCTAACGACGCTTGGTGCCGACAGCCGTGCGTCGGTAGCGGCGGCGGGGCCACCGCCCCATTCTATGGGACAGCACTCGGCGGCCCCGCCGCCGCATCTTGTTTGAACGGCTGCAGCACAAGCCCACGTTATGGAGACTGGATTCAGAGGGTCGATGCAACACCTTCCATAGTTTCCTTCTATATGGAGGTAGTTGCGATGTTCATCCCCAGCCCGCACGGCTACACCTGGCAGCAGCGCACCGAGCTCTGGCGCCGTTACCGCGCCGGGGACTCGATCCGTGAGATCGCCGCCGACCTCGCCAAGAATCCGGGCGCCGTCCACGGCGTCATTCGCCTCGAGGGTGGCATCTCGCCCCGCCTCCGCGCCCGCGCGGAGCGCGCGCTGTCCTTCGAGGAGCGCGAACTGATCTCGCGCGCGTTGGCCGCGGGCGAGTCCTACCGCGCCATCGGCCGCCGCCTCGGCCGCGCAGCGTCGACCATCAGCCGCGAGGTCGCGCGGCACGGCGGCCGCACCAAGTATCGCGCTATCCGCGCGGACAGCCGGGCGTGGGAGTCGGCCCGCCGCCCCAAGGCCTGCCGCCTCGCGTCCCGGCCGCGCTTGCGCTATCTCATTGCGACGAAGCTCAAGCAGCGCTGGTCGCCCGAACAGATCAGCGGCTGGCTGCGCCTCGCCTTCCCCGACGAGCCGGAGCTGCACGTGTCGCACGAGACCATCTACCGCTCGCTCTACGTCCAGACGCGCGGCGTGCTGAAGAAGGAGTTGCTGAAGCACCTGCGCACCGGGCGCGTGGTGCGGCGCGCCCGCGCCTCGACGCGCAAGGGCCAGGGGCGCGGACAGATTGTCGACGCCATCCCGATCAGCGCGCGGCCCGCCGAGGTCGAGGACCGCGCCGTGCCCGGCCACTGGGAGGGGGACCTCCTCGCCGGCGGAGGCAACACCCACATCGCCACGCTCGTCGAGCGCACGTCCCGCTTCACCATCCTCGTGAAGGTCGAGAGCAAGGAGCCCGGCCGCGTCGTGCCCGCGCTCATCCGCCAGATCCGGCGGCTCCCGGCGCACGTCACGCGCTCCCTCACGTGGGACCGCGGCAAGGAACTCGCGCACCACCAGCGCTTCACCGTCGCCACCGGCGTACAGGTCTACTTCTGCGATCCCTACAGTCCGTGGCAGCGCGGCACGAACGAGAACACCAACGGCCTGCTCCGGCAGTACTTCCGCACCGGCGCGGATCTCGCCACCGTGACGCAGCGACAGCTCGACGCCGTCGCCGACCAGCTCAACGGCCGGCCCCGCAAGACCCTGCACTTCCGCACGCCCGCGGAGGTGTTCGACGAAGCTGTTGCATTGATTGCCTGAA
>CAYPYY010000161.1:0-4878 GCA_964414995.1 uncultured Gemmatimonas sp.
CGGCTGCGCACGCGCAACCTCTTCGAGGAAGACCCGCCCGTGTTGCCGCCACCCCGGCGAAGCGACGACGGCGGATTGTCGCTGATCGGCTGAGCTCGGGCTCGTGAAAGACCGCATCAGCGTCCGCGGCGCGCGGCAGCACAACCTGCGCGACATCTCCGTGGACTTTCCCCGCCGCGCCATCACAGTGGTCACCGGGCCGTCCGGCTCGGGAAAATCCTCGCTGGCCTTCGACACGATCTACGCCGAGGGCCAGCGCCGCTACGTCGAGTCGCTCTCGGCGTACGCCCGACAGTTCCTCGAACGGATGCCCAAGCCCGACGTGGACGGCATCGACGGCCTCTCGCCCAGCGTCGCCATCGAGCAGAAGAACCCGACGCGCACCTCGCGCTCCACCGTCGGCACGGCGACCGAGATTACCGACTACCTCCGACTCCTCTGGGCACGAGTGGGCCGCACCCTCTGCCCGCACTGCGGCCGCGAGCTACGCCCGGACTCCGCCGAGTCCGCAGCGAATGCCGTGCTCGCGCTCCCCGAGGGCACGCGACTCCACGTAGCGTTCCCGTTCGCGCGTTCGGCCAAGCTCACGCACGCTCGCATTCTGGAGCATCTGCGCGCCAAGGGCTTCGTGCGCGTGATCGCCGATGGCACGGTGCATCACCTCGACGAGCTCACGGGCACCAAGCCGAATCTCGCCAAGGTCGCCGACCTGCTCGTGGTCACGGATCGCCTCGGTGTGGCCGCCGATATCCGCACGCGTCTCACCGACGCGCTCGAGACGGCGTTCCGGGAGGGGGACGGTGACGCGGTCGTGCTGCCCCTCGCGACCGATGCTGCGGCGGACGCACCGGCGGCGCTCCGCTTCACCACGGCGTTCCGCTGTCCCAACGACGGCCACGTCGCCCCCGCGCCGACGCCGCAGCTCTTCTCCTTCAATAATCCGCGCGGCGCCTGCGAGACCTGTAACGGATTCGGCGCCACGCTGGAATACGACGAGGCGCTGATCGTCCCCTACCCCGAGCGCACGTTGCGCGAGGGCGCGCTCGATCCGTGGACGAAGCCGCGCTACGAGAACAAGCGGCGCGCCCTCGCCGAGTTTGCGAAGGCGCGCGGCATCCCGTTCGACACGCCGTGGCGTGACCTCTCGCACGAGCATCGCGAGCTGCTCCTGCGTGGCCGCGCCAAGGGCTATGTCGGAATGCTGCCGTTCCTCGCCGCGCTCGAGCCGAAGAAGTACAAGCAGTACATCCGCATCTTCCTGCGACAGTACCAGACGGCGCAGACCTGCACCACCTGCGGCGGCACGCGGCTCAAGCGTGAGGCGTTGCAGGTCAAGATTGATGGACGGACGATCGCCGAGGTGCAGGCGATGCCCGTCGCCCTGCTGCGCGGCTGGGTGGATTCGCTCACGCTCGGCACGCAGGAGGCGGCGATTGCCGCGCACATTCTGCGCGAGGCCCGCGATCGCATTGCCTTCCTCTGCGAGGTGGGCCTCACGTATCTGTCGCTCGACCGGGCCACGCGGACGCTGAGCGGCGGCGAGGCACAGCGCATCGGGCTCAGCAACTCACTTGGCGCGCGGCTCGTGGACACACTCTACGTGCTGGACGAACCGTCGATCGGCCTGCACCCGCGCGATCTCGGCCGGCTGCTCGGCTTGCTCGAGCGCCTGCGCGACGGCGGCAACACGGTGCTGATGGTCGAGCACGACCTCGAAGCGATCCGACTGAGCGACTGGATGCTCGAGTTGGGGCCGGAAAGCGGGGAGCGCGGCGGCCGCGTCGTCTTCAGCGGCCCGACATCTGCGGCGACCGAGAGTCCCCTTACGGGTCAGTTCCTGACGGGCGCGCGCGAGATCGCCCTGCCCGACCGTCGACGCCGCGTGGGTCCGCAGTGGCTCACCATCACCGGCGCGCGCGAGCACAACCTGCGCAACGTGACGGCCAAGATTCCGCTGGGCGCGCTAACCGCGGTGACGGGAGTCTCTGGCAGCGGAAAGAGCACGCTCATTCACGACGTACTGTTTCGTGCGCTCGAGCACCAGCTGACGGGCGAGCACAGCGCGCGCCAGCACCTTGGCGAGCGCGTCGGCGCCTACGACACGCTGAGCGGCTGGGAAGCACTCGACGAGGTCGTGCTCGTGGACCAGGAGCCGATCGGCAAGTCACCACGCTCGAATCCGGTCACGTATGTGAAGGCCTTTGATGAGATCCGACGCATTTTCGCTGACGTGCCGCTGGCACGGCAGCGCCGCTACGACGCGGGCACGTTCTCGTTCAACGTGGCCGGCGGACGCTGCGAGACCTGCGAGGGTGCCGGTGCGCTCGAAGTCGAGATGGTGTTTATGGCCGACGTCTTCGTGCCCTGCGAAACCTGCGGCGGCACGCGCTACAAGCCCGAAGTCCTCGAGGTCACGTACTTCGGCAAGCGCATCACCGACGTACTCGAGATGACCGTGGACGAGGCGATTCGCTTCTTCCCGCGTGAGGAGAAGCTCGGCCAGGCGCTTTGGCAGATTCAGCAGGTCGGACTCGGCTACCTGCGCTTGGGTCAGCCCGCAACAACGCTCAGCGGCGGCGAGTCGCAGCGACTCAAGGTGGCGCGCGAGCTGGCGTTCGCCGCCAAGAAGGGCGGTCGCAAACTGTACATCCTCGACGAACCGACGACGGGCCTGCATCCGCGGGACGTCGAAGTGCTCTGCAGCGTCCTCGACCGGCTGGTCGAGAACGGCCATACCGTGATCGTGATCGAGCACGACCTCGACGTGATCAAGCGCGCCGACTGGATCGTGGACCTCGGCCCTGACGGCGGAGACGGCGGCGGACAGGTGGTCGCGACGGGGCGCCCGGAGGACGTGGCGACGGTGCCGGCGTCGCACACGGGGCGGTTCCTGGCACCGCTCCTGCGCCGGAAGCGATAGCCGCGGCGTTACTCGTGCCGGATGGCGTCGATCGGCGACAGGCGCGCCGCCCGCAGTGCGGGATACAGCCCGAACACCAAGCCCACGAGCACCGAGACGATCACCGCGAAGCTGATCGTGCTGGGCGTGACGGCGGCGTGTACGTCGGCCTCGGTCTGCATTCGCATCAAGGCCGCCGCGGCCGCCGCGACGCCCAGCCCAAGCAGGACGCCGAGTCCAGCGCCCACGCTGGTGATGGACACGGATTCGGCGAGGAACTGCATCAGGATGTCGCGGTCGCGGGCGCCCGTGGCCTTGCGAATGCCGATCTCCCGCGTGCGCTCGGCGACGGAGGCGAGCAGCACGTTCATAATGCCCACGCCGCCGACGAGCAACGACACGCCGGTGATGGCGGCCATCAGCATCTTGAACACCCGCATCGCCGTCGCCGCCTGCTCGGCGCGGTCGCGACGATTCACGATGGTGACCTGCGTGCGCCACTCGGCGCCGTAGCGCCGCGCCGCCCAGGCCTGGGTGCGTGCGAACAGCGAGTCCACGTCCTCGATGCGCGCCGCGCTGAGCGCGATCGCCGGCGCCGAGCGGGGGCCGGCGGCGCGGCGCGAGTCGGCCACGGGCACGTACGCCTGGAGTGTCGTGCGTGCCGTCGTTTGCGCGACAATGCCAACGACTTCGTGCTCTGCGCCACTGAGCCGAATGCGCTTTCCGAGCGCCAACTCCGGCTGTGTTGAATCGCCGGCCACTACTCCCGCGGCGAGCTCTCCGAGCACCACGACGGCCGTGTCGCCGTCGGCGATCCATCGGCCGTGCAGGATGCGCAGCGAGTCCCGGGCGGCGACGCGCGCCTCGACGGCACTCACGCCGAACCCGCGCGGCTGTGCATCGCCCGGAATGAATCCGAGCACGGACACGCGCTCGGAAAGCTCGTACGCGGCCACCGCGGGGATCTCCTGGGCGAGTGCGCTGGCGTCTGCCACCGAGAAACGCGGGAACGAGTCCCGACGCACCGTCTGGCCGTCCACTTGGATGGAGGTGGCAGGCAGCACGCCGACCGTGAGCAGATCTGTCGTCCGCTCAAGCTCCGCGCGGGCGAATGCCTCGACGCCGTCGCCGAGCGAGAGGACCGAGACCATCGCACCCACACCCATCACGATGCCAAGGGTGGACAGCACGGTCCGGAGTGGATTGGCGCGCAGCGCCTCGACGCCGGCGAGCAGAGAGTTTTGCATAACTGGCCGTACGGACGAGGGCGCGCCAAGGGTTTCGCAAGAGCGGCTGCGGGGGTTGAATGCAGGGGCGCAACCCGACTATTTTTCGGGTCTATTCCGGCGTAGCTCAGTTGGTAGAGCAGGTGACTGTTAATCACCGGGTCACAGGTTCGAGTCCTGTCGCCGGAGCTCCGCACCACCCCTCGAAAGCCCCCACGGACTCGTCGCCGTGGGGGCTTTCGCGTTTCCGCGGCTGCGCTAAGCTCTCCTCGTGCCCACGCACATCGCCTTTCTCCGCGCCGTGAACGTCACCGGCACCGGCAAGCTCCAGATGGCGCCGTTCCGGGCCCGCTGCGAGACGGCGGGCTTCGCCAACGTGCGATCGTATATCGCGTCCGGAAATATCCTCGTGGACAGTCGGCTGGCCGCGTCTACCGTGCAGCGCCGCATCGAAGCCCTCGCTACGGAGATGGTCGGGAAGCACACCGCCGTGTTCGTGCGATCCCCGCGGGAACTCGAGTCCGCGTTGCGCGCGAACCCCTTCCGGAACGCCGAGCCCGCGCGTGTGATGGTGCTGTTTCTCGCGGCGCCGCCAGCCGCTGCGACGCTCGTCGGCTGGCCCACGCCCGGCGACGAGGAGCTCCGCCTCGTCGGCCGCGAGCTCTTTATCCACTTCCCGCACGGCCAAGGGCAGTCGCGGCTCAAGATCCCGTTCGCGGACGTGGGCACGGGCCGCAACCTGAACACCGTCCG
>CAYPYY010000162.1:0-4723 GCA_964414995.1 uncultured Gemmatimonas sp.
CGAGCAGCAGCGCCATCCGCGCCACGTTGCGATTGTCCTCACCGGCCTGGTTGGCACAGCCGAGGATGACATCGGCAATCCGTGCCGGATCCAGGGCGGGATGGCGCGCCAGCAACGAGCGAATGACGTGCGCCGCCAAGTCGTCGGCCCGCACGGCGCTCAGCGCACCGCCAAGGTTGCCAATCGGCGTGCGTACGCCGTCCACGAGAAATGCGTCAGTCATCGATGCGGCTTCTGTGTGCGGTAGACGGTGCCGCGGAAGTGCCCCACGGTCACACCGTCCTGGTTGGTGACGGTCACCGAGGCAAATCCCGTGCGACGCGTCGTGGTCTCCTGCGTGCCGCGGGCGGTGAGCACGTCGCCCGGCCGCACCGCCGCCGGATAGCTGATCGTACAGTCGAGCGCGACGGAAATCTCACCGCTGGCGTTCGTGCAGAACGCGAGCGCGGTGTCCGCCAGCGCGAACACGATGCCGCCGTGCGCCGTGCCAAAGCCGTTGGTCATCTCGGGGCGAACCGTCATTTGCAGCTCGCACGTTCCCTCGCCGACGGCGAGGACCTGCACGCCGAGCCACTGCGAGAATGCGTCCTGCGCGAACATCCGGTCGATGACCGCGCGCGGCGTCGCGGCATCGCTCACGCCAGCAATCTCCCGCCCTGGCGGGCCACCCGTCGCAGCAGTGGGCTCGGTCGATACCGATCCTCGCCGTACTCGGCCTGCAGCGTCTCGAGCGTGGCGAGCACCGAGGTGGGACCGATTGCGTCGCCCCAGGCCAGCAGGCCGGCGGGGTAGTTCACGCCCTTCGTCATTGCGAGCTCGATGTCCGCGGGCGACGCCACGCGCATCTGTACCGCGTCGGCCGCTTCGTTGATCAACATCGCGAGGACACGGTCCACGATCACGCGTCCGAGGGCCGCGTCCTCGGTAGGCACCGGTGCGGCGGCGCCCGCCGCGTAGTCGTAGTAGCCGCGACCCGACTTCCGCCCCAGCCATCCCGACTCCACGAGCCGACGCTGCGTGAGCGACGGCCGATAGCGCGGATCGAAGTACATCGCCTCGAACACCGACTTGGTGACCGCGTAGTTCACGTCGTTGCCGATGAAGTCCATCAGCTCGAACGGGCCCATCCGGAACCCGCCCAACGACTTCATCGCCCAGTCGATCGTGGCGCAGTCCGCGATGCCTTCTTCAAGAATGCGCAGCGCCTCGCCATAGAACGGCCGTGCAATACGATTCACGATGAAGCCCGGCGTGTCACTCGCGACCACCGGGATCTTGCCCCAGCGCTCGACCAGCGCACGAGCGCCATCGGTGAGGGTGCCGTCGGTCGCCAAGGCGGGGATCACTTCCACCAGCGGCATCACCGGTGCCGGATTGAAGAAGTGAAGGCCCAGCACACGCTGTGAGCGCTTGATGCTGCCGGCCAGCGCCGCCACCGACAGTGAGGACGTGTTGGTCGCAAGTACGGTGTCGCCGCCGACGATCTCCTCGAGCGCGCGGAACAGGTGCTGTTTGGCGCCGAGGTCCTCCACGATGGCTTCGATCACGAGCCCGCAGTCCGCGAAGGCGCGCAGACCGAGCTCACCAGCGCCGTCCACATAGGTGATACGTGCCAGTGCGGCGTCGGCCTCGGCCTGCGACGTACGTTCCTTCTCGACCTCGCGCGCGAGCGCCTTGGCGTGCGCCTCGCGCGCCTTGTTCAGCGACGCCGGAAACGCATCGGCGAGGACCACAGGGTGGCCGTGCTGCGCCGCCACCTGGGCGATGCCAGCGCCCATTGCACCCGCACCCACGACTCCGACCTGCACTCCGGCGCCGAGCGTCATCGTCACTGCCCCCTGTACTGTGGCGCGCGCTTCTCGAGAAACGCGCGCACGCCTTCCTCATAGTCGGCCGTGCGTCCCGCCTCCTGCATACAGCGCGCCTCCAGCTCCAACTGCTCGTCGAGCGAGTTGGCCCAGGAGGCGTTCATCGCACGCTTGGTGAGCCCGAAGCCGCGCGTTGCCTGCTGCGCGAGTTGCGTGGCGAGGCCGCGCGCCGCATCGAGGAGTCCCGTGAGCGACACGACGTCCCAGATGAGGCCCCACTGCTTCGCCTGCGCCGCCGTCACCTTGCCCGCCAGGAAGAACATTCCCGTCGCACGCTGGGGGCCCACGAGTCGCGGCACGAAGAACGTCCCGCTCGTGTCCGGAATCAGGCCAAGCTTG
This sequence comes from uncultured Gemmatimonas sp., assembly GCA_964414995.1. Classification (GTDB taxonomy): domain Bacteria; phylum Gemmatimonadota; class Gemmatimonadetes; order Gemmatimonadales; family Gemmatimonadaceae; genus Pseudogemmatithrix. The sequence goes on from CAYPYY010000162.1 coordinate 2,208, forward strand.
GCAAAGCTCTCGACGAACACGGCCTCCTCGGCCGCAATGGTCAAGTCGCAGGCGAACGCGAGGTTGGCACCCGCGCCGGCAGCGGTGCCGTTCACGGCGCAGATCACTGGCTTCTCCAGCCCACGGATCGCGCGGATGATGGGGTTATAGCTCGCGCGCACGACCGTGGAGATGTCGGGCATCGCACCGCCATCCTTGGGCAACACCTCGGAGAGATCTTGCCCGGCGCAGAACCCGCGACCGGCCCCCGTAAGCAGCACGGCGCGGATGGCCGGATCGGCCGCCGCCCGCGCCAGCTCGACCTGCAACGCCTGCGCCATCGCGAGGTCGAAGCTGTTGAGCACCTCGGGGCGATTCAGCGTCAGTTCAAGGACCCCGTCCTTGGTCTCACTCAGGATGCTGGTCATCCCCCAAATGTAAGCCAGCCACGCCGTGCGCGGACTGCTAGATTCCACCCGCTATGCCTCCCAAGTCCAAGCCCGCGGCAGCCGCGCTCGACTGGCGCCGCATCGCATATCACGTGCTCTGCTCCCGCGCCCTCGACGAGGTCGAGGAGCAGACCAATCGCAACCGCGCGACGGTCCCAAAGGACCACGTCGTGCTCTACCAGTTCTCCGCGCGCGGCCACGACGTCGCCCAGGTCATCCTGGGTGCGCACCTCACCGGCGAGCGCGATGCGGCCGGCGCGTACTACCGGAGTCGGCCGCTGCTGCTCTCGCTCGGGCTCACGCTCGAGGATGCCCTGGGCTCACCCCTCGGACGCGCCGGCGGCTTCTCGGACGGTCGCGACATCGGCGTGGTGTGCAACCTGCCGCGCGAGTCCGGCTGCGTGGTGCTGCCGATGGCCGGTGACGTGGGCTCGCAGTACACGCCGACCGCGGGCTGGGCGCAGGCCATCACATACCATCGCGACGTCCTGCAGGACCCGCGCTTCGCGGGAAGCATCGGCGTGGCGCTGGGCGGCGATGGCTCGGTCGCCACCAATGGCTTCTGGTCGGCCCTCACAATGGCGACGACCCTCAAGCTCCCGATGCTGTTCTACATCGAGGACAACGGACTCGGAATCTCCGTGGGCGGCGAGATGCAGACCCCGGGCAGCGACATCGCGCGCAACCTCGCGAGCTTCGGCGACCTCTTCATCCGGAACGGTGACGGCACGGATCCCGCTGTCACGGCGCAACTGATCGGCGAGTGCGTGGCCCACGTGCGCGCGGGCCGCGGGCCCGCCCTTGTGCGTCTCACCGTGCCGCGACTCTCGAGCCATTCGGGCCCCGACAACCAGAAGGGCTATCGCAGCGACGCGGAGATCGCCGCCGACGCCGAGCGCGATCCGCTGCCGCGCCTACGCGCGCATCTCGTGCCGTCGGTGCTCGCCGAGAAGGACTGGAGTGCGCTCGAGGCCGAGGTCGCGCGTGACGTCTCGGCTGCCCTCGAGGCGGCCCGCGCGCGGGCCAAGCCGAACCCAGCCACCATCGCCGACCATCGCTACGCCGACGACAGCGCTGACGCACCCGAGGCTTTCGGCGGCCTGCGTCGCGCCGAGCGCCTTGCGCTCCCCGCAACCGACACGCCGCGCGACGACGGCGAGCTGCTGCGGTTCGCCGAGGCGGTGCGACGCACGCTGCGCCACGAACTCACGATCAACCCCAAGGTGGTCGTGTTCGGTGAAGACGTGGGCAAGAAGGGCGGTGTCCACCTCGTGACCGAGGGCCTGCAGAAGCAGTTCGGCCCGGCGCGCGTGTTCGACACCTCGCTCAGTGAGGAAGGCATCATCGGCCGCGCCGCGGGCCTGGCCATCAGCGGACTGATGCCGGTGGCCGAGATCCAGTTCAGAAAGTACGCCGACCCCGCCACGGAACAGCTCAACAACGCCGGCACACTACGCTGGCGCACAGCCAACCGATTCGCGTCGCCGATGGTCGTGCGAATGCCCGGCGGGTTCGGCAAGGATGTGGGCGACCCGTGGCACTCGCTCTCCGACGAAGTGCGCTTTGCGCACGCCTACGGATGGCAGGTCGCGATGCCGTCCAACGCGGCCGATGCGGTGGGCCTGCTCCGGAGCGCGATGCGCTCGCCCAATCCCACCGTGTTCTTCGAGCACCGCGCGCTCTTGATGACCGGCGACGGCTCGGCGCGCTATCCAGGCGATGACTACGTCTTGCCGTTCGGTCGGGCGCGCATCGTGCAGAAGGGCAAGCGACTCAGTCTAGTCACGTGGGGCGCGTTGGTGCATCGCTGCGCGGAAGTCGCGGCGGGCTACGAGAACGTGGTGGAGTTGATTGATCTCCGCACGATCGCGCCGTGGGACCGCTCCACCGTCATCACGAGTGTCATCAAGACGGGGCGCTGCCTGATCGTGCACGAAGACAACCTCACCGCGGGCTTCGGCGCCGAGATCGGCGCAACCGTGGCGCAGGAGGTCTTCTGGCATCTCGACGCCCCGGTGGTGCGGCTCGCGCCCTACGACATCCCGATGCCCTATCATCCCGACCTGCTCGAGGCGGTCCTGCCCAGCA
>CAYPYY010000163.1:0-4671 GCA_964414995.1 uncultured Gemmatimonas sp.
TGCAGTCGAACGTGCGCGAGCTCGAGGGCTCCATCATCAAGCTGCTCGCCTACGCATCGCTCAAGCACCGCGTGGTGACCGTCGACCTCGCGCGTGAGGCGTTGCGGGACAAGATGCGGACTTCCGATGCCGCCCCGCAGCGCTCGGAACGCCACGATAGAATGGGCACGATTCAGCAACGCGTGGCCGCGGAATGGGGCGTCACGGTCGAGGGGCTGCAGTCGAAGACCCGCACCAAGACGCTCACGATTCCCCGCCAGGTGGCGATGTATCTCGCCCGCGAGATCCTCGGTCTCCAGCTCGTCGAGATCGGCCAGGCCTTCGGCGGGCGGGACCATTCGACGGTCATCCACTCGCTCGAGCGCGTGGCCGAAACGATGAAGGAAAGTGCGGAGTTTCGTGGTCGTGTGGAACGCGTGCGGGAAACCGTCCGGCATTCCACATAGTCCACATCTCGTCCACGGCTCAGCTGCGCGCGGACCGCCAATCCCCGCCTGTCCACGCCGGCTCCACGAAGGTTGCACGTGAAGTGCGCATCGAAACCGCTGTTGCCACACAGACTTTCGCCGTTCATCCACAATCCACACCTTGCTACTACTTCTACTGAGAAAGAAATTCAGTAGATAGAAACCGCAGGTCCCCGCGCCGGTCCACATACGCCCCGCTCCCGATGCGCTTTACCATCACGCGAGAGAAGCTCCAGGAAGGTCTTGCTGCCGTTGCCCCCGCGGTGCCGAGCAAGACGACGCTTCCCGTGCTCGCCAATCTCCTGGTTCAGACCACTGAAAAGGGCATCCGGATTTCGGGAACCGATCTCGACATTGCCGTGAGCACCGAAGTCACCGCGGACGTCGAGGCGGCTGGCGCCATCACGATTCCGGCACGCAAGCTGAGCGAGATTGCCCGCGAACTTCCGCCCGCGCCCGTCCGCATCTCGTCCACCGGCGATCAGCGCATCACGCTCGAGTGCGGTCGCTCAAAGTTCAAGCTGCTCGGGTTGCCGAAGTCCGAGTTTCCGAGCTTCCCGGCGGTGCAGTTCGACAAGGCGGTGCGGGTGCCCTCCGGCGATCTCCAGAAACTCATCGGCCACACGGCCTTTGCCGCCAGCACGGAGGAGAGCCGTCCCATCCTCAATGGCGTGCTCTGGGAGCTGCGCAGCGACCTGATGCGAATGGTTGCGACCAACGGGCACCGCTTGGCGAAGATGGAAGTGCCGGTCCGCGCCGGCCAAAAGGCGGACCTCATCATTCCGCCCAAGGCCCTCGAACAGATCCGCCGCCTGTTCCCCGCCGAGGAAGAGCTGGAGGTTGCGCAGGGCGAGAACCACCTGGGTTTCCGCTCGCCGTTCACCTCGATCTACACGCGGCTCATCGAAGGTCCGTATCCGGGCTACGAGCAAGTCATCCCGAAGGACAACGACAAGTACGCGATCCTCGACCGCGCGGCATTCACGAGCGCGCTCAAGCGAATGATTGTCGTCGCGTCCGACCAGACGCATCGCATCCGGCTCTCGTTCAATGCCGGAATGCTCAAGTTCTCCGTGAGCACGCCAGATCTGGGCGAGGCACAGGACGAACTGCCAATCCGGTTCGAAGGCGATCCGCTGGACATCGGATTCAACGCGTCGTACTTGCTCGAGATCCTGCGCTACATCCCCACCGACGAGGTGCGGATGACGTTCCGCGCGCCGGAACGCGCGTCAACGCTCGAGCCGGAAGGGTGGTCGGAGCCGGGCAAGTATCTCTGCCTGTTGATGCCGCTCCGGCTCGTCGACTAGCCCCACACCACCGCCTCGCAGTGCGACACGGCGCCCTCAAGGCGCCGTGATTGCTATCTGACTGGTCTGCTGCAGCGTCTGTTGGCGCCGCCGACCCGCGAACTGCATCGTCACAAGCGCCGAGCCGCGGCCCGCGACGATCTCGCCGTCAGGCAGGCGCACCTCGAGCTCAACCTGGCCCTCGCCGGTTCCTGAGATCTCCACGGCCTCGCCGAACTGGCGCCCCGCGCCCCGGAACGCCTGGGTCGAGCGACGCAGCAACCGGACGATCACCACCGGACCCTCCGCGCGCGCGTCGAGCACCTCGAATACGCGCACGGCGGTCACCGCCAGCGGAATGCTGTCCCGCACGACCGTCATCGCGGACGAGTCGCGCCAGGTGGCGCCTGGCGTCAGCGCCTGCGGCGCGTCGCCGAGCCACAGCTCCTGCCATCCTTGGGTCGCAGCGCGCAACTCGTGCGAACACGCCGAGCCATCTGCGCAGAGCGCCGGCACCTGTCCGCGCGCAACGCCTGCCGAGAGCAACGCGGGCAGCACAACGCCGCGCGGCCGCCGCCACGCGGTGTCCGCACCCGCGCGCACGCGAAAGTCCTGCGCGCGCACGGCAAAGGGCGCAGCGTCGGCGGCGGACGCGACGAGCGAAACAACGAGCTCGCTGAAGAGCGAGTCCACGCGCTCCAGCGTATCGACGCGAGAGCGAAGCTCCGCCGTCGCCGACACAAGATACGGGCGCCCCGTTGCGCGCCACGCCAGCACCCACGGGTGCTGCAACGGATCAACCGGGGCCACGGCGGGCGCGGGCGTTGGCGTCGGGCGCGCCTCGGGCGCCCGCGACCGACAGGCAAGCGCCACGCAGGACAGCACAAGGAGAGCCGCAGAGGAACGCACGGGTGGAGGATAATGCGAGAGAGCGGACAGGGGAGACCCGCGCTCCCCTGCCCGCCCTCGCAACTCCTTCGTGGGCCCCGCCTATAAGCCGGGTTCTGTCGTCGCCTCGCGGCGACGGACGATCATTTCTCTCGGCGTACGGTCGCCCGCACGCTCTAGCAGCCAACCCGCGACGTCTTGAGCGCAGAGGACTGCTGCTCGTCGCCTATTTGGCCTTGCTCCCGCTGGGGTTTGCCGTGCCGCGTCCGTTGCCGTCCGCGCGGTGGGCTCTTACCCCACCGTTTCACCCTTACCTCCACCTGCGTGAAGGCGGTCTGTTCTCTGTGGCACTATCCGTCACGCGCACGCGCGTGCCCAGGCGTTACCTGGCAGCGTGTCCAAGGAGCCCGGACTTTCCTCGGCGCATCAATTCAACGCGACGCGATCGTCCGGCGGGACCACGAATGCAATGTAGCGATGCGCCGATGGCGGTGCCGGTGACGAGAGCGCTCGGGGACGGCTGGGCGCGATGACGGGAAGGTGACTGCCGTCACACAGACTGGGGCACGAACGCCCGAGCTCGCCCACCAGTCGCACCCGAGGTTGCTATGCCGAGCCCCCTGCCGTCGCTGCACGCCCCAATCGTCACCGTGCTGGATCCCGAGGAACGCGAACGCGTGGACGCCGCGGGCGAAGGCCTCTACCGCACCATTCACCACGACTCCCTTGGCGACGCCCTGCAGGAACTCAAGCAGCGCCCCGTGGGCGCCGTGCTGATTGGCGTGGTGCGCTGCGGCCAGCAGTTCGACCGCCGCGTGGCCTCGGTCGTGCGCGAATACCCACGGGTGCCGACCGTCGCGCTGCTCGGCCGCCGGCCGATTACCGCCGAGGCGCTGCTGCGAATCGGAAACGCGGGCATCACGCGGCTCGTGGACCTCAGGGAGCCGGCGGGGTGGAGCCAACTCCGCCGCATCCTTGCCTCGGAAGCCGCACACTCCGCGGAGCGGACGGCGCTCGCCCGCATTCGCGAGGAGATCGCGCCCGTGCCCGAGGAGACCTGGGCCTTCTTCGAGGCGTTGTTCGCGGCGAGCGAGCGCGCAGGAACCGTCCAGGAGCTGTCGTGCCGGATGCAGGTGTTGCCCAGCACGCTGATGAGTCGGTTCTTTCGCGCCAAGCTCCCGGCACCGAAGCGCTATCTCGCGTACGCACGGCTCATCCGCGCCGCGAGGTTGTTCGAGGACACCGGCCACTCGATCGCCGACGTGGCGAACGCACTGGAGTTCTCCTCGCCCCAATCGTTCGGACGCCACGTCTTCACGTTCCTTGGCATCAACGCCGGCGAGTTTCGCCGCGGCTACACCGAGGCGCGAATGCTGGAGCGGTTTCTCGATGAGCTCGTGCGCCCGCATCGTGCGGCGCTGCAGCGGCTCCGCGCGCTGGAGCTCCGTCCGGGAATGACGGTGCCCCCCAGCGTCGCCGACCGGCGGCCGGCGTTCACGCGGCGGCCCCAGTGAGGCACCGCGTCGGCTACATCCGCGCGACGACCTCGTGCGCCAGCACCAGCGATTCCACCTCGAGCCCGGCGGCTTCGATGGCCTGGCGTCCCCCTTCCTCGCGATCCACGACGGCGAGCACGCCGACGACGGTTCCGCCCGCGGCGCGCACGGCCTCCACCGCCTTGAGCGCGCTGCCGCCGGTCGTGATGACATCCTCGACGACCACGACGCGATCCCCCGCTTGGTACGCGCCCTCAATCAGCTTGCCAGTGCCGTGCGTTTTCGCTTCCTTCCGCACCGTGAAGGCGCGCAGGGGCATTCCGGCCAGCTGACTCGCGTACGCGATGGCGTAGCTCACGGGGTCGGCGCCAAGGGTCAGGCCGCCGATGGCATCCGGATGCCACCCGCGCTCACCGATGGCGTGGAGGCCGAGCGGCCCGATGGCCGCGAGGCCTTCAGGGTGCATCGTTGTCGGTCGGCAGTCGATGTAGAGGTCGGACTGGCGGCCCGAGGCCAGCGTGAACGAGCCGC
>CAYPYY010000164.1:0-4659 GCA_964414995.1 uncultured Gemmatimonas sp.
TGCATCGCCGCGCACCACGACGACGTGCCGCACGAGAGCGAGGTGTCGGTGCTGGTGCAGGCGGCCGACGCCATCAGCGGGTCGCGCCCGGGTGCGCGCCGCGAGGCGTTCGAGACCTACGTGAAGCGCCTCGAAGGGTTGGAAAAGATCGCGTCGAGCTACAAGGGCGTGGATCGCGTGTTCGCGATTCAGGCCGGTCGCGAGGTCCGCGTCATCGTGGACCCCGATAACGTGGACGACAACCGTATGCAGTCACTCACCGAGGAGATCGCGCGCCGCGTCGAGTCCGAGTTGCAGTACCCGGGCCAGATCAAGGTCGTGGCGATCCGAGAGAAGAGGGCCACCGACATTGCCCGCTGAGCGCATCGATGGCGTTGCCATCGCCGCCAAGGTTCGTGCGCGCGTCGCCACCGACGCCGCCACGCTGAAGGCCAAGGGCGTCACGCCGGGACTCACCGTCGTGCTCGTGGGCGACGACCCGGCCAGCGCCGTGTACGTGGCGTCCAAGGAGAAGGCCTGCAAGGAAGCGGGGATGAATGGCGAGACGATCCGCCTCCCGGCCGCGACCACCGAAGCCGAGTTGCTGGCGATGATTGACCGGCTGAACGGCGATCCGGCGGTGCACGGCATCCTCGTGCAGATGCCCGTGCCCAAGCACATCAATGCGCAGGCGGTGATCCGGCGCATCGCACCGGGCAAGGACGTGGACGGATTTCATCCGGTGAATGCGGGCAAAGTCTTGATCGGCGACGCCGACGGCTTCGCGCCCTGCACGCCGGCCGGCGTCCAGGTGATGCTCGTCGAGAGCGGCGTGGACACCTCGGGCAAGGAGGCGGTCATCCTCGGCCGCTCGACGATCGTCGGCAAGCCGATGGCTGCGCTGCTCATTCAGAGTGGCAAGGGCGCCGACTGCACGGTGACTATCTGCCACTCGCGCACCAAGGACCTCGCGGCGCACACGCGGCGCGCGGACATCCTGATCGCGGCCATCGGCAAACCGGAGATGGTCACCGCCGATATGGTGAAGCCCGGTGCCGTGGTGATTGATGTCGGCATCAATCGCGTGGACGATCCGAGCGCCAAGAAGGGTTACCGGATCGTCGGCGACGTGAAGTACGACGAGGTGGCGGCGAAGGCGTCCAAGATCACGCCCGTGCCCGGCGGCGTGGGCCCGATGACCATTGCGATGCTGCTCGCGAACACTGTGCGCGCCGCGTCATTGGCGCACGGCATCGCGCTCGAGGGCGCGCGCTGAGGTGACCGCGCCCGGCGAGAGCGCCACCCAGGCGATCAGCGTCCACGAGCTGACGTCGGAGGCGAAGGCGGTCCTCGAGGGCGCCTTTCCCAGACTTTGGGTGCGCGGCGAGATCTCGAGCTTCAAGTCGTATCCCAGCGGCCACTGGTATTTCACCTTGAAGGACGCCGACGCCAAGGTGGATGCGGTCGTCTGGAAGGGCGCGACCTTCAAGATCCGCAACAAGCCGGCGGACGGGCAGCAGGTGCTGGCCTACGGCCAGCTCACGGTCTGGCCCGCCAGCGGCAAGATGCAGTTCAGCATCACCCAGCTCGTCACCGACGGTGAAGGGCAGTGGCAGAAGCTGTTTGACGAGACCAAGCGCAAGCTCGACGCCGAGGGGTTTCTGGATCCGGTGCGCAAGCGGGCGCTGCCGCGCTTTCCGCGCACGGTCGCGGTGATCACGTCGAGCGAGGGGGCTGCGCTCCGCGACATTCAGAGCGTGATCCGCCGCCGCAATCCGCTGGTGAACGTGGTGCTGATTCCGGCGCTGGTGCAGGGCGAGGGCGCACCGGACTCGATCGTCGCGGCGCTGGACACGCTCTCGCGCTGGCTCACGAGCGGCGCCGCCCCCGCGGGCATCGCGCCGCCGGACGTGCTGATCATCGGGCGCGGCGGTGGCTCGCGCGAAGATCTCTGGTGCTTCAACGACGAGCGCGTCGCCCGGGCCATCGCCCAGTGCGCCATTCCGACCATTTCGGCCGTCGGACACGAGACGGACACGTCCATCTCGGACCTCGTCGCCGACCTGCGCGCGGCCACCCCGAGCGTGGCCGCGGAGTCGGCCGTGCCCGTGCTCGCCGAGGTGCGCGAGGCGGTGGCACAGCTCGCGGGGATGATGGCCGACGGCCTGCAGGACCGCATCGAGTCGGGTGCTCGCGAGCTGCAGCACCGCGCCGATCGGCTGTCGCAGCGCGCGCGGCTGGTCAGCGAACGGCGGCGGGCTCGGATGGAGCGCATCGCGCAACGGCTGCAGCAGCTGGCGCCGCGCACGCTCGAACGGCGTCGGGCCAAGGTGCTGGCGGCGGCCGCCGGCCTCGAGGCGCGGAGCCCGCTCCAAGTGTTCCAGCGCGGCTTCGTCGTCGCCCGCGGCGCGGGTGGAGAAACCCTCGCGACTCGCGCGGCGTTTTCTCCAGGCACAGCTTTCGAGTTGCTCCTCCGGGACGGCCTCGTGCGCGCGACCACCGACAGCGTGTCGCCCGATGCCCCCCACCTTCCCAAGTCGGTATGAGCTTCGAACAGTCCCTCACGCGCCTCGAGCAGATCGCCAACGCCCTCGACCGGGATGATCTCCCGCTCGAGGAGGCGCTCAAGCTGTTCGAGGAGGGCATCGCCCGCCTGCGCGAGGCCAACGCGGCGCTGCAGGATGCCGAGGGCAAGGTGAAGACGTTGCTGGAGCAGGCGGACGGCGTCTTTGAGGTCAAGGAATGACCGGCACCGGCGTCACGCCGATCGACTTCACGACCGACCGCCGGGCAGTCGCCCACGCGCTCACGCAACTCGCCGACCGTTACCTCGGCGGGCGCGAGGGGCCGGTGGCCAAGGCCATTCGGTACAGCCTCGAGGGCGAGGGCAAGCGCCTGCGCGCAATCCTCGTGATGGCCGCACATCGCGCGGCGGGCGGCGACCGCGATGTGAGCGGGCTCGCGGCGGCCGTGGAGGTTGTGCACGCGTACTCGCTGGTGCACGACGATCTGCCCTGTATGGACGACGACGATATGCGGCGGGGGCGCCCCACGGTGCACAAGGTGTTCGGCGTGCCGGCGGCCACGGCGGCGGGAATGGCGATGGTGCCGCTGGCCGCCCGGGCCGCCGCGGACTCCGCGGCCGAGATCGGCCTCTCGCCGGCCGTGGCGGGCGAGATCGTGCGCACGTTGATGCGCGCCTCGGGCGCCACGGGGATGATCGGTGGGCAGCTCCTCGACTTGGAAGGCGAGGGCACGGCCCTCGACCTCCTGCAGCTCGAGCGCATCCACCGCAGCAAGACCGGCGCCCTCATCGAGGCCGCGTTGCGCATCGGCGGGCTCGCCGCCGGCGCGCCCGCCGAGCAACTGCGGGCGTTCGAGCACTACGGCGCGTCGGTGGGCCTCGCGTTTCAGATCGCCGACGATGTCCTCGACATCACCGCGACCACCGACCAGTTGGGCAAGACGGCCGGGAAGGATGTCGCCTTCCGGAAGAGCACCTATCCGGCCCTGTTGGGCATCGCGGGAGCAAAGGCCCGCGCCGAAGCGTTGGTGCAGGAGGCCTGCAAGGGGCTCCAGGACCACGGGGCACTGACGCCGGAACTGGAATTCCTCGCTCGCTTCATCGTCGCCCGACGGTCCTGACGCTCTGGCGCTCCGCCACGTTTGGCCGCAACCTACCGCACCCCCCTCGTTCCCGTTCGCAATGTCCGTTCTTGACCGCGTAAACGACCCCGCTGACCTCCGCCGGATGGATCCGGAGGAACTCGCCGCCCTGGCCCAGGAGCTGCGCGACTTCCTCATCGAGACCTGTTCGGTGACCGGCGGGCATATCGGGGCGGGGCTCGGCGTCGTCGAGCTGACCATCGCGCTGCACTACACGTTCCAGACGCCACTCGACAAGCTCGTGTGGGACGTCGGGCACCAGGGCTACCCGCACAAGGTGCTCACTGGCCGCAAGAGCCGGATGGGCACGCTGCGCCAAGAGGGCGGGCTGAGCGGCTTCCTCAAGCGCACCGAGAGCGAGTACGACACGTTCGGGGCGGGCCACGCCGCGACGTCCATCTCGGCGGCGCTGGGGATGGCGGCGGCGCGCGACCTGAAGGGGCAGGAGCATAAGGTGGTCGCCATCATTGGCGACGGCTCGCTGGGCTCCGGGCTCGCGTACGAGGCGCTGAACAACGCCGGCCACAGCGACCGCGACTTCATCGTCGTGCTGAACGACAACGAGATGTCGATTGCGCCCAACGTGGGCGCGATGCACAAGTACCTCACGCAGGTGCAGCGCAATCCGATCTACAACCGCCTGCGCAGCGCCATCGGCGACTGGGCCGACCACGCGAAGGGGCCGTTCAAGGATGCCGGCGCACTCGTGCGCCGCTGGGAAGAGTCGGTGAAGGCCTTCCTCACGCCCGGCGTGTTGTTCGAGGAGATGGGCTTCCGCTACTTCGGACCCATCAACGGGCACGACATTCCGCAGATGATCGAGACGTTCAAGGCGGTGCGCGAGTTCAAGGGCCCGCGCCTCGTCCACGTCATCACGCAGAAGGGCAAGGGATTCCCGGCGGGCGAGCACGGCGAGAAGTGGCACGCCCTGCCGCCCGGCCACGACCCGCAGACGGGCAAGCAGCTCAAGACGTCCACGGCGAATCCCAACTACACGGCGGTCTTCGGCAAGGC
>CAYPYY010000165.1:0-4595 GCA_964414995.1 uncultured Gemmatimonas sp.
ACCGCAACAAGGTCGGCTCGATCACCAAGGCGCAGGTCCGGAAGATCGCCGAACTCAAGATGCCCGACCTCAACACCGACTCGCTCGAGTCTGCAATGGCGATGGTCGCCGGCGCGGCGCGGTCGATGGGTGTGGAGGTGAAGGGATGAAGACGCACGGCAAGAAGTACCGCGCAGCGGCCGCCAAGATCGACGCGGGCACGCTGCACACCCCGAAGGCGGCGCTCGACGCGGTGAAGACCGCGGCCTACGCCAAGTTCGATGAGACCGTCGAGGTCGCCGTCCGACTCGGCGTGGATCCCCGGCACGCGGACCAGGTCGTCCGTGGCACGGTGGTCCTCCCGGCCGGCACGGGTAAGTCCGTCCGCGTCTGCGTGATCGCGGTCGGCGACAAGGCCAAGGAGGCCGAGGCCGCCGGCGCCGACTTCGTCGGCACGGAGTTCATCCAGAAGATCAAGGACGGCTGGACGGACTTCGACGTGATGATCGCGACGCCGGACCAGATGGGCCAGGTCGGTCAGCTGGGTCGCGTGCTCGGTCCCCGTGGCCTGATGCCGAACCCGAAGGCCGGCACCGTGACGTTCAACGTCGCGAAGGCCGTGAAGGAGTCCAAGGCGGGCAAGATCGAGTTCCGCGTCGACAAGGCTGGCAACGTCCAGGCCGCGATCGGCAAGGTCTCGTTCGGCCTCGAGGCACTGGAGACGAACTTCTCGGCGTTTATGGACCAGATCGTCCGGTCCAAGCCCGCCGCGGCCAAGGGCGTCTACATCAAGACGGTGGCGGTCAGCTCCACGATGGGGCCTGGCGTGCGCATCGACACCACCCCGTACCGGTAACCAACGATGAAGCGATCCGACAAGGAACAGCTCGTCGCCGAGCTGAAGGCCAAGCTCGAGGGCGCCGATGCGGTCTACTATACCGACTTCACGGGTCTGAACGTGAAGGCGATGACCAAGCTCCGCCGCCAGTTCCGCAAGGCCGGCGTGGAGTACGTGGTCATCAAGAACACCCTCGCGCTGCGCGCGGTGAACGAGGCGGGCCTCACGGGCCAGCGTCTCAAGGGGCCGACGGGCGTCGTGGTGGCGAAGGACGCCATCACCGCCGCGAAGCTCCTCACCGACTTCGCGAAGGAAAATGACTCGAAGCCCGCGGTGAAGGGCGGCCTCTATGAGGGCGCCGTCATCGACGAGGCCACGGTCAAGAAGCTCGCGTCGCTCCCGACGCGTGAAGAGGCGCTGTCGATCCTCGTCGGCACGTTCAATAGCGTGCTGATGATGTTCGCCCTCGCCCTCGATGGCCGTAAGTCGCAGCTCGAAGGTTCGAACTGATTCCCCAGGCGTCTGCCTGATCACACGCCCCAGGGACCCCTGGGGGAACAACTTTGGAGAGTTACAACAATGGCTAACGCGACCCTGAGCAAGGACGAGATCCTCGAGGCGATCGGCAATATGTCGGTCATCGAGCTCACCGACCTGATCGAGGCGTTCAAGACGAAGTTCAACGTGACCATCGCCGCTGTCGCCGCCGGAGCCCCGGCGGGTGGCGCGGGCGGCGGCGCGGCCGCGGCGGAAGAGAAGACGGAGTTCGACGTCGTCCTCAAGGAAGCCGGCGGCAAGAAGATCCAGGTCATCAAGGTGGTGCGCGAGCTCACCGGCCTGGGCCTGAAGGAAGCGAAGGATATGGTGGACGGCGCCCCGCAGACGCTGAAGGCCGGCGTCTCGAAGGACGAAGCCGCGCAGATCAAGGCCAAGCTCGAGGCCGAAGGCGCGGTCGTCGAGGTCAAGTAAGGCGATTGGGTTCACGGGCGGGCGCCACTCGGCGCCCCCCGCGACTCACCCCCTTACTTGGCCCACGCGATGCCCCACACGTTCCACCCGCTCCACAACTGAAGCTCCTTTCGCCTCGCTCCGCCCGGGCTGTCCGGGCGGGGACGAGGCGGTTTTCGCCTGTTCACGGGCAAAGCCCGGGTAGCCATGATCACCCAGATCTCCTTCGGAAAGCTCGAGCACGGTATGCAGATGCCGCACCTGCTCGACATCCAGACGCAGGCCTTCCAGTCGCTCCTCCAGCTCGACGCCGCGAAGCACGATCGCGAAGACGTCGGCCTCGAGCGCGTCTTCAAGGATCTCTTCCCCATCACCGACGTCCACGAGAACTTCTCGCTGGACTTCAAGCGCTACACCCTCGGCGAGCCCAAGTACTCGGTCGAGGAGTGCATCGAGCGCGATATGACCTACTCGGCGCCGCTCAAGGCGACGCTGGTGCTGACGGTCTATGAGGAGAACCCGGTCGACGGGAAGAAGCGCCTCAAGAACCAGATCGAGAAGGAGGTCTACCTCGGCGAGCTCCCGCTGCTCACGAACCTCGGTACGTTCGTGATCAATGGCGCCGAGCGCGTGATCGTCTCGCAGCTCCACCGCTCGCCGGGCGTCGTGTTCGAGGAGAGCACGCACCCCAACGGCCAGCGCCTCATCTCGTCGCGGATCATCCCCTTCCGCGGCTCGTGGGTGGAGTTCACCGTGGACATCCACGACGTGGTCTTCGTCCATATCGACAAGAAGAAGAAGTTCCCCGCCACCGCGCTGCTCCGCGCCTTCGGCTTCGGCACGAACGCGGACATCTACCGCCTGTTCTTCGGCGTGCGCGAACTCGACCTCACCAAGCGCAAGGAAGGCCGTGACCGCGAGGTCATCGGCGCCATCATCGCGCAGGACATCGAGCTCGCCGGCGAGGCGACGCCCGAGGACGCGCCCAAGGCCAAGACCAAGAAGGCCCGCGCCGAGCGCGAGCGCGCCGAGAACGTGCTGCTCGTCAAGCAGGGCGACGAGCTCACGGAAGAGGTGTTCAACCGCCTCCGCCGCCAGAAGATCGACAAGATCAAGGTCTTCGCCTCGTACCAGTCCGTGGATCTCCGCGAGGAGCTCGACGCCTTCGAGCGCGGCGAGCGCACGCACGCGCGCACGATCGCGATGGACGTGATGGACCCGGAGACCGGCGAGGTGATCGCCGAGGCCGGCCAGTCGCTCAACGTCACGACGGTCAAGCGCCTGCGGAAGGCGGAGCTCTCGAAGGTCTCGTGCTTCGTGGCCTCGGGCCGCGCCGAGAGCACGCTGGTGCGCAACACGCTGGCCAAGGACCCCACCAAGTCCGAGGACGAGGCGCTCAAGCAGATCTACTCGCTGCTCCGTCCGGGCGACGCCCCGAACAAGGAGACGGCGAAGCAGGCGCTGGAGCGGCTGTTCTTCTCGCCGAAGCGCTATGACCTCGGCCGCGTGGGGCGCTACAAGATCAACCAGCGCCTGCACCTGAACACGCCGATGAGCCACACCGTGCTCACCACCGACGACTTCGTGGCGATCATCCGCTACCTGGTCGAGCTGCAGCAGGGCCGCGGCCACGTGGACGACATCGACCACCTGGGCAACCGCCGCATCCGCTCGGTGGGCGAGCTCATCGCCAACCAGTTCTCCGTCGGCCTGTCGCGCATGGCGCGCCTGGTCAAGGAGCGCATGAGCATCAACCAGGACAGCGAGAAGATCTCGCTGGACGACCTCGTGAACGCGCGCACCGTCTCGGCGGTGATCCAGGCGTTCTTCGGCTCGTCGCAGCTCTCGCAGTTTATGGACCAGACCAACCCGCTCGCCGAGCTGACGCACAAGCGTCGCCTCTCGGCGCTCGGACCGGGCGGCCTCACGCGCGAGCGTGCGGGCTTCGAAGTCCGCGACGTGCACTACTCGCAGTACGGACGGATGTGCCCGATCGAGACGCCGGAAGGTCCGAACATCGGCCTCATCACGTCGCTGGCGTGCTTCGCGCGCGTCAACGACCTCGGCTTCGTCGAGACGCCGTACATCGTGGTGAAGAACGGCAAGGTCACCAAGGAGATCGCGTGGCTCGACGCGAACCGCGAGGAAGACGCGGTGATCGCGCAGGCCAACGCGCGCCTCAATGAGGACGGCACCTTCGCCGACGAGCTCGTGCTCTGCCGTCAGCAGGGTGACGTGCCGCTGCTCGCGCCGAGCCGCATCGACTATATGGACGTGGCGCCCGAGCAGCTGGTCTCGATCGCCGCGGCACTGATTCCGTTCCTCGAGCACGACGACGCGAACCGCGCGCTGATGGGCTCGAATATGCAGCGCCAGGCGGTACCGCTCCTCAGCCCGCAGACGCCGCTCGTCGGCACGGGCCTCGAGGAGAAGGTGGCCGTGGACTCCGGCGCGGTGGTGATCGCCAAGCGCGCCGGCACGGTGATTCGCGTGACGGCCGACGAGATCATCGTGGACGCCGGCGCGAAGACGAAGGATGCCGACGCGCCGCTCAAGCGGCTCGCCGCGCAGGACCGCTACAAGCTCCGCAAGTATCGCCGCACCAACCAGGACACGGCGCTCAACCAGCGCCCGCTGGTCAAGGTCGGCCAGAAGGTGAAGGAGAACGAGGTGCTCGCCGACGGCGCCGGCACGCAGTACGGCCAGTTGGCGCTCGGCTCCAACGTCACCGTGGCGTTTATGCCGTGGTACGGGCACAACTTCGAAGACGCCATTGTGCTCTCCGAGCGCCTGGTGAAGGACGACGTGTACTCGTCGATCCACATCCAGG
>CAYPYY010000166.1:0-4556 GCA_964414995.1 uncultured Gemmatimonas sp.
TCCTCGTCCTCGACAAGCAGCACGCGCTTGGAGGCCGGCTTCTTGGTCTTCTCGTCGTCCACGAGCTCGAACGACTCGCCGGTGAATGCGCTCGGCGAGCTGTGGCGCGTGCCGCGCCGCTGGTCGAGCACGCCGGCCGCCGAACTCGGCTCGGCCTCGTCCTTGATGGTCGCGGCCTGACGCGAGCCGCGCGGCGCGGGCGGGCCATCCTGCGGACGGACGGCCGGCACTTCCTCGGTGGTGACGCGAGGGGCTGCGCCCGAGCGCGAACCGCCTTCCTGGGGCGCCTCGAGCACGCGGAGCAGTTCTTCGATCGTCGTCTCGCCCTGGCGCACGTGCTGCACGGCCGAATCCCAGAGGGAGCGCATCCCGCCTTCCTTGGCCGCATCGTTGATGCGGTCCACGGACTCGTTGCCGGCGATGCGCCGCTCGACTTCATCGGTCACCTGCAGCACTTCTTCAATCGCCAGACGGCCGCGGTAGCCGGTGGACGAGCACTCCGGGCAACCCACGGCGCGGTACAGCGTGCCTTGCTCGGGGAAGTACTTCTGGAGGCGTTCCGGCACCTGGCCGACCGCCAGCTCGCGGCACTGCAGGCACAGCCGCCGCATCAGGCGCTGCGCAACAACGCCCTTGAGCGCGGCGGCGATCTTGTAACTCTCGATGCCGATGTCCACGAGACGCGTCACCGAGCTGGCGGCGTCGTTCGTGTGCAGCGTGGAGAGCACGAGGTGGCCGGTGAGCGAGGCCTGCACGGCGATGTTGGCCGTCTCCTTGTCGCGGATCTCACCGACGAGGATGACATCGGGGTCCTGACGCAGGATCGAGCGCAGGGCGGCGGGGAAGGTCAGCCCCGCCTTCTCGTTTACCTGCACCTGAACGATGCCCTGCAGGCGATACTCAACCGGGTCTTCGACCGTGACGATGTTCACGCCGCGACCCTGCACCGTGCGCAGCATCGAGTAGAGCGTCGTCGTCTTGCCGGAACCCGTCGGGCCGGTGACGAGCACGATGCCCTCGCGGGCCTGCAAGAGCTCGTGAATGCGCGTGAGCTCGTCGGGGAGCAGACCCAGCGAGTCGAGCGAGAGGATCGTGCTCCGCTGGTCGAGCACGCGGATGACGACCTTCTCGCCCTGCGAGGCCGGCAGCGTGGAAACGCGGAGGTCCACGCGGTTACCGCTCACCGCCACGCGCGCGCGGCCGTCCTGAGGCCGTAGGCGGTCGGCGATGTCGAGCTGCGCCATAATCTTCACGCGGCTGACCAGCGGAATGCCCGCAGCCTTCGGCAGCACCATCGCCTGACGCAGCACGCCGTCAATGCGGTAGCGCACCGCCACGCCCGCTTCCTCGGGCTCGAGGTGGATGTCGGAGGCGCGGCTCGAGATGCCCTCGGCGAGGATGCGATCCACCAGCGCGATGACCGGCCGCTCACCCGCCCGCGCCGCCGAGATGTCGAGGTCGGCGTCCTCGACAGACTCGTCGACGGTCTCGACGTCGTACGTGCCCTGCACGTTCTCGAGGATCTTCTCGATCACGTTTTCGGGGCGGTAGACCTCCTCGACGCGGTCGGAGATCTTTTTGGGCGCGCCGATGCTCATTCGCACGGTGCGGCCCAGCGCGAACGCCAGCGTGCGCTCGCAGTCGAGGTCGAGCGGGTCCGACGTGGCGATGTCGAGCACCGAATCGGAAATCGAGAGCGGCAGGATGCGGTACCGACGCGCCAGCGTCTCGGGCACGAGCTCCCGGGCCTGCTGGGACACGCTCGTGAGGTCAGCCACCTTCATCCGGAACCGCTTGGCCACGGCCTGCACCACGGCGTCGTCCGTCAGCCAGCCGCGCCGCACCACTTCCTCCCACAGACTCTCGGGCGGGTTGGTGCGAAGCGCGTCGACCTGCGCCGCGTCGAGGAGGCCCTCGAGCGTCGCCATCAGCCACTCATCGCGCGCCGGTTTTGCGTAACTCGCCATTCACTTCCTCTTGGGAGGGACCGGAGTCCCGCGGAACCCTGAAAAGATACCGTGCGTCCTCGGGGGGGCTAGCGGCGTTGCCCCCGAATCTCACGCAGTCCAGCCCGGCTCAGAGCACGGGCCAGAGCTCGCGTGACACATCGAGGGAGAACATCCAGCGCCCGTCGCGAAGTCCGCGGGCTACGTCCACTCGCAGCAGATCGAAGAACCCCACCGCGCCCACCCCGAGCGACGGGAACCAACCACCGCCGTCGCTGGCGAGCGGACGGTCGATCCACACCGCGTGGGCGTACGGTGCCAGCACGAGCGTCGCCGGCACCTTCCCGAAGCGGCCGAGGTCGATTGGAACGAACGGGAGGCGTCGCTGCCACTCGAAGCGCTGACTGATCCCGGCCAGCCCACGCAACGCGTGGAAGTCGTACCCGGGCCCGGTCACCGGACCGCCGAAAAACACCGCATCCTGCACGGGGACATTGGCTCCGCGCGACACCGCCGCGGCCACGGTCCGCAGGTGAATACGCGCCCCGCCCAGCGGACGCTGCCACTCGAGCTCGCCACTGAGGCGACCCACGCGGCTCGAAGCACCAACCGTTGGCGCCAAAGCGGCCCCACTGGCCCGCACGGAGCCGCGAAGTCGTCCGGCACCCTCGTGCGTCAGCCGCAGCGCCTCCACTCCGACGCCGAAGCCACGACGCGTCAGCGCCACCGCCGGCAGCGTGGGCTCGAACGCACCGAAGGCACTTCCCGCGCTGACCGTGAGCGCGCGCTCCTCTCGGGCGAGCGCCTCCACGTGCCACGAGAAGGCGCCGGCCACGCGACGCTCGACCCGGAATGACCCGCCCTGCACACCGATGGGGTTCGTCCAGTCGGACCCGAACTCCTGCGCCGCCAGCGAATTTCGGACGCCGCTGACCTCGGGCACCTCACCGAGCTGGAGCCAGTCGTCCGCACCACTGAGGGCCACGTACCAGCCGCTGGCCGATTGCCAGCGGAGCGCGCCGCGGAGCTTGGCGCGCGAGTCGGCCGTGCCGTAGCGCGCGAAGGCCGACGTCGAGACCCCGCGACCCAACCGCTGCGAGACGCCGCCGCCGAGGGCCAAACCCTCGACACGGTCCACGCGGACGAAGTCGCTGATGCCGCGCGCCGCGAGGTTGCTACCGCGCGCCCGACGCAGCGCGGCCTCCTGCACGAGCCGCCGCGCCTCCTCCTGCACCGCTCGCACCTCGGCGGCGTCCAGCGCCCGCGCCTCCTCTGGCAACTGGCCGAGCACCGCACCCTCGAAGGGATAGTTGCGGAGTTGTTCCGCGGTGCCGCCGTTGACGATCTCCTGGCCGCGAAAGGTCTCCGGGGGCAGCGAGAGATTGGCCTGCACGCAGCAGATCTCCCAGCGCCCGCGGATGATTCCCGTCGCCGGAAAGTCCATCCAGGACGCCGAGCGCCGAATCTCAATCTCCTGCCGCCGAGGGAGCCAATAGCGGCCCTCGACGAGACCGTTCTCGAGGATGACGCTCACATCCTCGAGCTGGCGGTCGCGCAGCGCGGCACGCGTGAACGAGAAGGTCATCCGCACGACGCTGGCGCTGGCCCGGTCGAGGTACACGGCGCCGACCACAGCCGGTACGCGTGGGTCCTTGGGACGCACGCTCACCATCATCACGTCGATCGAGACGCCGGAGCCGCGAATGGCGAGCGAATCGCTGATGCGGTAGTCGTAGATGTCGGGGCCGATCGGCGAGAGCGGGTGCGGGACGTCGAGCACCTCGTCGCCGTCGCCGAGCCGGATGATGTCGGGGAAGTTGTTCTGGATGACCCCGAGGTGGTCGCGGTGGTAGTTGATGTCCGTGGGGAGGAGCAGCGTGTCGCGGCGCCCGACGATGCGTTGCTTGCTGCGGTTCGGCGCGCCCCAATAGACTTCGACCACGATTTGGTCGCTCTTCACGAGGGCCGGCGTCTGGATCAGGCCGTCACCGAGCTTGGCGAGGAAGGTGAGGGTGCCGGTGGCGCGGGCGGTGTAGTCGCGCAGGCCGGTGTCGGCGAGCTGGACGGCCCGTCGCGCCGTGGCGGCACGCACGAGGGCGAGCGACCGTTCGTCGTTCCAGGTGTCCTGCGCCGGCAGGGCAGCGGCAAGACCAAGCGAGACCACGACCGCGGCGAGCGCCGCGCGCAGACAGGACATATGGGAAAGTTCGCGGGCGGAATGGAGCGGGACAACAGCGAAGCGTTTCGGGCGCGCGCGAAAGCAGGCAGCCTCGTCCCGGTGTGGCGCGACGTCCTGCTCGACGCAGACACGGCCGTCGGTGCGTTCCATCGCCTGAGGCAGGGACCGTTCGCGTTCCTGCTGGAGTCCGCGCCGGCGGGAAGCGAGCAGTGGGCACGCTACACCTTCCTGGGCACGGCGCCCCGCGGCGCCTGGCGGTTGACGGACAACGTCGTGGAGTCGTGGACGCCCGAGCTCGGGTGGCACGACCCGCGCCCGACGACGGACCCCTTCGCCGACCTGCACGCGCGCCTCACACGCTTCGCCCCCGCCGACGTGCCGGAACTCGGTCGGTTCTGGGGCGGCGCGGTGGGTTACTTCGCGTACGACGT
>CAYPYY010000167.1:0-4427 GCA_964414995.1 uncultured Gemmatimonas sp.
CCGTACGATTTCCCCAAGCCGCTGCTTCGAGCGAGCGATGCCTTCGCCGCCACGACATCGCCGCGACAAATGATCGACGCACTCTCGAGTGTGGACTACGGCGCCGAGCTCACGGCGCTGCGTGCGTGGCTGGCGGCTCGCTTTGAGTGGATGCAATCCAGGATTTCGGCGTACTAGATCACCCGGTGACGGGAGCGAAGCCGATGTGGCGGATTCTCGTGGTGGCTGCGCTGGTGTTGGGTTCGTCGCCGGCCTCGGCGCAGATCGAGGCACCGCGGTTGCCGCGGCTCGCCGGCGTATCGGTCAGCCCCGGCGCGCACTTCGGCCACCCGACGCTCCCAGACGTCGAGGCCTTCGTCGCATTCGCGTCCGTAGTGCTGGTCGCGCACTCGGGCTCGTCCGGTGTGTCTCGATCACAGCGCACGTGGACCACGCTTGGCAATTCGTTCGACGTCGTTGAGGACACCGGGCTCCGCGTGCACGGGTTGCTCGTCGGCCGCACCGTCCGCCGCGGTCGGGCCCTCGGTTGGGTTGCCGCCGGCCCCGCGGTCGTGGCGAGACTCGAACGCACGGTTTCCATCACACCCCAGTCGCCCGGCGGAATGGTCGTCGATTACTCCAACCAATGGTTCGAACTGGACCGGAACCTGGGCACGCAGATCAGCGCCCGCGTGGGGTTCGCCGCCGCTCGCGTGTTCGGCGTCAGCGCCGGCGCACACTACACGCGCGCGGGTGCACGGCGCGCGTCCGGCGCGTGGCTTGCCGTCGACTTCGGCGTCCTCTCCGCAGGGCGGCCGCCGGCGAGTCCATAAGATGAGGGGCCGCGTGCGCCGCACGCGGCCCCTCACTCGTTCGGTGCGGCGCGCGCTTACTCGTGCGCCGGCAGCGGCTCCATCGTCTCCGGGTCCACCGGCACCTGCACCTCGTCCCGATACGGCGAGGTCATCTTGAACACCTGGGCCTTGGGGAACGCGTCCATAAACTGCGCGTAGCTCCAGGCAAACAGGCCCAGGAAGCCGAGGAAGATGCCAAGCTCCCACAGTCCCAGCGGCAGGTGCGTCTCCTTGCTGCCGTAGATGGACGGGTAGATCTCGGTGTACCGCGAGAACCAGAGGCCGACGAACGACGACGTCGCAAACAGCAGCATCGTCGGCGACCAGGTCTTCGCCTTCACCGAGAGCAGGCCGAAGAACGGCAGCACAAACGTCAGCACCGCGGCGGCCATCGTCGTCACGCTCCACACGCCGCTGAGGCGCAGCGTGAAGAAATGCGTCTCTTCGGCGAGGTTGCCGTACCAGATGATCAGGAACTGCGAGAAGGTCAGGTAGCCCCAGAACGCCGTGAACGCAAAGCCGAGCTTGCCCACGTCGTGGTAGTGCTTCTCGGTGATGAGCTCCGGCAGCTCGGGGAACTGCCCCTTCCACCAGCGCAGCAGCACGGCGAGCACCATCAGCGATACCAGCCAGCCACCCATAAAGACCTGCCAGCCGTACATCGTGCTGAAGAAGTGGTAGTCCAGCGACATCGAGTGGTCCCACGCAAGGACGCACCAGCCGAAGCCGAACACCACCGCCATCGCGACGGCGATCTTGCCCTGCAGGGAGTGCGTGCTGTGCAGCTCGCGGCGCTCCTCGCCGAACGACGCACGCATCTTGGCGCGCAGCCCAGCCGCCCACGACGCCCCATACTCCGGCGTCACGCCAACATCGAGCCGCACGGACGTGTACACGTACCACAGCTGCAGCGCGAGGATGCCGCCGAAGGCGAGCACCGAGCGCAGGTAGAAGAAGCCGTGATTGAAGTACGCCTCCTTCTCCGGGATCAGCTGCCCCGTGCCGACGAGGTTCCACCACGGATAGATGTGGTCCTTGCCCACGAAGATGATGAGCAGGAGCCCCACCGCAGCGAACGGCAGGAAGGCCGCGAAGCCCTCGACAAACCGCACGATGCCACGCGACCAGCGCGCGGTCGTGATGCGCTGCACGGCGACGAACATCACGCCGGCGGACGCAATCGTGGTGAAGAACAGCCAGTTCGTGAGGAACGCGTGCCACGCGCGCGCGACACCGGTCGCGGCGCCGAACGCGAACAGTGCGAGGCCAGCGACAGCGAGTCCAAGCGACGCCGTCTTGAGGCCCGACGGCATCTGCTTGGTGCGCAGGACGTCAATGAGCTGGTCCCGCGGCGGCGAGTAGTGGTGCTGATGGCTCATTAGTGCGATCCCCCGTGGTCTGCGGCGCCGTGTGCGTCGGCGGGCTTCTCGGCCTTGGGGACGATTCCGTTGGTGGAGGGCTTCACGTGCATCGCCGGAACGTTCGGGGCGACGGGGCTCACACGGCTGAACGACGCCGCTTCACCCGGGCGCACGACCTGTCCGGTCGGCACCTGATACTTGCCCTGCAGTCCGCGCACGTAGTTCACCACGTCCCAGCGTTCGCGCTCGGGGATGCGGTTGAACGAGGACATCAGGCCGCGTCCGTTACGGAGCATCCCGAAGATGTATCCGTCGCTGCGTGCCTGGGTGGCGGCCCCGTTGATCGGCGGCGCGAACCCGTAGGCCGGATTCACCGCCTTGAGCGCGCCGTTGCCATCGCCAAGTTCGCCGTGGCAGACCGCGCAGTTCACCTGGTACAGGCGGTGTCCGTTGGCGATCGACTGCGCGTCGGCCGCGACCGGATTCTCCAGCCGCGACATCGAGTCGACCGTCTGGGGCATCGCCGCGTACGAGACTTCCCACGAGGCCAGCGTCACGCCCGTCACGGGCACCGAGCCCGCGGGGTTGCCGCGGAACGGCACCGTGTCGCCCGCCGCCGGATCCATCGACAACTTCTGCCACGTGTTCACCGAGGGCTGCTGCTGCATATCGGTGATCCAGTCCTTCGGATCGCAGGCCGAGAGGGCCAGCGGGAGGACCAGCGCCGCGGCGGCGCGTGCCATCGAGACCTTAGCGCTCACCGCGCACCTCCACCGCGCCGTGACGGCGCATCACCTGCTCGACCTCGGCCAGCTTGTCCGGCGCGCACTCGCACCAGACGCCGAAGTGCCCGTGACTGAAGCGCGGGTCGTACCCGACCGTGTCCACCAGTCGGGGAATGCCCGCGAGGAAGAACATCCCGAACACGGTGGACAGCGCGCCCACCATCACCATCACCTCGAAGCCGAACACCGTGTACGGCAACCAGCTCGCGATGGCCTTGCCACCGACCACGAGCGGCCAGTACATCGAGCCCCAGATGGCGATCCAGTAGCCGAACGTGACGCCGCTCAGCGCGCCGATGAGCGTGAACTTGCGGACCGCGCTCTGCGGCGGGTCAATCGCGTGCTCGAGCTCGTGGCGCGGTGTCGGCGTGTACGCCGTCAGCTTGCCGAGGTTCTTGTGCTTGAGCTCTTCGATGGCCTCGACCGTCGAGTCCAGCTCGTGGAAGACACCCACCATCCCGCGCATCATCTCAGTGCCCCCCGTGGGAATGGCCGCCCTTCTTCATTCGCGGCGGGACGATTTCCTTGATCTCGGCCAGGGCCATAATCGGCAACTGCTTCACGAACAGCAGGAACCACATAAAGAACCAGCCGAAGGAGCCGATCAGCAGGCCGTAGTCCACCCAGGTCGGTACGTAGCTCGACCACTGCCAGGGCTCCACGTCGTGCGAGAGCGACGGCACGACGATGACGAAGCGTTCAAACCACATCCCGATATTGATGAAGATCGAGAGGATGAACAGCCACACCGGGTTGCGTCGCAGCTTCTGCGAGAAGAGCGACAGCGGCAGGATCATATTGCAGGTCAGCATAATCCACGCCGCCCACCACCACTGGCCGAACACGCGGTTCCAGAAGTAATCCTGCTCGAACTGGATGCCGCCGTACCACGCGATGAAGAACTCGATGATGTACGCACAGCCCACCACCAGGCTCGTGAACAACACCATCTTCGCCGAGGCGTCGAGGTGGTTCAGGGTGATGTAGTGCTTGAGGTTGAACCACCTCCGCATCGGGATCACGATCGTCCACACCATCGCGAAGCCGGAGAAGATGGCGCCGGCCACGAAGTAGGGCGGGAAGATCGTCGTGTGCCAGCCCGGCACGATGCCCATCGCGAAGTCGAACGACACCACCGAGTGCACCGAGAGCACCAGCGGCGTCGAGAACGCGGCGAGGAACAGATACGCGCGGGCGAAGTGGCGCCACTCACGCTCGCTGTTGCGCCAGCCGAACGAGAGGAACCCGAGGATCTTCTTGCGCAGCGGGTTCTTCTCGCGGTCACGCAGCACCGCGATGTCGGGGATCAGACCGACGAAGAGGAAGGTCGTCGAGATCGTCAGGTACGTCGTGATGGCGAAGACGTCCCACACCAGCGGCGACTTGAAGTTCGGCCACAGCAGGCGCCAGTTCGGATACGGGATCAGCCAGAAGAACTTCCACGGCCG
>CAYPYY010000168.1:0-1807 GCA_964414995.1 uncultured Gemmatimonas sp.
GGTAAATTGCGGGGCTGTACGATCCACCCCCCAATGGAGTGCACCCGATGCGGATGCTCGTCCTTGGCGCCGGCCTTCAGGGTTCCGCGTGCGCCTACGACCTGCTGCAGAATGACGCGATCGTCGAAGTCCGACTCGCGGACCGAACCGTTGACCACCTGCCCAAGTTCCTCCAGCCGTACATCGGTGGCGAGCGGCTCAAGCTCATCACGCTCGATGTGAAGGACGGCGCTGCGGTGGCAGCGGCGATGCAGGGCGTGCAGGCGGTGATGTGTGCGCTGCCGTACTACTTCAATCTCCCGATGGCCGAGGCGGCAATCGCCGCCGGCGCGCACTTCGCCGACCTCGGCGGCAACACCGAGATCGTGCAGCAGCAGAAGGCGCTTGCCGCGCAGGCCGCGGCGAAGGGTGTCACGGTGGTGCCGGACTGCGGACTCGCGCCGGGGATGGTGAACATCCTCGCGCAGCTGGGCATCGACCGGCTGGACCGCACGGAGTCGGTGCGCATCTACGTGGGCGGGCTGCCGCAGACGCCCACCGGTCCGCTCAAGTACCAGATCGTGTACTCCATCGAAGGCGTGCTCGACTACTACACGACGCTCAGTTGGATCGTACGCGACGGCAAGCGCGTGCAGGTGAAGGCGCTGAGCGAGATCGAACCCGTGCACTTCGACGCGCCGGTGGGCGAGCTCGAGGCGTTCCACACGGCGGGCGGTCTTTCCACGATGGGACACCGCTACGAAGGCAAGATTCCGGAGATGGAGTACAAGACGCTGCGGTACCCCGGGCACGCGAAGATTATGGAAGCCATCCGCGATCTTGGTCTCCTGGAGCTGGAGCCGGTGGACGTGAAGGGCACGAAGGTCGCCCCGCGCGACGTGGCGATCGCGCAGATGCAGCCGCGACTCTTCAAGCGCGAGAGCCCGGACCTCGTGGCGCTGCGCGTCGTGGTGAAGGGCACGAAGGACGGGCGCGCGCAGTCGCAGGCGTTCGAGCTCGTGGACCGGATGGACGTGGCCCACGGCATCAGCGCGATGATGCGCACGACCGGCTTTTCGCTCTCCATCACGGGTCAGTTGCAGGCACTGGGCCTCGTGAAGCCGGCCGGTGTGCACACGCCCGACGAGTGCATTCCCGGCGAGCGCTACGTCACCGAGCTCGGTAAGCGCGGCATTCTCGTGCGGCAGTCACTGCATTGAAGTGCTGCTGGCGCGGTGCGCTTGCATCGCGCCGCGCCCGCCGTTCCCGCACGCGGCATTCTGTGACGCCACGCACATTCGTGCGCGGAACTCGCGCACGTCGTTACGCGTACGTGGACTTGAGGGTAATGCCCGTAGCCGGCTCGCGGTCCCGGCGATAGCATACCCGAACCACCTCAACCGGAAGGAGGAAGCGATGCCTGAGAATGCGTTCGTGGTCCGTACCTTCCCAAACACCGTCGAGGCGGAGTTCGCACAGTCCGTGCTGGATGCCAATGGCATCAGCTCGATGCTGCTGCGCGACAACGCTGGGGGAATGCTCCCTTTTCTCGACGTGTTGCACCCCGTGCGGCTCGTGGTGCGGCAGGGAGATGTGGATACAGCCGTGCGTCTGCTCGACGCAACTGCGAAGAGCGATCCTCGCGCCGGCGATCCGCCGCTGTTGAGTTGACCCCCGCCTAGCGGGAGAAGGCCGCGAGCGTCGCGCCCATTGCGTCGATCGCCGTGCGGGCCCGGCCGAGTTCACGGCCGTTGTAGAGGAACGAGAACGCGATGACCTCCCCGTTGCGGGCCGTGACATACCCGCCCAGGGAGGTCACGTCGTTCGT
>CAYPYY010000168.1:1907-4303 GCA_964414995.1 uncultured Gemmatimonas sp.
GTGTCCGCCGTGCGCACGCCACCGTCCACAGTGATGCCCTGACGCTCCAGTGCCGCGCGGAACGAGGCCGCCGCAAAGCGCTCGGGCTGCTCGACCACGACCTGATAGCGCCGCTCGGGACTGAGCGCACCGATCCAGCCGTTCACGCGGAACACGTCCGCGGTGGTGTCCTGCCACACCCGGATCATCGCGCTGCGCGATCCCGGACGCACGGTGACCGTCGAGCGAATCGGCAATCCATACAGCGGTTCATCGAAGTCCACGGTGGCGCCGCCGGTGCCCGAGCGCACCACGATATGCGCGAGATTCTCGTTCACCGACAGCGCGGACACGCGCGCCGCGTAGCCGGCCTGCAGGTACCGCGTGCGCCAGCCGTCCGGCACACGGCGATCCTGGAACGCCGAGGCGTCGCCGACGATGTCGCCGGTGACGCGCCGCACGCCGGCCGCGGCGACCTGTGCGGCGATGGCGTCCATCGGCGGCGTGCCGCCGTTCCAGCTCGAGTAGCGAGGCGACAGCGAGGGGTCGCCCGCACCCTTGAGATACAGATCGCCCACCACGGTGCCGTCCATTAGCTCACCGGTGCGCAGAATCTCCGTGCGGAACTGGTGCGCCGGGCCGTAGCGCTCGAGTGCGACGGCCGCCGTATACAGCTTCATCGTGGACGCCGGCAGGAACTGGTCGTCCGCGCGGATAGCGAACAGCGTGTCGCCGCGCGTGAGTGACACCACCATCACGCCCCACTCCCCACGCTGCGTGGACTGCGAGAGCAGCCCCTGCAGGTCCCGATGGAGCTGCGCCTCTCCCACCGGCTCGCTGGGCCGCAACGGAGGGCGCTGTGGTGCCGGTCGGCGTGCGCTCGTCGACACCGGAGGCCGCGCCACGCTCCCACCTGTCCGCGGCGTCTGCTGCGCCACAAGCTGCCCTGCGGCGACGCAGAACAGGCTCGTGAGGGCGAGTAGGGTCATCCGAGGCATCAAGGGAGCTTAGCGGTGGGTTGGGGCCGTTCAAGCCCTGACTTGGGCGCCGGCCTGGTCGTCACGCTGGGTCGTGGACCACCGGAAGAATATGACGGACGTGAGCAAATAGAAGAACAGCCCGCCGGGAATCCACATAATGAGGCCGCCCAGCCGCTGGTCCTCCAATGGCGACAGCCCCCACAGGCGCGGCGCACTCGCGTAGGCCGGATACAGCACGTGGTCCGCATACACGATGAAGATCGAGATCACCGTCATCGGCAGCGTGAGCAGGAAGCTGTACAGCATCTGACCCGGGTACGACAGTCTCGGCAACTCAGGCAGCGGCGACAGCATCGGCCACCAGACGATCACCGCCGACACGAGGAACATCAGGTGCTGGAGGATGTGCACCTCGTGGTAGTACATCGCCGAGTTGTAGAGCGGCGGCAGATGCCAGGCGGCGAGCACGAGGTTGAAGATCGTGAACGCCGCGCGCGGCGTGGAGACCACGCGCGCCACGGCCGCAACCGCAGGGATGCGCAGCGCGGGCCGGAGCATCCAGCCCGGGGTGCCGAGCAGCAGCAGCGGCGGCACGACGATGGTGAGCACGAGGTGCTGCACCATATGCCCCGAGAAGAGATAGAAGTCGGAGATGTCGTGGACGGGCCCGTTGAGCGCGAGGAACATCACGACGAGCCCCAGCGTGAACATCGCCGCCTGAAACGCACTCGGCCGGTCGGCCGGGGCGTGCGCGCGCGCGCGGACCAGCCAGAGCGCTTGGAGCGCGACGAGGCCGATTACCGTCGACCAGTGGACCGTGAAGCCACCCTGCGACAGATCAACGTTGGGGTGCAGCCAGACAATGGGCAAAGAACGAGGAGCGAGGAGCGAGAGGGAAGAGCGAAGCTTGGAGAGCGAGAGCTGAACGGCCGAAGGTACGAGAGGGAAGATAAGCCCGAAGGGGTGAGCGAGAGGCAGTGACGCCCTCCCGCTCACCCCTTCGTACCTTCACCCTTCGCTCTTGATTCCTCTCCCTTCGACTTCGCTCGTGGCCTAGAGGCTGAGTTGGTGGAAGAGGAACAGGAGCGCGACGATCGTCGCCATCGCGATGATCAGCGGGCCCGTGAAGAGCGCCTTGAAGAGCTTGTGATCGTACTTGAGGTGCATATAGAACAGCACCACGATGGCAAACTTGGCGGCCGACATAATGATCAGCGCCGGGTTGAACAGGGGCGAAGCGACGAGGACCGGGATGTAGTACGCCCAGACCTCGACGACCGTGATGATCGTCAGGATCGCGGCGACCTTCAGGTAGGTGGCGCCGGTCGGATGCGCGTGTGGCTGCGTGGCGTCGTGAGCCATTGATCGGTCCGGTTACTGGATGAGGTAGACGAGTGTGAAGATCGCGATCCAGACGACGTCGACGAAGTGCCAGTA
>CAYPYY010000169.1:0-1681 GCA_964414995.1 uncultured Gemmatimonas sp.
GCCAGCGTCGCGATGACTCTGCGTTTGGACCCATGTCTCGGTGTCCGGATAACGTCTGCTTCTGCTGTGAACGCTCCAATTAGAGGCAGTTGTGGGGCGGCCGCTAGGCCGTCCCATGCTTCAATAATCGGCCGCCCCGCAACTGCCATCCGCACCCGCGTTCATCGGCAGCAAGCTTCGTTATGCCGTGTCGGGATAGACTTCGGAGAGGGCTTGGTTGAGCGCGTTGAAGCGCGCCTGTTGCTCGTCCGGAAGTGGAATCAGGCCGAACGCGAGAAGCGCATCCGTTGCGGCATCTGCCTCAGTCGCCTCATGCGCCTCCTCGCCAACCGGAGGCATCTCCACGAGTGAGCGAATGGCCATGACCGCCGCATCGAGGGATGCGCGTCCTTCCACATACTTCAAGACGATCGCAAGCGCGAGGCGTTCGAGTTCGCCGGAGACATTCGGGTCCTCAGGCATTTCGGGAGTTGCGTCAAGCGAAGCCATTCAAAGCGCGCGCCGGAGCGCATCGAGCCGGTCTTGGTAGCCTGGCGGCAGGAGATTCGGCAGCAGTCCCCGCGCGGCGTCCCCGTCGACGTACGCGTCGTCGGTGAACTCAATCGTAGCGTGTCCGAGCCAGGGCCCGTGAACAGAGCGCAATGCGGTGATGGCCGACTCGAGTGAGGCGTTGCCCGCGAGGTAGTGGGCGAGGACCTCGAACGCTTCGGACTCAGCCGCACTCGGCTCCATAGAATCGTCAGGCATTAAGAATTCGCGGAAGTCGGCGTCATCGGCATAACGAGGATTCTCTTGCAGGGGCATAACTCAGCAATAACCGGCTTATGCCTCCACAGCATAATCCAGCCCCCCCACGGATTATGCTGCAGCGAACAGCCCAGTAGCGAACCTCGCAGTCCGCTCTGCACCGCGCAACCTCACGCAGCCAGGGCCGCGCAACCGTTAACGCCCCGCCCTAGTCGCCCCCTAGTTCTCCCCCCGAAACCGCGACCAAGCCTCCTTGAGCGACACGCGCGCCCCCCGCACCACATAGATCCCAACCTCCCGCTCCTCCAGCACCCGCCGCTCATCCTTCACCACCGCAGCGAGCCGCACCTCCCCAAACCACTCGCTGAGCTCCGTCGAATCACTCCCCGCGACGACCACCACGTCGCCGGCTCGCTCCCCAGGCCCCCAAAACCAATAACTCCCCACCGGCGCCACCACCGGCGGCAACCCCGCCCTGCGCCCATACCAGTCAATCGCCCCCGCACGCCCATAGTTGGTCGCGAGTAGAGTAGCCGTCCCCTGCTCCTCCACCGGCAACCGCCGCCAAACCGCCGCCACACTATCCGCAAACACATCCCACCCGAGCATATCCGCATAGTCCTGCGGCAGCTCCAGCATCTCCCCCGTATTCGTCCGCGTCGCCGCCGTCACGCCGAGCCACGCCGAGTACCGCGCCATCGCCTCCGGCTCCACAATCGGTAACCCGAGCGGCAGCCCCACCGCGCCATACACGAGCTGCGCCGCGAGCAGCGTTGCCGGCACCACACGCGCACGCTGCTCCCACACCCGCCGCCCAAGCGCCTCCACCGCCACCGCGCCCGCACCAAGCAGCAACGGATACACCGGCCCCGCGTAGTACGGCTTCCCGTGCATCCACAGCAGCACACCAAACGCCGCCACCGCCGCAATCCCC
>CAYPYY010000169.1:1781-4227 GCA_964414995.1 uncultured Gemmatimonas sp.
AGCGCCACGCCCATCTTCCCCGCGCCGAGCCGTCGCGCGATATCCATCCCCAGCCACACGACCAGCGTGCCGGCGATCGCCGAGGCCACGCGGATGCCCCATAGCGTGTCGCCCGTGAGTGCGCGCTGCACGTTCGCGAGGATCGCGATGAACGGCGGGAAGTCCATTCGCCAGAGCGAGAGGTGCTCGCCCATCGCGATGTAAAGGAGTTCGTCCCGGTGCACGCCGTAGGGCGTGATGATCCACGTGAGGACGTGGAGCGCGAGCTTGAGGCTCACGATGGCGGCGATGAGTCGTTGCACGCCGGAATATGAAACGGGCCCGGTCGCTCGGCGACCAGGCCCGTTTGTGTGTGCCGCGCTGCTGCTCGTGTGGTGCGCGGGGCGTTACGCCGCCGGGTACACCGACACCTTGAAGCGCGCCTTCGACTTGTGCTCGAACTTCACGACGCCCTCGATCAGCGCGTAGATCGTGTAGTCCGTGCCCATCCCGACGTTGTTGCCGGGGTGCCACTTGGTGCCGCACTGGCGCACGATGATGTTGCCCGGGATCACCTTCTCGCCCCCGAACTTCTTCACGCCGCGGTACTGCGGATTGGAGTCGCGCCCGTTGCGCGAGGAACCAACGCCCTTCTTATGTGCCATTGTATCCTCTCTCCCCGGATCAGCCGAGGGTGATGTCGCGGATGCGAACTTCGGTGAAGCCCTGCCGGTGGCCCTGCTTGCGCGCGTAGTTCTTGCGGCGCTTGAACTTGAAGATGATGATCTTGTCGCCGAGCCCCTGCTTCACGATCTCGGCCGTCACCGACGCGCCCTTGAGCGTGGGCACGCCGACCTTCACGTTGCTGCCGTCGGAGCCGAGGAGCACCTCGTTGAACTCGACCGTCGCCCCCGCATCGCCCGGAAGCGACGGAAGACGAAGCGTGCTGCCCTTCTCTGCGCGAAACTGCTTGCCGCCGGAGCGGAAGATGGCGTACGACATATGACGACTCGGTATGGAAATGCTTGGTTCAGTGCGAGCCTGAAATAATACCCACCCCCGCGCCTGGGGTCAAGTGGCTGGCATTGCACCACTTGAGGCCCTTCGGCACCCCCTCTCACGACCCCGCCCCGGTAACGCTTCCGCAACGCCC
Organism: uncultured Gemmatimonas sp.; assembly: GCA_964414995.1. Lineage (GTDB taxonomy): Bacteria > Gemmatimonadota > Gemmatimonadetes > Gemmatimonadales > Gemmatimonadaceae > Pseudogemmatithrix. The sequence goes on from CAYPYY010000169.1 coordinate 2,914, forward strand.
GTGACGCCACCCGGTCTTGGGCAGTAAACCAAGTATGCGACTCGCACCCCGCCCCCTGCCGGCCCGCCAGATCCGCCGCGCCGCCTCCCGCGCGGCCGCCCTCGCCGGCCTCGCCTCGCTCGCAACCTTGGCTGGCTGCGCCCTGGACCCTGTCCCGCCGGACACGCAGCCGCCCCTGCTGACCTCGCTCCCGCGGGAGCTCTCGGCGGCCGAGCGGCGGATCATTGATGCCTCGAACGACCTGTCCCTGCGGCTGCTGCGGCAGGTCGTGAATCCCGACTCCAACGTCGTCGTGTCGCCGCTCAGCGTCTCGATGGTCCTGGCGATGCTCCAGAACGGCGCGCACGGCAGTGCGGCGGTGGACCTCCAAGAGTTCCTGGGGCTCGGCGACCTCTCGGCGGCCGACATCAACGCGGGCTACTCCGCCCTGCTCGACCTGCTGCCAGCGCTCGACTCGCGCACCACAATGCGCGTGGCGAACGGCATCTTCGCCAGCGACATCGTCACGCTCAACCCGCGGTTCCAGCAGTCGGTCACCGGGAGCTTTGACGCCTCGGTGCGAACGCTCAAGTTCTCGGCGCCCAGCACGCTCGACACCATCAACGGCTGGGCCAGCCGCCAGACCGAGGGGCGCATTCCCACCATCCTCGACGAGATCGCGCCGGAGGATGTGCTCTACGCCATCAACGCGATGTACTTCGAGGCCAGGTGGCGCACGCCGTTTGAGAAGAGTCGCACGGTGCCCTCGCGGTTCCGCTCGCCGGAGGGCGATATGAACGTGCCGATGATGCGCGGCGAGAACATTCCCATCGCGGTCTACCCGGCACCCGGCGCGCGCGTCGGCGAACTACTCTACGGCAACGGTGCGTTCGCGTTCACGATCGTGCTCCCCAACGACACCTCGCGCACGGCGCTGGGTGCCGTGCTGGCGTCGCTCACGTCCTCTGATGTGAGCCGCACGACGGTCGGCGCGACGTATCCCACACTCGACGTGCATCTGCCGCGCTTCGCCGTCGAGTGGAACCGGCTGCTCAACGATGACCTCAAGGCGCTCGGGCTCACCGAGGTCTTCTCGCACGGCCTCGACTCGCTCTTCACCGGCCCGGTGGGCGGCGTGCCATTCCTCTCTGCCGTACGCCAGAAGGCGATGATCGAAGTGGACGAGGAGGGCACGGTGGCCGCGGCGGTCACCGTGGGCACGGTGGGCGTCACCTCGGCGCCGATGCCGTTCGTGGTGGACCGACCGTTCGCGTTCTTCATCCGCGAGCGGATCAGCGGAACGATTCTCTTCGCGGGCCAGGTGGTGCGCGTGCT
>CAYPYY010000170.1:0-4144 GCA_964414995.1 uncultured Gemmatimonas sp.
CAGATCGGCGCCGGCGAGCAGACGGTGGACGCGGAGATCGAGGACAAGAAGTAGCGCTACGGGGCTGCGTCTCGCTCGAGCACGAAGCGAGTGAGACGCGGCACCCCCTCTGCGTCCACAAGTAGCGCGACGAGTCCGCGCGCCGAAACCACCGGCGTCGGGAGCGTGCGGAGCCCAGAGGGCAGCGTGACTTGCCCGATCAAGTCACCATCTGCGGTGAACACGTCTGCGAGTAGCGCCGAGCGTAGCCGGCGTTCCACGGACGACGGATCGTTCGGACGGAAGTCAGGATCGTCCTGCTCGACTGCCGCGCCCTCGCGCAGCACCCACACTGCGCCGTCGTCACCCACGAGGAGCCCGCCCACGAGCGGCTTCCGTTCCGGCACGTCGGGTCCGGACCACTGCCACCCCGGATCCAGCCAGCGCAGGCCTTTGGTGACGTAGTCGCGTTCCTGCTCGCGCTCGGCGCTGCTCACCGGTACCGGTGGAAGGTCACGCTCGACGCGAACGAGTCCGCGCGCGCTGGGCCACGTGACCGCATATCGGTCGCCCCGTGCCACAGCAAATCCGCCAGCCGGATGCCACACGCCGTGCGCGCGCGGCGCGAAGGGCAACGGCAGCTCAGCCGTGTTTCCGCGTGCACGCGCGACCAATGCGAGTTTGGGGAGCGTCGGCGTTGGGGCGCGCACCGTGTCGATGATCGTCCCTGCGGGTGAGATCCGGGCCAGGCCGTACTGCCACTCGTCTATGGGTCCCGTGGCGTCCACGACGACGCGCGAGAGCAAGGTGTCGCCCGATCGTCCGAAGTTGTCGCGCGTCCGGAGCCCGGCGCTGATCACGCCGTACGACGCTGCGTGCCGTCCTGTCGAATCGAGCAGCGTGAGTCGCGCATTCCCGGGATCGCGAACCGCCACGCGGCCGTCGGCGAGCACCGCAAGTCCGCCATCGGTCGAACGCAGCTCGCCGGGACCGGACCCAGAGCGGCTCCAGATGGCCACGGCGTTGAGTGTCGCGTCGAACACGCGGATCGCCGGCAAGGCGGCATCGAGCGCATAGACGCGCCCGGTTGCGCCGACCGCGAGCGCGGCGATGCGGCCGAGTGCGACTGTGTCGCCGCCCTCGGCGGCGCCGAATGTGGCGGTCAATCGCAGCGTCGCCGCGAGCCCATCGGGCGTTCCCCGATACTGCACGACGGTGGTGTCGCCGGCGCGCGTGCGCGCCACCACGGGCTGCCCGGCGTCGCCGCAAGCGGCGGTTGCAGATGCACCGACGACGACGCAGAGCGCGGCGCGGAGCGTGGACGCGACGCGACTACGGACGGACATAAGCGGCACTCGAATCAGGGTGGGAAAGCGACGTGTGGCGCCGCGCGTGTGGGCCGTGGCGCGATGCACACCGAGAGGAATGGATGAGACAAGTCTGCCGTTCCGAGGCAATGATGGGCGCGTTCGCCGGAGTTCTCGCTGTCCACTCGCCGCCTCACTCATCGATGCCGTCTGCTCCCGTCGTCGAGCTGGTCCGTGCCTCACGCAGCTGGCGTCTCGGCGCGCTCGGGAGCCCCGGGAGTGTGGAGGCGCTGCACGACTGCTCGCTCGTCGTGCGCAGAGGAGAGATTCACGCAGTCACGGGACCCGCTGGCGGGGGCAAGTCCACGCTGCTGCTCTTGGCCGGCGGCCGCGTGCCGCCGACGACCGGGAGCGTGCGCTGGAATGGCGCGTCGGACTCTGGCGTCGTCCGTCCGCAGATCGTAGGCGCGCGCCCGTGGGAGTACAGCTTCCTCACCGTGCGTCAGGCGCTGTCGTTTCACGCGGAGGTGCTCTCGCTCAACACCCCCGACCTGCCCGCGCCGACCCGCTTCGTCCCCCTGATGCGCGACGTGGGACTCCGCGGCTACGGCCGCGTCCGACTCGGCTCGCTCGGCGCTCTCGAGAAGTTCAAGGTTGTGCTGGCGCAGGCGTTGCTCGCGCGACCGCGGCTCCTGCTGATGGACGATCCGTTCGTCTTCTGCTCGCGTGTGGAGCGCGCCGAGGGCGCGACGCTCGTACGGCGACTCGCGGGGCGGGGGCTCGCCGTCGTCATCGCAGCGCGAGACATCGAGGCCTGCGGCGGCGAGGCCGTGGCTGATGTCACCTGGCACCTGGACGCCGGCACTCTCTCCGCACCCGCCGCCCCCCGGCGCAGCGTGCTCGAACTCAGCGTGCCGAGCCCAGACGACGCGATGGTGCGCCTCCTGCCGCGATTGCCCAGCGTGGCGCGGCGCGGTCGCCGCCTCCGCGTGCCGTTGGGCGCCCTCTCGCCTGAGGCCGTACTCGCAACCTGCCGCGACGCCGGCGTGCGCGTGCGCGGTTCACGCGTCGCCGAGGAGGCGTTGCCCCACTTGGAGCGCGCGCCGTAGCTTTCACGGATGCCGGAGTTCCGACTCTACAACACGATGACGCGCGCCCTCGAGTCGTTCGCCCCCGCGGACGGCGACACCGTGCGCCTCTACACCTGCGGGCCGACCGTCTACAATCCCGCGCACCTCGGCAACTTCCGCACGTTTCTCTTCGAGGACCTGCTGCGCCGCGTGATCCGGCTGCGCGGTTGGAAGGTCGAGCAGGTGATGAACCTGACCGACGTGGACGACAAGATCATTGTCCGCGCCTCGCAGCAGGGGAAGACGATCACCGAGGTCACGGATCCGATCGTCAAGATCTTCCACGCCGACCGGAAGTACCTGCGCATCGAGGACGCCGAGCACTACCCGCGCGCGACGGAATACATCCCGCAGATGATCGCGCTCGTGGAGCGCCTCATCGCCAACGGCGTGGCCTACGTGGCCGATGACCGCTCGGTGTACTTCGCCATCGGCAAGTTCCCCAGCTACGGACGACTCTCGCGGCTCGACACGCGCGAGATCCAGAGCGGTGCGCGCGTGGCGCAGGACGACTACTCCAAGGAGAACGCGCAGGACTTCGCCCTGTGGAAGGCGGCCAAGCCGGAGGACGAGGCCTGCGGAGCGGCCTGGGATTCCCCCTGGGGTCGCGGTCGTCCCGGCTGGCACCTCGAGTGCTCGGCGATGGCGATGGCACTGCTCGGCGAAACGCTCGACCTGCACTGCGGCGGCATTGACCTCGTGTTCCCGCATCACGAGGACGAGATCGCGCAGAGCGAGGCGGCGACGGGCAAGACGTTCGCGCGCTGCTGGTGCCACGGCGAGTTCCTGCTCACCGACGGCGCGAAGATGGCCAAGCGTGTGGGCAACGTGCAGAACGTCGAGGGACTCAAGGAGGCCGGCATCGGCGGCGCGGCCGTGCGGCACTTCGTGTTCTCTACGCACTACCGCAAGCAACTCAACCTGAGCGGCGACGCGCTCGAAGGTTCGCTCGAAGCGGTACGCCGCGTGGGCGACTTCGCCACGCGCCTCGCCGAGGCAAAGGGCGGCACGCGCGGACTGGAAGACGCCGCGGACCGCTTGGAGACCGCAGTGCGGTCGGCCCTGTTCGACGACCTCAATGCACCCGAGGCGATGGCCGCGCTGTTTGAGTTCATTCGCGCCGCCAACAAGGAACTCGACCAGGGCGGCAGCGATGCCGCCGCACTGCGCCGCGCGCGTGAAGTGTTCACGATGGTGAACGGCGTGCTCGACCTCATCCCCGAAGCCACCGAGACGGATGCGGACCTCGCGCAGTGGGTCGAGGCGCAACTCGTGGCCCGCAAGGAAGCGCGCGCCCGCCGCGACTTCGGCACCGCCGACGCCATCCGCCAGGCGCTCGACGACAAGGGCATCGTGATTGAGGATACGGCGCAAGGCACGCGCTGGAAGCGGAAGTAGCGAAGAGCGCTTCGCGCCGTGCGCTGTGCGATTGACCCTGCCTCACGGCTCCGCTATCCTTGAATGCTCGCGCAGTCGTGTTCGCTGACGTAGCTCAGCTGGTAGAGCACCCGATTTGTAATCGGGCGGTCGCGAGTTCGATCCTCGCCGTCAGCTCTTGAGGGCTAGAGAGGCGAGGGGCGCGTCGGAACGGTGGGGTACCCAAGTGGCCAACGGGAGCAGACTGTAAATCTGCCGGCTTATGCCTTCGAAGGTTCGAATCCTTCCCCCACCATTGAGTTCAAGGAGCGAGTAGCGAGGGGGAGGAGCGAAGGGAGCAGGAGCAGGTGA
>CAYPYY010000171.1:0-4103 GCA_964414995.1 uncultured Gemmatimonas sp.
ATGTCCGGCTCGGGCAGGTAGTCGAGCTGCGCACGCGGTCGCACAGGTAGCGTCGTCGGGAACCGCCGGCGTGAAAGACACCGAAAGAACTGCGCCGCCGGAATGAAGCCGTCCACACCCACCGCGTTCCAGCCCGTACTCGCATCCAGGCGCCGGTTCACCTCGCGCAGGTCTGGCACCCGGTCCGCCTCGAGCCCGATGCGCTGCATTCCGTCCAGGAACACGCGGCTCGCCGTTTCCTGCAGGGCCTGCATCCGCCGCTCGAACAGCAGCTTCCACACCGCGTGCGCCTCGCCGTCGTAACGCGAGTACTCCTGCGCGCGAAACTCGGGAAGCTCCGCCTCGACGGGGAGCACGTTGTCGTGATGAGTGTGCGAGTGTGTGTGTGACATAACGACCAGAGTGAGGGGAAAAGAAGAACGCCCCGTGGACTGTCCACGGGGCGTTGGGGCTCGAGAAGTGTGTCGCTGACTGCTACGCGCGCACGGCTCGGGTTCCGCGTCCCGGGACTCGGGGCGCGTAGTAATACGACGAGGCGGCGACGTTGCGTGTGATCATTGCACCGCAGAATACCCAGGCCTGCGGCGCGCCGTCAATCCCTGCCGTGCGTCGCTCACCGCCGCTCACCGCCGCACCCGCCGCAACCGCATCTCAATCGTCCGCACCGGCGCCGCACCCTCCCGCACGAACTCCCCCACCTCGTGCCAGGTCTCGGCGGTCCACGCCAGCGTGTACCGAATCCGACCGCCCGGCACCGGGAACCCCCACACCAACGTGTCCCGGCGAATCTCCAACTCGGGCTCCACGCTGCGTCCGTCGCGGAACGTCCGCATCCGCAGCTTTCCCTGATCCGCATCGAACCAGATCACCCCCACCGCCTCGTAGTTGATCGCGTTCGTCACCGGGTCTCGCCCCGTGCCGCGCACGATCATCGCCGTCTCGGACGCGCCCCACGTGATGTCCTCGCTCTGGCGCACCTTGAGCGGCGCGCCCGGCCCCATCCGCGCCTCGGCATCGCCCTCCCACTGACCCACGAGGCTCGCCACGGCCGCCAGCGCGGCCTTGGCCCGCGCGATATCCGCCGCCGCGCGCGGATCCTGGGCCTCGGCTACCCGCGCCGCGTACGCGAGCGCCACGAACGCAACGCCGCCGAGCACAGCAAAGCGAGACCGTCTCATCAGGTGCATCTCCTTGAAGGGTGTCGGAGGGAATCGTAGATGCAGGTACAGCGCCGTCGCTTGTATCCGCGCGCCATTCTCACGGCCGCACCGCATCGTGCACCGTACGCGCGAGATGCCGCGCAGCTTCCATTGGGCGCACACCGGTCAGCGCCACAAACTCCCGCGTGAGATGTGCGTGGTCCACGAACCCCACCTCGGCGGCGATGCGTGACCAGCCGGCGGGTGCGAGCGTGAGTCGCGCCGCCAGCGCTTCGCGCAGGCGGCGCACACGCGCCCACTCGCGCAGCGTAAGGCCCGTGGCCTCGGGGAATCGTCGCTGCAGTTGTCGGAGACTCATTCCGCTCGCCGCGGCCACCTCGGGCATTGCCATCTCGCCGCGCGCCCGCACGATCGCCGACACCGCCGCGCGCACCTGTGCATCCGGCTGCGGCTTGCCCTGAAGTCGCGGCACGAGAAACGCGTCGAGCGCCGCGAGTCCCACGTCGGTGTCGCGTGTTGCGGGAATCGCATCGCCGATGCCGGTGAAGAAGTTCGCCACGCTCGCCGGCGCGAGGCCGACGTGTTCGCGCAGCGATCGCGCGGGCGCGCCGAACACCGCCTGGGCGACATCGGGCCAGAAGCGCACGCCCCACAGTTGCCGCTGCGCCTGCACCGGCGGCTGGAGCGCCGTCACGCGCGGCCCGACGCACACCACGAGTGCAGGCCCGCGCCCGTCGTCGCTGCGCGAGAGTCCCGCCGAGAGGCAGCCGTCCGGCCACACGGTGTAGGGATCGTCCGCGGCCGGGGTGCGCTCCGCGCGAAACGTCCAGAGCGCGAGCACCCAAGGGGAGATCGCAGGCGAGGGTGCGCGTTCGGCGTAGAGAAAGGACTCCACGCCTGAATTCTACCGCGCGTCCAGCGTCTCCCGCACCCGCTCGGCCAGTTTCTGCAGCGTGAAGGGCTTCTGGATGAGGTGCGCCTCGTTGACGTCGCCCTCCGACTGCGCCAGCACGTCCGCCGTGTAGCCCGACATATAGAGGTACGGCAGCGTGGGCACGCGCGCGTGCAGCGCCTCCACCAACTGCCGACCGTTCATCCGCGGCATAATCACGTCCGTCAGCAGCATATCAATCTGGCCGGCGTGCGCATTGAACAGCTCGAAGGCCTGCTCCGCGCCCGCGGCGGCGAGGACCTCGTAGCCGAGGCGCTTGAGGGTGAGCGTCGTCATCTGCAGCACGGCGGGATCGTCCTCCACCACGAGGATCGTCTCGCCGCTGCCCTTGGGCAACGTGAGCAGGGCCGTCGTCTCGTCGGGCGCGTGATGCGTCTCGCGCGGCAAGTACACATCGAATGTCGTGCCGACGCCCTCAGCCGTGGTGACGGCAATGAATCCGCCGGCCTGCCGCACCGCGCCGAAGACCGTCGCGAGGCCGAGTCCGGTGCCCTCACCGGCTGGCTTGGTCGTGAAGAAGGGCTCGAAGATGTGCGAGCGCACCTCGGGGGTCATTCCGCTGCCGGTGTCGCGCACCGAGAGCAGCACGTAGTCGCCCTCGGGCGCATCGCCGTGCGCGGCGCAGAACGCGCGGTCGAGCCGGCGGTTGGCCGTGAGGATCCGCACCTGGTCCGCAGTGCCGTCGTGCGACGGCGCGGTGCGTGCCGCGCGGATGGCGTCGCGCGCATTCACGCAGAGGTTCGCCAGCACCTGGTCGAGCTGCGTGGGGTCGATGAACACCGACCACAGCCCCTCGGCGAGCTCCGTTTCCAGCGGGATGTCCTCGCGCAACAGGCGCTTCATCAACTTGAGCGAGTGCGACACCTCGACGCTGAGGTCCATCACCTTCGGCGACACGCTCTGCTTGCGCGCGAAGGCCAGCAGGCGGCGCGTGAGATCCGCCGAGCGTTGCGCGGCCGACTGAATCTCCAGCAGGTCGTCGTAGAGCGACGACCGCGCATCGATCTGCGCAAGCGCCAGCTCCGCGTGGCCCAGGATGACGCTGAGCATATTGTTGAAGTCGTGCGCCACGCCGCCCGCGAGGCGTCCGACCGACTCCATCTTCTGCGAGTGCCGCAGTTGGTCCTCGAGCGCGCGCCGTTCAGAGACATCCGTGAACGAAATGGCGAACTGCCCGCGCGTGGGCGAGAACACGCGCGACTCGAAGTGCCGGTGAAAGCGCTCGTTGAATCGCTCGTAGTGAATGGGCTCGCCCGTCAGCGCCACACGATACAGTTGCGGCAGCAGGTCGGGCAGCAGGCCCAGCGACTCCTCGGCACCCGTGCGGCCAATGACCGACTCCGCCGGGAGTCCCGTGAGTTCGCTGAAGGCGCGGTTCGCGCGGACGTACCGGTGGTCCACCGGAATGCCGTGCGCGTCGAGAATCACCTCGCAGAGCAGCACACCCGAGAGCATTCCGTCGAACAGTTGCTGGAACTGTCCGTGGCTGTCGCGCAGGGCGTGCTCCGCGTGGCGCTGCTCCTCGAGCGAGGCGAAGCGGTCCAGCGCAATGCCGAGGCCGCGCGCGAGGTCGCCGAGCAGCTGTCGCGCGTCGGAGGTGAAGCTGTTGGCGGCCGTCGCATACATCGTGAGCACTCCCACGGGCTGACCGCGCCGGAAGAGGGGCACCGCGGCACTGGAGACCCAGCCGCTTGCCTTCGCCTTTTCGTGCCACGGCGTCGTTACCGCGCTGGTGCGGAAGTTCTCGAGCCAATAGGGCTTGCCGGTGAGGAAGGCCTCGCCCGAGGGGCCGTGGCTGCGCGGATCCTCGGGATCGGTGGTGATCACGAGCCCGTCGAGATAGTGCTGGTCATCGCCGACGGAGGTGACCGGTACGATGCGCTGGGACTTGGGGTCGGCCACGCCAATCCACGCCATCTTCACGCCCGCGACGTCAACCGCCGCGCGGCAGATGGCGCGAAAGAGGTCGAGCTCCGACGCGCCCAACGCGA
>CAYPYY010000172.1:0-4098 GCA_964414995.1 uncultured Gemmatimonas sp.
ACCTGATTCAGAACGCCATCACGCATTCGCCGATGCCGGTGACGCTCACGCTCACGGCGCGCCGCGACCAGGCGGGCATCCTGTTCACGCTCGAGGACGACGGTCCGGGGATTCCCGCCGAGTACCAGGAGACGATCTTTGCGGCGTTTGAGCAGTTGCGGGTGCCGAACGCGCCGCGGGTGTTCTCGAGCGGGCTGGGGCTCGCGTTCTGCCGGGTCGCGGTGGAGCAGCACGGGGGCCGGATCTGGGTGGTGAGCGCGGAAGGGGCAGGGAGCACGTTCCACGTCTGGCTTCCCGCGAGCGGCGCGGCCTGAGGGCCGCCAGCCTGCGATTGACCGGGCCAACGCGTGAACATCAGGCCGGTCCCCCTTAGCTTTCGAGCAATGAGCGCCCCCACAACCCCCGCCCGCACGGTCTATATCGAGACCTACGGCTGCCAGATGAACGTCAGCGACAGTGAGCTGATGTACGGGCGGCTGGAGGCCGAGGGCTACGTGTCGGTGGACGTACCGGACGGCGCCGACGTGGTGCTCGTGAACACCTGCGCGATCCGGGACAACGCCGAGCAGCGCGTGATTGGGCGCCTGGGCGAGATTCGCCGCAACCTGAAGCCGGGCGCGGTGCTCGGCGTGACGGGGTGTATGGCGCAGCGCCTCGGGCCGCGTCTGCTCGAGACCGACACGCGCGTGCAGTTGGTGGTGGGGCCGGACTCGTACCGGATGCTGCCATCGTTGATCGAGGGTGCCAAGAGCGGTGAACGGTTCAGCGCCACCGACTTTGATCTCGAGGAGCACTACGAGGATTTTTCGGCGCGGCGCTTCGAAGGCGTGAAGGCGTGGATCCCGGTGCAGCGCGGCTGTGACTATCGCTGCACGTACTGCATCGTGCCGACCACGCGCGGGCCCGAGCGTTCGCGGCGCCTGGCGGATGTCGTGCGCGAGACCGCCGAGGTGGCGCAGCGTGGGATTACGGAAGTGGTGCTGCTCGGCCAGACGGTGAACTCGTACAACGACGGCACGCACGACTTCGCCGATCTGCTGCGTGCGGTTGGCCGCGTGGATGGCATCCGCCGCGTGCGCTATACCAGCCCGCATCCGAATGATTTCTCGGACCGCGTGATCGCGGCGATGGCCGAGACGCCGACGGTGTGCGAGCACGTGCATCTGCCGATGCAGTCGGGCTCAACGTCAATGCTCAAGCGGATGCTGCGCCGCTACACGCGTGAGCAGTACCTCGAGTGTGTGGAGCGCCTGCGCACGGCGATGCCGCGGCTGGGGCTCACGACGGACATCATCGTGGGCTTTCCGGGCGAGACGGACGAAGAGTTTGCCGACACGCTCTCGCTGTGCCGCGAGGTGCGCTTTGATGACGCGTTCACGTTCAAGTTCTCGGCGCGCGAGGGCACGCCGGCCACGCGGATGCCGGCAGAGTGGACGATCAGCGACGAGGTGATGGACGCGCGGTACACGGAGTTGCTCGCGACGATCCGTGGCATCTCGCGCGAGAAGAACCTCGGGCGCCTCGGGGAGCGGATGGAAGTGCTGGTGGAGAAGGAGGCGCGGAAGGGCGGCGATCTGTTCCAGGCGCGGTCGCGGGACTTCAAGACGGTGCTCGTGTCGGGCACCAGTGAGTTGATTGGGCGCTACCTGACGGTGGAGCTCACGGGGACCACGGGCGCGACGTTCACGGGCACGCCCGTGCAGGAGCGGCAGCCGCTGCCGATGGCGGGGTAGCGCGAGCGCCCGCGCCGTGGCGCAACGCCGGGCCGCGTGGTCCCGCGATGCGCGGCAAGCAACTGATGTCTTTCGATCGCCCGGTGCCCCGCAAGGTACCGGGCGATGCCTTTGGTACTGCAGGCGACGTTGGCGTGGGCGCTGGGGACGGCGGCGGGGCTCACGGTCGGGGCGCCGCCGGCGCTGCTCGTGTTTGGCGCGCTGGCGGTGCTCACGCTGTGGTGGCGTGGGCACGAAAAAGCCACGAGTGGCGTGGCGAGAGCGAGCGGAGCGGCAGCCAACCGAGAGCAGTTGGGCGCACTTGGTCTCCTCGCGCTCGCCGGGTTGCTCGCGGGTGCCCAGGCACGGGCAGGCGACCTGCAGTGCGTCGCACAGGCGCGCGCTCGGGGCGAAGCGCAGGTGCAACTGCTCGGAGACGCCGCACCCGGGGCCTTTACCCGCGGCGAGATGCAGTCAGCCACCTGCCGCGTGCACATCGCGGTGGCGGTGACCAGCGGTGAGGCCCCGGCCGGCGCAACAGTCGCGCTCACGTTCAACGAGCTCACCGACGGCGACCGCGGCCCGCTCGTGCGCGACGCGCGGGTACGCGTGCTGCGCGCTCCAGGCCCGCTCGCGCTCTGGCGCGCTCGGGTGGCGGCCCGGCTCGACCGACTGTTCGGGCCTGACGGCCCGATGGTCCGTGCGCTGCTCATCGCCGACACACGCGGGCTCGATCCCTTGCTCCGCGAGCGCTACGCCGACGCCGGGCTCGTGCATATGCTCAGCATCTCCGGCCTCCACGTGGCGATCGTCGGCGGCGCGCTCTTGCTGGCGCTGGGCGCGCTGCGCGTGGGGCGGGGCGCCGCCGGCGTCGGCGCGGTGGCCATCACGGTGCTCTACGTCCTGGCGATCGGCGCGCCGGCGCCCGCCGTGCGCAGTGCGACACTCTTTGCCGCGAGCCAATGTGCGCGACTCTGGCAGCGGCCCATCTCGCCGTGGGGCAGCTTCGCGCTCGGCGCGGCAGTCCCGCTCGTGGAACTGCGCACAGTGCTCGACTTGGGCTATCAGCTCAGCGTCGGCGGCTACGCCGCCATCGTGGTGGCGGGGCGGCTCGGGCCGCGGCTCAGCGCCAGGCTGCGCGGCTGGCGCGCCACGCTGGGCCGAGAGCTGACGGCGGGCACGCTCAGCACCCTGGCCACGGCGCCGCTCATTGCTTGGCACTTCGGGCGGCTCAGTCTCATCGCGCCCTTCAGCAACTTGGTGGCGGGCCCGATCATCGCGCTGCTCCAGCCCACGCTGTTCGCTGCGATGCTGCTGCCGGAGCGATTCGGCGCGCCCTTCGTCGCCGATGCGGCGCGACCGCTGCTGCGCGCGCTCGATGCGACCGCCGCGGCTGGGGCGTCGCTGCCGGGTGCGGCCGTGGTGGTGGCGCCAACACTGGTTGCCGCGCTCGTGAGCGGCGTGGCAGTCCTCGCGCTACTCGTGGCCGGTTGGGCGCGCGACTGGGCGCGACCCGCGATCGTTGCCATCGGCGCGGTGGCGCTACTCGCGTGGGCGCCCGCGGCACCGCGTCACGGCCCGCCGGTGATGGAGGTGCATATGATTGACGTCGGCCAAGGCGATGCCATCGCACTGCGCACGCCGCGCGGCCGCTGGGTGCTCGTGGACGCTGGACGCGCGTGGCGGTCCGGCGACGCTGGACGCGCCACGGTGATTCCGTATCTCCGCCGCCACGGTGGCGCGCTCGCACTTTTCGTGCTCACGCATCCGCACAGCGATCACGTGGGCGGTGCCGCCAGCGTCATCGAGGCGCTGCGCCCGCAGGAGATTCGCGACGCCGCGTTTGTCGAGGCCAATCCGACCTATCGCGAGACGCTCGATGCCGCCCAGCGCGTGGGTGCGCGCTGGCAGCGGGTGCGGCCCGGCGAGCGCATCGAGCTCGATGGCGTGGCGATTGACTTCCTCGCGCCCGATTCGGCGTGGACGGCATCGCTCGACGATCCCAACGAAGCGAGCTCGATCGTGCGCGCCACCTTCGGCGCCACGCGTGTGCTCCTCACCGGCGACGCCGAGGGCCGACAGGAGCGCTGGCTGCTGGAGCAGGACGCGACGGCGCTCGCCGCCGATGTGCTCAAGGTCGCGCATCACGGATCGCGCACGAGCACCTCGGATGCGTTCGTCGAGGCCGTGGCACCGCGGGTCGCGCTCGTGAGCGTGGGGCAGGGCAACAGCTACGGGCACCCGTCGCCGGAGGTGATGCGCCGCCTCGTCGAGGCCGACGCCACCGTGCTCCGCACCGACCAGCTCGGGAGTCTCATCGTGCGCAGCGACGGGCGCACGCTGGAGGTCGAGGCCGCGGGGCACCGCTGGCCGGTGCGCAAGCCAT